>NZ_BBOX01000130.1 GCF_001553455.1 Streptomyces hygroscopicus subsp. hygroscopicus
GTTCTAGACTATCCGCTGGCCAGCAAACGCAGGAAGGCCCCGCCCGCGCGTCGGGGGAGGCGCACGGGCGGGGCCAGTTCGGTGCCTCACACGGCCCACATCTCCGCCGGAACGTCCAGCCACGCGCGGTGTCCGTCCGGGGTCACCGTGAGGCCGAACCGGGTGTGATCCGGCTTGTCCCGGCCGACCCACCACCGGTACGCCTGCTCCACCTCATCCCATAGCCGCCGAGGTCCGGACTGCCAGACGCGCGACTCCGCGCCATCGCGGAACATCACGCAAGCCCAGGAGCGGTCACTCAGCGAGTAGAACCACACCGGCCGCGCGCCCTCGCGCTTGTCCGCCACGGCCTGGACGCAGTCCCGGACGCGGAGCCCCAGGGCGAAGGACAGGGCGGTGTGCTTCCCCGTGACGAACTCCGCCTCCGTGACCTCCGTGGTGGACGTGTCGGCGTTGTCCAGGGCATCCGCCGGGACGTACTCGCCGTGCCCTGGAATCGAGAGCCGCCGTGTTCTCAATTTCATGAACTCGACAGGGCGTGTGAAGTGTCCTGACGCTGTCCCGCCCTTGACCTCCAGGCGGGCCACGGCGTCCGCGTTGGAGTAGTGGGTCCCCCAGGGGGCCACGATGAGGCCGCCGGGCCGGGTCTGCTCAATCCATGCCCCGGGGATCTCCCGGAGTCCGACCGTGGCCAGGATGCGGTCATAGGGGGCGTTGTCCGTGTGGCCGTCGAATCCGTCGCCCACGACCACATCCGGGTACAGGCCGAGCCTGCACAGCCGTTCGCGGGCCTGTCTCGACACGGCCCGGTCCACTTCCATGGTGGTGACGTTCCGCGCTCCGCAGCGGTGCGCCAGCGCGCCAGCCGTTTCCCCGGTGCCGGTGCCCACGTCGAGCACCTTCATGCCCTCATCCACGGCCAGTGCCTGGAACATCGCGTAGTTGACAGAGGGCATGGAGGAGGAGCTGGTGGATACCTTCCCCGGCTTGGTGCCGATGTGCTTGCCGTCGTCCCACTGGGTCACGATGGGGACGTTGCTGTCCGCCGCCGCGTACCAGGCGTCTGGGTCGTCCGCCCGGTTCACGGGGACGCTCGTACCCGCGTCCATGTCGAACGGCCACATGAGGCCAGGCAGGAAGGCCGCCCGGTCAACGGCCGCGAACGTCGGAGCCCAGTCCGACGACATCGCTTGTGTCTCCAGGAGGAACCGCCCCAGCTCCTTACGGCTGGGGCGGCCCGCCTGCGGGGAGTTGCCAGTCACTTGCGGTGCGTTCCGTCGCCGGGCGGGGTGTCGCCGTCGGGGGACGGCGGCTCCTGGGGCGGCGTCCAGGGCTGGCCGGGGTGGCCGTCGCCTCCGCCCCCTCCGCCTCCGCCGTGCCCGCCGTCAGTGGCGGTAATGATCTGCACGCGCATGCCGCTCTCCTCTCGTTCATCAGTTTGGGTCGTGCACTGCACTTGCCACCCGCCCCCGGCCGCGCTGTCCCCTTGGGCCGACCGGGGGCGGGAGTTCATGGTTGCTGGCCGCCCGGCACCTTCGGCAGACGGCGAGTGGGGCGGGTTGGAGCAGGGGGGGGATGTAGACGACGCCGGAGCGCACGTCCAGCGCGCCGCCGCGCTGTGTCCACCAGCCCTCTGGGGAGTTCGCGTACGGGCCGTCAGGGTCGTCTATCAGGGTCACCAGCTCCGGGGCCGGTAACCGGGTCGGTCCCTGTCTATGAAGCCTGGCGGGAGCCGTCATGACCGGCAACCGTCTGTGTTCGCCGACGCGACCATGAGTGCTCCTCCGGGTGCCGCGCCATCAAGACGCCGGCGTCCGTCACGGTGGTCATGTCGCCGCTCGTGTGCGCACGGTCCCGGACGTTCGCCAACTCGGTGCAACCGGCGCAGCCCGGGACCGGCTGAGGCTCCGGGTCCATCCTCGGCGGCAATGCCGCCGGTTCACTCGGGCAGGTCTTCGGCTTGCTCATGCCGACCCCTTCACGTCGTCCGTGTGGTGACAACGCTAGGAAGGCAGCGATACCGACTCACAGCCGATTGCACGTGATTGCGACGCGATCACCTGAGCGAGTCCATCGCCGCTCTGATCAGTGCCCGAGCCTTCGCACCGTAGACCGCCATGTCCGCCAGCATGGCGAACGCGTCGGCGTACGCCTTCACTTCGCTGGGCTGCGTGAGCGTGAGATAGCCCGAGACTAGTTCGACGTTGACCTGTGCCGTGTCGTAGATCCAGAAGCCCTCAACGGGCATACGCGACCGTCCCACCCGCGCCGGAATCACTCCGACGCTGACGTTGGGCAGCGCGCCGACAGTCATCAGGTGATCAAGCTGTTCAGCTTGCGTGTCGGCGTCGCCAAGCCCGTTGGACAACACGGACTCTTCCATCAGGAACGCGAAGCGCCGATGCCCGTCGTCCAGGACACGTTGCCGGTCCATGCGTACCGCCACGGCGTCGGCCACGTCATCGACGGCAACGCGTCTGCGCTGGACAGCGCGCAACACGGCTTCCGTGTAGCCAAACGTCTGGACTAGGCCGGGCACGAAATTCGGTGAGTAGGCCCGGAACCGAGTGGTGCGCTCATACAGCGGTAGAACCGACTCCTGAGCGCGTCGCAGCCCCGTACGCTCCATGCGGTGCCACTGCACCCACATGCCCTCGACAGCACGCAGGGACGCGACTAGGTCGGCTGTCTGATCCTCCCGTCCGCACGCCCGGCACCAAGTCTGAATGTCGTCAGCGCTCGGGGTCGTTTTCGCGGTCGAGATCCGAGAGACCTTGGACGGGTGCCAACCGCACAGCGCTGCGAGTTGTTTGCCTTCCAGCCCGGCGTCCCGGCACAGCTCACGGAGCCGATCCGCGAGAGCCTGCCGGGCCGCCTGGACGCTGGACGATGATGATGCTGCCATGGCTCAGACGGGCCGGTACTCCTCATGCGGAGTAGCCCGCTCCCACACGGCCTCGAACGCATCAACGCACAGCTTCACCACGTCAGGGTCATCGAACGGTTCAGGGCCAGCGGACGACCCATCACCCGTGAAGTGGTTGAACTTCCCGTACGTGCCATCGAACACCCAGAAGTCGTTACCGGGCAGGGCAATGTCCGACGCGCGGCGGCGAGGCAGCCAGCGCACCTGCTCGCCGCCAGCGAGGTTTACCGGGCCGGTCACGTCGTACTCGAACCGGCAGTAGTCCGACAGAGGCTCGCTCATGATCCGGGCGCGACGTACCACTACCCCGCGCGCCGTCGCCTTCTTCATCAGCTCTGTCCAAGCCTGGTACTGGGCAGCCGCGTCGGCGGTCCGCCCCTGCTGCCATGCGATGAACCCCGGATCGTCCCGGATGTAGCTGTCCCGCATCTCCAGATGGACAGCGCTCCGAGTGACACTGGCCCACTCTTCCTCAAGCGACTTCGTTGACACCGTTCGTCTTGTCCTCACTGTCGGGTCGGGGGATGAACTGAAGCATGACCTTGGGCAGCCGGATGACTGTCTCGTGGTGAGGAACATCCGTTCCGTGACCGGGGATTGACCCGATCTCCTGGCACGCCTTCACCTCCTCCTCAGTGGCCTTGTAGGACTGGATCAGCAGGTCCCCGCTGTCCTCGTCCAGCCAGATGGTCGGAGACTCGTTGCCGGGCGTGTTCGGGATGATCCCGAGGAAACGCAACCTCATGCCCTCTCCCTGTCTCGATCGGATTGCAGCCAATTGCTCGACCTTCGCCCGCCCGGCGGAAGACGTCAAGAGGACACGTTCGTATGGCCGTACTCCGCCGGACGGGCCAGCCACGCCCCAGCTCCGGCCGTTCGAACGGGGCCGTCTTGGACGCGGAGACGCCCAGTCCACGGCCTCCCGGTCTCCCAGGTCGATGCCCAGATCCGCCGCAACGCGGGCGTTCGCTTCCCTCTGGCGCTGCGGGCTGGTCGTCTCATCCGTGAGGACGGACAGACGAAGGGCGGAAACGCCCCTGAGCATGGCCGATGCGGCCACGGCGGCCCTCCTGGCAGTCGCTTACAGAGCTGCTAGTCGCGCGTTACAGGACCCGAGGGCAACGAGTTCTGCCTGCTCAGGGCCCGCCTCAACCCGCTCTGACGGCTCCGTGCCCCCGGTCTCCGCTCCGGTCCGCGCCCCCCGTCCACGCCCCCGGTCCGTGCCCCCGGCCGGTGCCCCGGTCCGTGCCCCCGGCGCGGACCGGGGCGCGTGCGCAGGCTCCAGGTCAGCCCTGCTTGGGCCCGGCCTGCTGTACGACCTCGAAGGACCACAGCGTGGACCCGGACGCGGCGGGCCTCTGCTGCGGGGCGTCCTCGCCGCCGCGCTGGTGGGCCGCCTTCATGGGGCCCTCCATCCACGCCTGGAAGTCCTCCTCGCTGCGCCAGCGGGTGTACACCAGGTAGGTGTCCGTCCCCTCGACGGGACGCAGCAGTTCGAACCACTCGAAGCCGTCGGAGCCCTCCACGGCCCCGGCGCGTGACGCGAAGCGCTTCTCCAGCACCTCGCGCTGTTCCTCCGGCACGGTCAGCACGTTGATTTTTACCACGCTAGGCACATGACACCTCTCACACAGCGGGCGCCAGGTTGGCGCCCTAACCTCGACTCTGTGCGAGCAGTCTCCTACATCCGCCAGTCAAAGAGACGTGAAGACGATTCCCAGGCCAGCCTGGGTCCTGAACGACGAGACCGAGCTGCTCCAGCTCATCGGCGACGTCCTGGCTATATCCACCGACGTGCTGTGGGCCGTTGACCTCAACCACGGCGGCGCCGTCCTGCTGATTGGCCTGCTCCTGAGCCACGACCAGCCGATGGCCTATCTGACCGGCCTGGCGGTCCACCGCGCCTCGGCCATCTACAAGGGGTGAGGGCAAGACAGATGCCAAGGATGCCTTTATCGACGCGTACTCGATCCGTCATTCTGCCTGACAAGGAAGACCTTTAGAGCGTGAATGGATCCTCGTTCAGTGTGTCTCTCAGATGGTCCAGCGTATCGCGAAGACTCGACGGAGCGTCTGGGAGCCTGCTGCGACGGTGGGCGACGTTGTCAATCATGCGGATCGTTCGCCCTGACGAGATACCGGGTGTGGACGTGATCAGGGAGGCCGCTACATCCTCCGCGTCGCGCCACGCACCCACGTCGAGGAGGCAATCCGCCAGCCGTGCAACCCGCTCACTTGAGTAGCCCGTGGTGACGTCGCGAGATGTCTGGATTGACCGATGCAAGTATGCGATCGCATCATCTAATTGGCCAGCTATCTGGAGCATGTGGCCCCACTGACGGTCAATTTCCCCGGGCGTGATCCACCATGTCCACTCAGGAGCACCAACGTGGGTGCCGTCTTCTACAAGCGACCGTGCGCGCCGGAGTGATTCTGTAGCCTCCGGAAGTCGGCCGGTGCCGACGAGTCCTTTAGCTTCGCGAATGCGGAACATTGCTTCGACGCGCGGGTGCAACCGCCGACTGTGGAGGACCGATCGGGCGATGGACAGTGCCTCTTGAGGGCGTCCCCGCCACTCGCTTTGCATGGCCATGTTTTGCAGCGTCAACAGCTCGGTGGCCCGGTCTCCTGAGAGCTTCGCGAGGAACAGCGCTTCATGGTTGAACCGGTGGGCCGCATCGTCGTTCTCTGCATCCCATAGTGCCCACCCGGCGACTTCGGCAAGCTCAGAAGCCGCGGACTGGATATCCCGCTCGTGGCGCTGGTCGTAGTCACCGACGCCGAGCCGGCGATGGACGACCCTGAACGCTCGTCCAGCCGGCTCGGCGATAGAAACGCCGCTGAGTTCGTTGTCCAGGACGATCAAACGGCGGGACGTGTCTCGGATGGCCTGTACGAAGTCTGCGCCCTGTGCGCTGCTGAGGAGCAGTATCCGGTGAGCGGTGGAGGACGGTTCAGCGTCCTCCGACGACCCATTCGGTTCCTCCGCTTGCGTTGCGAGTTCGAGGAGTTCACCGTCAGCCTGGAGGAATTCATCCAGCCCCGCGACGAGTTGCATCGACGGCTCTTGCTTCCCGGAAAGAACGCGCGACAGATACGCGTGATCGTAGTTCAGCTCTCGGGCGACTGATCGAACACTCATGCGCCGATCAAGAAGTATGTCGCGGACCCTCTGAATGAACTCCCCGCTACTCATGAGACCAGCGTACGACTGTCACCACGCAGTCACCACGCAGTCACCACCGATGACTGCACATTCGCGGTTGTCTTATGCGTGCACGCAAGGACCCCCGCACCTGAGCTACCAGGCCGGGGGCATGGTCACGCTGGATAGGAGCGCAACACATGCAGGCTACCCGTCTGCGTCTACTGCCATGGCCGGGGCCGACCGGTCAGCGCGCGTACACGCCGGATGACTTCCCGACCGGCCGGATCGCCCGGTTGGCCGACGGGGTGGAGGCAGAGCAGATCGCCACGGCGGAGTCCGTCCTGTCGCTCGCGAAGGGCATGCTGGACGCCGGTCTCCCTGTCGAACCGCATGAGTGCACGTACCTGCTGAAGCGACTCACGGAGTGCCTTGACGACGTGCTTCGCGTGGCGGAGTCCCGAGGCGGCCGACTCCCGGTCCCGGACCCTCTGGAGCCGGAGGCGGAGTGCCTGGAGGGTGAGGTTTCCACGAGCAGCCCGGCGGATGGGGGGCGGTCATGACGCGCCAGACGCGTCCGACGCCGCTCACCGCACCCCTTCCCAAAGGGTGGAGGTGGTTCCTCTCGTATGGCTCGCCGAAACGGGGCGGCAGCCTTCCGCAGTTCTACGCCACGGCTCCGTACTTCGTGTCCAGCCTGCCTCCGGGACCGGCCCGGAAGCACTTGGACCAGACCCTCAGCGCGCCCACGTGGGCGGAGCTTCACCGGCTGGTCACTGAGCAGGAGGAGCGGCGTCGCTCGCTGACGTCGTGAGTGCCGACGCGTTCGCGGGCACGCCGTACGAAGGGTCCCCGGAGGGGTGGTGGACGACGTACGGCGGGGCGAAGGACGTCGTGTCGGGCGTCGTCTTCATTCCCTCCGGGGCTGACCTCCCGCCGTGCCCGTACCCGTGCGCGCACTGCCGCCGGAAAGGACTCCAGCTACAGACAGAGGAGCAACGTGGGGAAGCCACAGATGGAGCGACCGACTGACATGCGGGGAGACGAGGAGTGGTTCCCGGGAACCATCGGGGATGACCTGATGACTGTGCATAAGTTCAGCGTCACGCCGATGGTTCCCCGATGCGGGGCTGAGGTCTCCTCGCGACGAGAGGTGTCCCGATGGCAGCGGGTGGTGAACTGCCCTGACTGCCTAGCCGTCGCTGACTGATCACCGCACGGCCACCAGGCCGGAGCGGAACACGCCCCGTCTGTGCGCTTCCCCGTGGCGCCGGGCGGGGCTCTTCTCGGGGTACTTCATGTGCTTAGCTTGACAGGCACGTTGATCTTCACAACACTCACGCCCTCATCTTGCCGCAGCTGGTGCCGCGCGTCGGCGGGGCTCTCCCTCATCCGTGCAGTTTCAGCCCCTTGGTCACCTTGTCCACCTGGCTGCGCGGGCCGTAGATCCCCAGCCCCACCAGGTTCAGCGCGTCGGCCTCGACGGCCCGGACCGCCGCGCGGTTGTCGTCCTCGTTGCCGGTGCGGAACAGGTCTTCGGTGAAGAGGGCCGTCGGCAGGGAGCGGGAGAGGGCGCGGGCACGGGCGCGGGCGAGGGCGGGCGCGTCGGCGCCGTGGACGAGGACCGGCTCGCGGAACATCGGCAGGTAGGCGTTGCCCGAGGCGTCCTCGTACGGCTTGCCGACGATCTCGTCCGTGGCGTGGGCCAGACCGCTCGCGAGGAAGGCGGTGACGTTCAGTTTCTGCCAGTCGGCGAGGTCGGTGCGGACGATGACGGCGATCTTGGTGTCGAAACGCATGGGCACACTCTCGCCACGGTCGTGACCTGCGGTCTTGAACGCTGGTGCGGGACGGCACAATGGAGCGGTGCGTACCGTGCGGGCCGGGGGAGAGGGAGAGCGGCGCCAGGAGGACTGGGCCCGGTACTGGCGCGATCCCGATCGGCCCGTGGAGGCCATGCACGCGCACTTCTTCAGTCACCGCTTCCATCCGCACAGCCACGACTCCTACTCCTTCGCCGTCACCGAGGCCGGTGCCCAGCGCTTCCGGTGCCGGGGCGCGCTGCGCACCAGCGGGGCGGGGATGGTGATGGTCTTCAACCCCGACGATCCGCATGACGGGGAGGCCGCCGCCGAGCTGGGCTACAAGTACCGCATCGTCCATATAGGTCCCGATGTGGTGAAAAATGTACTCGCCGATGTGGCCGATATCGCGGACGGCCGGGCCGCGCTGCCGCTCTTCGACCAGCCCGTGGTCTCCGATCCGGTGCTGGCCCGCGCCCTGCTGCGGCTGCACACCGCCCTGGTCGACGGCGCCGGTCCGCTGGTGCGGGACGAGCGGCTGACCGCGGCCGTTGGGGCGATGGTGCGGCGCGGGGCCACCGGACCGCTGCGCGCCCGGACGCTTCCGGCCGGCGGCTCCGGGCAGGCGCGGGCCGCGCTGCGGGCCCGGACGCTGCTGGAGGAGGCGTACGCGCAGGAGATTCCGGCGGCCCGGCTCGCGGAGGCCGCCGGGTGCAGCCGGTTCGCGCTCTACCGGGCGTTCCGCGCCGAGTACGGGATGGCGCCGAGCGACTTCCAGCGCCAGCTCCGGCTGCGCCGGGCGCGCGGGCTGCTGATCGCCGGCCGCAGCGCGGCCGAGGCGGGGTTCGCCGACCAGAGCCACTTCCACCGGTGGTTCGTACGGTGCTTCGGGGTGACACCGGGGACATTTCGGCGCGCGGTGGGTCCCGATTCGCGGCGCGCCCCGCGGCCCTGATGAAATTGACCAGGACCGTACCGACCACCCGGAGCGCAAACACCCTGCCACAGCCTGACATCTTTCGGACAACTCCGGACGTCGGTCAGGTGAAGTGGGGGTGTGGCGCGTCTGAGTAAGGGGCTCAGTAGGGTCTTCAGACATCCGGGACAGGTGAAGAGGGCGAGTGGGGGAGCGGCAGGCCGTGGCGAACGTGGAGCGGAGCGGACTGGGGAACACCCCGGATACGGGGTCGCCCCCCGGCGCCGTCGGGGCGCGGACGTCACGGACCAGAATGGGGCTCGCGGCCCTGTGGCTCCTGGCGGGACTGCTGGCCGTCCGTCAGGCGGCCGCGGTGCTGCGGCTGCCGCCGGACGAGCGGCTGACCGACCTGGAGACCTGGATCGGCGACGAGGGCGTGCTGCACGTCGGCGGGTCGCTGTACGACGGGGACTCCTTCACCGGTACCCCCTTCTCCGGGCTCGTCCTCAAGCCGTTGACCCGGGCCGCCGAGCAGAGCCTCGGGGTCGCCTGGACCTTCGGCACCCTGCTGCTGGTCGTCGTCCTCGGGCTGGTCGTGGCGCGGGCGCTGCCCGGTCCGGTCTCCCGCCGCACCTCGCTGATCGCCGCACCCCTGGCCATCAGCCTGCTGGTGCTCTCGCTCCCGGTGCGCAACACCTTCACCCTCGGTCAGACCAGCATCATCCCGGTGCTGCTGGTCGTCCTCACCGTGCTGCCCCGAACCTCCGGGCGGCAGACCGGTGTGCTCATCGGCGTGGCCGCGGCGCTCCAGCCCGCGCTGCTGCTGTTCGCCGTCGTGCTGTGGTGCATCGGACGGCGCCGGGCCGCGGCCCTCGCGGGCGCGACCTTCGCGGTGTGCTCCGCGCTCGCCTGGGCGGTGATGCCGCGCGACTCGTGGACGTACTGGGTGCACCACATCGGCGGCGCCGGGCTCGGCGCGCCCGCCGACAGCCTGGCCAACCAGTCGCTGCACGGACTGCTGCTGCGCATCGGCCTCGAGGGCCCGGTGGAACTGGCGCCGCTGGCCGTGCTCGCGGTCGCGGTCGCGGTGCTCGGCCTGCGGCGCGCGGTGCACTACGCGAGGGACGGCCAGCCGCTGCTGGCCGCCGCCATCACCGGCAGCGTGGCGCTCGCGGTCTCGCCCACCTCCTGGCAACACCAGCAGCTGTGGATCCTGCTGGCCGTGGTGGGCCGGGTGGGCCGGCGCGGCTCCGACCGGCTGGTGTGGCCGGTGCTGGTGGTGCTGGCGATGTCGCTCAACCGCACCGCGCTGCTGCCCGACATCGAGATCCTGGGCCATATCGGCTACAACGCGCCGCTGCTGGCCGCGCTCGCCGCCGCCTGCGTGGTGCCCTTCCTCTCCCGCACCTCGCCGCACTGGGACGCACCCGAGCCGACCCCGGTCGCCGAGCCGGCCAGGGGCCGCTTCGCCTGGGTGCCGCTGCTGCGCTTCATCAAGCGGCCGCTGTCCCGCCCCAACCTGATGCTCGAGCTGATGCTGATCCGCGTCGGCTACTTCGCCTACTCCTGGATCCGCGGCCACGCCCCGGACGAGCGCAGTCTGGCGGAGGGGCACGGACACCAGGTGCTCAGCCTCGAGGGCTGGCTGCACATCGACATCGAGCACTGGTTCAACGCCATCGTGGCCGACACCTCATGGCTCAAGCACTTCATGAACTGGTACTACAGCACCTTCCACTTCCTGATCCCGCTGTCCCTGCTGGCCTGGCTGTATCTGCGCCGCCCGGCGACCTACCGCTGGGCCCGTACGCCGCTGGCCTTCGCCACGCTGCTCGCCCTGATCGGCTTCTGGCTCTACCCGCTGGCCCCGCCGCGGCTGATGGGCCTGGGGTACGTGGACACCGCGCACGGCCCGCAGGACCTGAACAACCCGGACTTCGGCGCGCTCACCAAGCTGTCCAACCAGTACGCGGCCATGCCGTCGCTGCACGTGGGGTGGTCGCTGTGGTGCGGGGTGGTCATCGCGATCGTGGCGCCGTACGTCTGGGCGAAGGTGCTCGGCATCCTGTACCCGCTGCTGACGACGGCGGTCATCGTGGGCACCGCCAACCACTACGTGCTGGACGCGCTCGGCGGCGCGGCCATCGTCTCGGCCGGGTTCGGGCTGCAGTACCTGCTGCTCGGCGTGGGCAGGCGGCCGCACGAGGAGGCGCCGCCGCTGTCGGCGGCGGTGGGCGCGGCGGTCGCCCGGGCCCGAGGGCTGGTGCCGGGGCTGGTGCGGCAGCGCGACGGACAGCACGACGACGCCGTGCCCGCGGGGGAGGGCCATCCCGCGGCGGACGGGCCCCAAAAGGGGGATCAACCTCGCGTTGAGCAGCATGACCAGCGGGTCTAGCGTGGTGAGAAGGGGGCGCGAAGGCGCGAAAACGCGTTGAACGGGGGGATCCGGGAATCGAGACGGGGGGGCGGGGGCCCCGAACCGAGGAGGGATCAAGGATGTCCCTGGTGAAGGCAGCAACAGCGGCGGTGGCGATGGCCGCCTCGATGGCCATTGCGACCCCCGCGGTCGCCGCGCCGCCACACCCCTTCGTCTTCGTCCACGACAACTTCCAGCCGGCCTCGCAGGCGAAGGGCGCCGGTGCGGTGACGTACGACAAGTCGCTGGTGCCGACCTCCGCGTCGGTGTTCATCGCGGAGGCGCGGGTGGGCGGCAAGGGCATGGAGAACCACGAGAGCCCGGGCGGCGGCGCGCAGCACGGGAAGCACGGCGGCACGTTCGTCTTCCTCAGTCTGCGGGGCGTCGCGGCGGACCACCACTTCGGGATCCACGTCCATACGAAGCCGTGCGGCGCCAAGCCCGATGAGGCGGGGCCGCACTACCAGAACACGAAGGACCCCAAGCAGCCCTCGACCAATCCGAAGTACGCCAACCCGCACAACGAGGTGTGGCTGGACCTCACCACCAACAGCGCCGGCAAGGGGTATTCCAAGGCGTGGGTGAAGTGGCACTTCAGGTCGGGCCAGGCCCGCTCGGTCGTGATCCACAAGCATGCGACGGGCACCACGTCGGGCAAGGCCGGGGAGGCCGGCGCCCGGGTGGCGTGCATCAACGTCCCGTTCAAGTAGCGGGTTACCGGGGGCGGTGAGCGCGAGGCGACGGACCGCGAGCCGCCGTTCCCGCCCCCGCTCACGGCGGGGGCGGGTCGTTCTCGCTCGGGGCGGCGGCGGGTCGTCTTCGCTCAGGGCGGGGATCGGGTCGTTCTCGGTCAGGGCGGGCGCGGTCCGTCCTCGCTCAGGGCGGGGATCGGGTCGTTCTCGCTCACGGTGGCAGCGGGTCGCCCTCGCTCAGGGCGGGGATCGGGTCCGTTCTCGCTCGGGGCGGCGGCGGTCCGTCCTCGCTCACGGTGGGAGCGGCGGTCCGTCCCCGCTCAGGGCGGCGGCGGTCCGTCCTCGCTCACGGTGGCAGCAGTCCGCCCTCCACCGAGGCGTCCCTGATCTCCTCGTAGAGCGTGCGCAGCGTCTCGCTCACGGCGACCCGGGGCAGCTGGAGCCCGTCCAGCGCCTCGGCGTCCACCGGCGCGTTGCCGTCGGTGGCCATGTCGGCCCAGCCCTGGCCGGTCAGGCAGCGCATCAGGGCGGGGTTGAGCCGGTCCACCCCGCGCACCAGGCACGCCTCCGGCGTACGGCCCTCCTCGTACTCCCGCCACAGCGCCAGCAGCTCGGTGCCGAGCGGTGCGGGCAGCGAGGCGAAGCGCGGGGGCTCTCCGCCTCCGGCGCCCCGGCCCACCGCGTCCATCTCGACGAGGTCGTGCATCAGGCACAGCTTGAGCATCTTGGTGAGGTCCAGGCGTTGACCGGCCTCGCGTTCGAATTCGGCGTGCAGGATCCAGCTCACCATCGCCAGGTGCCAGGAGTGCTCCGCGACGCTCTCCTTGCGCGTGGCGGTGGCGTTGTTGGCGCGTTCGACCTCGCGCAGACGGGCGGTGAAGGCTATGAAGTCGAAGAGTCTTCGCCGGTCGCCCGCCGCGCCGTGCGGGCCGCTCATCTCGCTCATGGCGGCCAGTGTGCCCGTACCCGGGGAGTTGCGGGACTCCCGGCACGGCACGAACCGGCTACGTGTAGGTCACTCTCAGCTCCTTGATCCCGTTCAGCCAGGCCGAGCGCAGCCGCCGGGGCTCACCGGCGAGCCGGATGTCCGGGAGGGTGTCCGCGATGGCCTCGAAGATCAGCCGGATCTCCAGCTCGGCCAGGCTCTTGCCGAGACAGAAGTGGGGTCCGCCGCCGCCGAAGCCGAGATGGGGGTTGGGGTCGCGGGTGATGTCGAAGACCTCCGGGTGGTCGAAGACCTCGGGGTCGTTGTTGGCGGAGGAGTAGAAGACGCCGACCCGCCGCCCCGCCTCGATGCGCTGTCCGCCGAGTTCGGTGTCCCGGGTGGCGGTGCGCTGGAAGGACATCACAGGGGTGGCCCAGCGCACGATCTCGTCGGCGGCGGTGGCGGGGCGCTCGGCCTTGAACAGCTCCCACTGGCCGGGGTGGGTGAGGAACGCGTGCATCCCGTGGGTGATGGCGTTGCGTGTGGTCTCGTTCCCGGCGACGGCGAGCAGCAGGACGAAGAAGCCGAACTCGTCCGGGCCCAGATTGCCCTGGTCCTCGGCGGCCACCAGCCGGCTGACGATGTCCTCGGCCGGGCACGCCTTGCGGTCGGCGGCCAGGTTCATGGAGTACGAGATCAGCTCCATGGCCGATTCGGCGCCGATCTCCTCGGTGATGGCCAGTTCCGGATCGTCGTACGCCACCATCTTGTTGGACCAGTCGAAGATCTTGGACCGGTCCTGCTGGGGGATGCCGATCAGCTCGGCGATCGCCTGTAGTGGCAGTTCGCAGGCCACGTCGGTGACGAAGTCCCCGCTGCCGCTCTCCCTGGCCCCGGCCACGATGCGTGCGGCGCGGTCCCGCAGGGCGCCCTCGAGGGCACGGATGGCACGCGGGGTGAAGCCGCGCTGCACGATCTGGCGGACCCGGGTGTGCTCGGGTGGGTCCATGTTGAGCATGATCAGCTTCTGGACGTCGATCTGATCGCGCGGGATGTGCTCGTTGAAGCGGATGATCGCGGTGTTGGCGTGGGAGGAGAAGATCTCCGGCCGGGTGGAGACCTCCTTGACATCGGCGTGGCGGGTGACGGCCCAGTAGCCGTCGTCGCCGAAGCCGGCGATGCCGTGCGGCTGGGGGATCCAGCACACGGGGGCGGTCTGCCGCAGCCGGGCGAGCTCCGGGAGTGGCACCCGATGCTGATGGAGGTCGGGGTCGGTGAGGTCAAAGCCTTCGGGGAGCGCTGGACAGGACATCGGCCACTCCAGGTATATCTGACGGCCTATCAGAAGTGTCCGGCAAGGTAGTAACGGGTTCTACAAGGCGCAAGAGAAATCGCGGCCATTGTTGCGGCGCGGCGGTGCCCATCGGCCTCCTCGCAACCCCTGCACGCCCCTTGCGCCGCCGGGCCGGGCCTCAGCAGACTGAGCTGAATAACTAGAACGCGTACTAGTTCTGGCGCGGGCGCTGCCGGGAGCCCCGCGGACGCGAGGAGAGGACGAGACAACCCATGGCCGCGGAACCCGTCATCGTCGAAGCCGTACGCACCCCCATCGGCAAGCGCGGAGGCGCGCTCGCCAACCTCCACCCCGTCTACCTGCTCGGCGAGACATACCGCGAACTCCTCGCCCGTACCGCCATCCAGCCCGACTGCGTCGAGCAGATCGTCGGCGGCACGGTCACCCATGCGGGGGAGCAGTCGATGAACCCGGCCCGGACCGCCTGGCTGGCGATGGGACTGCCGTACGAAACCGCGGCGACGACGGTGGACTGTCAGTGCGGCTCCTCGCAGCAGGCCAATCACATGGTGGCCAACATGGTCGCCACCGGCGTCATCGACATCGGCATCGGCTGCGGGGTCGAGGCCATGTCGCGGGTGCCGCTGGGCAGCGGCTCCAAACACGGTCCGGGCAAACCGTTCCCGGAGGAGTGGAACGTGGACCTGCCCAACCAGTTCCAGGCCGCCGAGCGGATCGCCCGGCACCGCGGGCTGACCCGCGAGGACGTGGACGCGCTCGGGCTGATCTCCCAGGAGCGGGCGGCACGGGCCTGGGCGGAGGAGCGGTTCAAGCGCGAGACCTTCGCGGTGCAGGTGCCCACGACCGACGAGGAACAGACCGCCGGACAGGGCATGTGGCGGGCCGTCGACCGGGACGAGGGGCTGCGCGACACCAGCATGGCGGCGCTGGGCGGGCTCAAGCCCATCATGCCGACCGCCGTGCACACCGCGGGCAACTCCTCCCAGATCTCCGACGGCGCGTGTGCGGTGCTGTGGGCCTCCAAGCGGATGGCCCGCGCCCTCAGACTCCGCCCCCGCGCCCGGATCGTGGCCCAGGCCCTGGTCGGCACCGATCCGCACTTCCACCTGGACGGGCCGATCGACGCGACCAAGGCGGTCCTCGGCAAGGCCGGGATGACGCTGAAGAACATCGATCTGGTCGAGATCAACGAGGCGTTCGCCTCGGTGGTGCTGTCCTGGGCGCGCGTCTTCGAACAGGACCTGGAGAAGGTCAACGTGAACGGCGGCGCGATCGCCCTGGGGCATCCGGTGGGCGCCACGGGGGCCCGCCTGATCACCACCGCGCTGCATGAGCTGGAGCGCGCGGACAAGGAGTTCGCGCTGATCACCATGTGCGCGGGCGGCGGACTGGCCACGGGCACGATCATTCAGCGGCTGTAGGGTTCGGGGGCGAACTCCAGCCGTCCGCCCGGCGGGCGGGGCCCTTCGGGAGCGCTCCCGAAGGGCGTGTGTCCGACGGCGACGTAACCGCCGCTGACCGTGGGAAGAAGCGTTCGGGATCAGGACAGGGGCAGCTCGGCGAGCATGACGGCGTAGACCGGGGAGTCCGGGAAGGGCTGGTCCTTGCCCACCTTGCGGAAGCCCCAGGACTCGTACAGGGCCTGCACCCGGGGGTGTTCGGTGTCCACGAGCAGGACCACGAGATCCTCGTCCCGGTCTTCCAGCAGCGCGCGGGTCAGTCGTTCGGACACGCCCTGCTTCCGCCACGCCGGGACGACAGCCAGTTCGGAGTACGAGAAGGTCCGGTGCTTCTCCGGCGCCGGGTCGAGGTGCTCACGCCACCACTCGCGACCGGGGCTGCCCGGGGCTCCGTAGGCGAAGCCCACGGCCTTGTCGCCGTCGTACGCGATCACGCAGGCGAACCCCGGCCGGCCGCCCCAGTGGTCCACGAACCAGGGGAAGCGCTGATTGAAGGGGTCGTCCATCTCGTCCGCCAGGGCGTCGGCGTGCACGTCGATCAGCGTCTGGCGGATCTCCGGGAGATCGGTGTGGGTGAAGTGTCGGACGTTCAGCCCTGCGGCGGTCACGCGCGGCTCCATTCGGATCGGTAGCGGTCTCCCCATTCGCGGGCGACGCCTGCGTCCGGGGCGATAGTGATCAAGTCGCGGTAGTAGTCACCGAGATGAGAGCGCATTCGTCCAGGGATCGGGTGCCCGTCCATCAGGTCGAAGGCGGTGGAGGCCGTGGCGCACGCCTGGTCGACGTCGTGCTGGTGGAGCTGGGTCAGCGCGAGCCGTACGGTGGCCAGGGCACGGTTACGGCGGAACTGCTCGGGGATGGTGGCCAGCGCCTTGTGGGAGGCGGCCTCGGCCTCCGCGGGTTCACCGATGTTGTCCCGGACGATGGCCGTGAGAGCCAGCAGCTCGCCATGTCCGTAGAAGGCGGTCCAGCTCGGGCGGGGATCATTCAGGGACGCCTTGTCCAGCGCCTCCCAGGCGCACCCGAGGGAGCGTAAGGCGGGCTGCCGGTCGCCCAGGGTGGAGTGGCCGAGTGCCGTCCGGACGTGGACCAGAGAGGCGTAGAACGGGTCCCGCCGGGCGATGGCCGTCGCCTGGGCCGCATAGCCGGAGTCGACCGCCTCGGTGTACGTACCACGATGGTGGGCGAGGATGGAGTACAAGTTCCAGGCTTCCAGCTCGACGACGGAGTCCTTGGACATTCCGGCCAGATAGAGCGCCCGGTCCAGCAGGCCGCGAGCCCGGTCGGTGCGCTTGTCGTCGATGGCGGACCAGGCGGCCCTGCACGTGTAGTCGGCGGCCACGCTGAACAGCCTCTGGCGGATGCGCTGAGAGGCGCCCAGCTTCTGCTTCTCCAGCGCCTCGGCCGCCCCGGCAAGGGCCCTGCGTTCGAGTTCTTCGTGACCTCCCCGCGCGTCATCCAGCGCCACCAGGGCGTCCAAGCCGGAACGGAGCCGGATCACGTCTGAGGTGCCTACGGAGTGCTGTGCGATGAGCGGAACGGCGACCGCGGCCGTCGTACCGGTGGTGGCGGTCAGGAAGTTCCTGCGCCTCATGGGATCCTCCGGTTCTGTGGCGGGACATCTTGGGGCCGGTGGGACGAATCCCAGTTCTTCGGCACTACATCCGAATACTGCCTCTAAGGCTGCCCTCTGCCGAGGGTGCGGCCACCGCGTTTTTCCGGTCAGCCAGTTGCGGACCGTCCGGTCGCTGACCGTGCCTTCGTAGCCGTTGCGGTACAGATGAGTGTTCACCGCGTCCGCCAGGGCGGTCTGGGTGAGCCCGCTCTCGCGCAGGGCGCTGATGAGGTTTTCGTTCCCCTCCACGTACCCACCGTAGCGACGTGAGCCCCCTCCGTGAGGAGAGTCGGCCGAGAATTTCCGGCTGGGCGGTTTGCGCACCCGATGGGCATTTCCTCTCCTCGCGTGGCGGGCCGTCGTTCACTCGGGCAAGGCCGCTCACTTCGCACTCACCGAGGTCCTGATGTCCGTGACCGCTACACCTCGCCCTGCGGGGCACCCCGGATACTCCCAGACCATGCGCCGCGTACCGGAGAGCGCGGAAGCCGCCCGCACACTGGTAAGGACCGCACTGGCGGCCTGGGGGCAGCATGATCTGATCGAGGACGCCGCCCTGGTGATCACCGAGTTGGTCTCCAACGCCGTGCACCACGCCCGTCTGGAGTCGATCCGCGTCATCGTCACCCGGCCGTCCGAGAAGTGCGTCCGCCTCGGTGTGGTGGACCGGTCCCGCAACATCCCCTACCTGCGGACGGACTCCCATGGCGACAACACCCGAGGCCGTGGGCTGCTGTTGGTCGATGCCCTGACGGACCGATGGGGGACGGACCGATACCGCTGGGGCAAGCAGGTCTGGGGTGAGCTGACGTGCGACTGATCACCCGCAGTGTCGACTGCCCGCAGCACGGCCGCCCGCGTGGCTTCATCGTGGCGTTCCGGGCCAGGCCGAGGGAGCACTGCTGATGGCGGGCGGCGGCGAGTGCACCGGGGGCGCCTCGGGCGCCGAGGAGGCGTGGCGGGCGGCCATCGAGCACGCCGCGGGCTGCCCGGCCTGCCGGACGCCCGGCGCCGTATGCGAGACCGGAGAGCGGCTGCTCAGTGCCTATGAGGAGGCAGCACGGCTGGCCCGGTCGGAGGAGGTCACATGAGACACCGTCGGCGGTCGACCGCTACGCGAACCGGGTCGCTTCCGCTTGCAGGCCAGTGGCCGGGACGAGCACCGCGCCATCGCGCGGGAAACCCCTGCGCCACGACAAGGACTCGGCCCGGCACCCGCCGGACGCGGCGGACAGGAGCACGTTCACGAGCCGGTCATCCGCCGGTCGCGGCGGACAGGAGCACGTCCACGAGCCTGTCCGCCGCGTCCGGCCGTCCGTGCGCACGGGCCGCCTCCGCCATCCCCGCGCGCCGCGCCGGGTCGGCCAGGAGCGGTCCGAGGGCGTTCCGCAGCCGGTCCGCGGTGACGTCGCCGGTGAGCGCGACGGCGGCGCCGGCCTCCTCGAGGTGCCGGGCGTTGTGCGCCTGCTCGTTCCCCGCCGAGGAGGCGAGCGGCACGAACACGGCCGGCTTGCCGAGGGCGGTGAGTTCGGCGAGGGTGCCGGCGCCGCTGCGGGATACCACGATGTCGGCGAGCGCCAGGACGTCGGGCAGCTCCGGGCCGACGAACCCGGTGAGGTAGTACCGGCCGGTGAGGTGCGGCGGGAGCCCGGCCGCGCTCGCGCGCAGGGCCTCGACGTTCGCCGGCCCGCACTGGTGAATGATGTTGGCGCGTTCCAGGAGCCACGGGAGGGCGTCCCGCACGACGTTGTTGATCTGCTGCGCGCCCTGCGCGCCGCCGGTGACGTACAGCGTCGGGAGCCGGCGGTCGAAGCCGGCCAGCCCGAGGGCGGCGACCGCCTTGTCGGCGTGCCCGGTCAGAACCTCCGGCCGGATCGGGTTCCCGGTGACGACGGCCAAGGACCGTACGGCTTCCGGGAGGAGCGGGAGCGTCGACTCCGACGACACGGCGATACGCGCCGCCGACCCGGCCAGCTTCCGGTTCGCCAGCCCGAGCCGCACGGTCTGCTCATGCAGCACCAGGGGACGCTTGCACATCCGCGCCGCCAGCCCGGCCGGGACGGCGACATACCCGCCGGTCGCGAGGACGACATCCGGCCGGAAGTCCGACACGATCCTGCGGGCCTGAGCGACACCGAGCGGCACCCGCGCCATGTCCTTGACGTTCGCCGGGCTGATCATCTTGAGCGGGTTCGCGGACCGGCGGATCTTGCCCGTCGCGACCGTCGTGAAGGCGATGCCCTCGGCCGGGGCGACGCGGGCCTCCAGCCCTTCAGGTGTGCCGATCCAGAGGACGTCGAGCGTGCGGCCCTCGGCCGCCAGCCGGGTCTGCAACGCCCGAACCGCGGTCAGGGCAGGGTAGGTGTGGCCGCCGGTACCTCCGCCCGTGACGATGAGACGGAAGGTATTCGACAGATGGGAAGCGGGTTCGTTCACCCGGCGCACCCTACTGGCCCGACCGCGGCCCGGAGGACGATTCCAGCCGCGCCCCGCCAACGGCGGGAGTGTGGCCATGGTCGAGCGCTGATCGACCGGAATCCGGGGCTTGGATGTCGGCGGTATCGATTCCTCGGCGGTGCCCCTTGGGGCGCCGCCGTTTTCGTATGCCTGGAATCGTCAATTCACGGTGACCGCCTTCGCCGTAACGGGGGCTGCCTCGCATATGAGTTCATGTAGGACGAGCAGATGAAAACCCTTTAAGGGCGGCTAACCTCTGGGATGTCATCGGATTGGCCGCTTGAGGTGATTTGTCGTTGATCGCACCTTGTGTGGCCGGAGTCGAAGGGAAGCGACACCATGTCAGCTCGCCGAATGCTCACCGGTACGTTCCTGGGGCTGGGAGCCCTGGCCCTGGCCGCCACGGCGGTCGCCCCGGCGGCCAACGCCGCGCCCGTCCCCGTGACGGCCCTCACCTGCGACGGGGACACCTACAAGTGCACGGCCAACCTGGCGTTCGGCGACGGCAGGTGGGTCGCGCAGTGGAATGTGAACGTATTCCACCAGAGCGCGGCGAGCCATCAGCGGGCCACCCGGTCGGCGAACGCGCTGCGCACCGCCGCGGCCCCGGTCCCGGTCACGGCCCTCACCTGTGACGGGGACACCTACAAGTGCACCGCCGGGCTGCGGTTCGGCGACGGCAGGTGGGTCGCCCAGTGGAACGCCAATGTGTTCCACCAGGCCATGGCCCATGCCGAGTCCGCCGCCTCGGCGAAGACGGTCAAGGCTCCGCGGGAGGCCGCCGCCCCGGTGCCGGTGACCGCCCTGAACTGCGACGGGGACACCTACAAGTGCACGGCCAACCTGCAGTTCGGTGACGGCAGGTGGGTCGCGCAGTGGGACGCCAGCGTCTTCCACCAGAACTGACGCGCCGACAGGAGTAATCAACGACCAGGACGGGCGGGCCCGGTGCGGACAACGCGCCGGGCCCGCTCGGTCACCCGTCCTCGAACACCACCGGCGCCTCGAACGCCGCGCGGCGCGTGGCCCGGCGCAGGGCCCGCAGGATGGCGCCGCCGAGGGTGAGGGTGAGCACCATCGTGACCACGGCGCGCGGCAGATCCCAGCCCAGCGAGGTGGCCAGACAGTACGCCACGAAGCGGGCGAGGTTCTCGTCGAGCGGGTCGCCGGGGACGTAGGAGATCCCGGAGGCCATGCCCTGCATCAGGGTCCAGCCCTGGAGGTTCATGGCCGTTCCGTAGGCCACGGACGCCACCGCCCCGTACCCGGCGAGCAGCAGCGACTCCGCCCGGCCGCGCAGCCGGGCGGCCCCGGGCAGCAACCCCGCGCCCATCGCCACCCAGCCCATGGCCAGCATCTGGAACGGCATCCACGGCCCCACCCCGCCGGTGAGCAGCGCGGACGCGAACATCGACACGGCGCCGAGCACAAACCCGAAACCGGGGCCCAGCACCCGTCCCGACAGCACCATCAGGAAGAACATCGGCTCGATCCCGGCCGTCCCCGCGCCCAGCGGCCGCAGCGCCGCGCCCGCCGCCGCCAGCACGCCCAGCATCGCGATGGCCTTGGCGTCCAGGCCGGTGTCCGCGATCGTCGCCACGACCACGGCCAGCAGCAGCGGGAGCAGCGCGGCGAACAGCCAGGGCGCGTCGGCGGCATGGGTGGTGATCCCCGAGTCGCCCGGTGCGAACAGCGGCCAGCCGAAGGCGAGGACACCGATCGCGGAGACGAGGGCGAGCGCCACGACCGAGCGCGGGCCGAGGCGTACGGCGCGGATGCGTACGGCCGTGGCCCCGCCGCTCTGTTCGTCGGTTCGGTGCGGTCCGTCGGTCTGGTTCTGCCTGTCGGCGCCGCGCTGCCTGTCGGTCCGGTGTGGTCCGGCGGTCTGGTGTGGCCCATCGGTTTGGCGTGGCCCATCGGTCGGGTGCGGTCCGTCGGTCTGGCGCGGTCCGCTCGGCCGTGTCCCGCTGAATTGGCCCTCGCTGTGTTGCCTCTTGCCCGGCTGTCTCCCGCTCCACCGTTTTCCACTCAACCGTGGTCCGCGCGGGGACGCCCCGCTCACGGTGTCCCCGCCAGCGCCTCGCGCACCTGCGGCACCGTCAGCCACGGCAGCGGCGCGAGCACCTTGGCCACCTGCGGCGCGAAGGCGGGCGAGGACACCACGACCTCCGCCGTGGGCCCGTCCGCCACCACCTCGCCCTCGGCCAGGATCACGACGCGGTGGGCCAGTTCGGCCGCCAGCTCCACATCGTGGGTGGCCAGCACGATCGCATGGCCGTCCGCCGCCAGCGCGCGCACCACCTCCACCAGCCGTGCTTTCGCCGCGTAGTCGAGGCCCCGCGTCGGCTCGTCGAGCAGCAGCAAGGGCGGGCGGGCGGTGAGGATGACGGACAGGGCCAGCGCCAGCCGCTGCCCCTCCGACAGATCGCGCGGATGGGCGGTGTCCGCCACCTCCGGCAGCAGTCGGCCCACCAGCTCACGGCAGGTGCCGGGCGCCGCGCCCGCGTCCTGGTCGGCCGCCGCGCATTCGGCGGCGATCGTGTCCGCGTAGAGCAGGTCGCGCGGCTCCTGCGGTACGAGCCCCACCTGACGCAGCAGTTCGGCGGGGCGGGTGCGGTGCGGTACGACCCGCCCCGGCCCGACCCGCACCGACCCCGAGGCCGGTTCGTGCAGCCCGACCAGGCTCGCCAGAAGCGTGGACTTGCCCGCCCCGTTGCGTCCCATCAACGCCACCGTCTCGCCCGGCCGCACCGACAGGTCCACCCCGCGCAGCGCTTCGACCCGGCCGTGCCGGACGGACAGCCGGGACACCTCGGCCACCGGCTCGCCCGGCGGCGGATCGGCCACCGTCCGCGGGGTGAGCGGCGCCAGCCGCTCCCGCAACGGCCCCGCCCTGCGGCGCGCGTCCCGCACCGACAGCGGCACCGGGGACGGCCACCCGGCGAGGCCGCCCAGCGCCACCACGGGCGGCTGGACCGGCGACACCGGCAGCAACTCGGCCGGTACGCCGGTCAGCGGGGCGGCGCCTGGGGAGGGCAGCAGGATCATCTGGTCCGCGTACTGCGCCACCCGCTCCAGCCGGTGTTCGGCCATCAGCACGGTGGTGCCCAGGTCGTGCACCAGCCGCTGCAGCACGGCCAGCACCTCCTCGGCCGCGGCCGGGTCGAGCGCGGAGGTCGGCTCGTCCAGGACCAGCACGCGGGGGTGGGTGGTGAGCACCGAGCCGATCGCCACGCGCTGCCGCTGTCCGCCGGAGAGCGTGGCGATGGGGCGGTCGCGCAGCTCGGCCAGGCCCAGCAGGTCCAGCGTCTCCTCGACCCGGCGGCGCATGGTGTCCGGGGCGATGCCGAGGGACTCCATGCCGTAGGCGAGTTCGTCCTCGACGGTGTCGGTGACGAAGTGGGCGAGCGGGTCCTGCCCCACGGTGCCGACGACATCGGCCAGTTCACGCGGTTTGTGGGTGCGGGTGTCCCGGCCCGCGACGGTGACCCTGCCCCGCAGGACGCCGCCGGTGAAATGCGGTACGAGACCGGAGACGGCACCCAGGAGTGTCGACTTGCCGACCCCGGACGGGCCGACGAGCAGACACAACTCCCCTTCGGGGACGGTCAGGTCCACCTCCGCGAGGGCGGGCCGCGCCGCACCCTCGTAGTGGACCGACACCTGCTCGAAGCGGATCACTGCGTGGCCTCCTCGGGTCCGGCCCCGGCTCGCGCGTCAGCGCGATCGCCGCCGGGCGGGGTCTGTGCGGTGCGGTGGTTGTCGGGGGCCGGGGCCGCGAGGGCTGGGAGCAGCCCCAGCAGCACCCCCGCCGCAGGCCACAGCGGCAGCGTCGGAGCGGTGAGCGGGACCACGGACGGCTGGAGGGCCTGGGGCGCGTACGAGGCGGCACCGATCATCAGCGCCGCGACCGCCGCTCCGGACCCCGCCACCAGCCAGGCCCGGACGTCCCAGCGGTCCGGGCGGTAGCGGCTGCGCACCGAGCGGCGGCCGCCCAGCCACAGCCCGCCGAGCGCGGCGGCCAGCCCGGTGAGCAGCAGCGGCAGACCGTAGCCCGCGCCCTCGGCCGCGAGCAGGCCGTACGTACCGCAGCAGACGCCGAGCAGCCCGCCCAGGGTCAGCGCGGTGGTGGTACGGGCGACGGCGGGCGGGACCTGGGCGGTGCGGCCGTAGCCGCGTGCGTCCATCGACGCGGCCAGGGCCACCGACCGCTCCAGCGCGCCCTCCAGCACCGGCAGCCCGACCCGCAGCAGCGCCTTCACCCCGCGGTCGGGACGGCCGCGCAGCCGGCGGGCGGAGCGCAGCCGCGCGACGTCCGCCACCAGATGGGGCGCGAAGGTCATCGCCACCACGACCGCGACCCCGGCCTCGTAGAGTGCGCCGGGCAGCGACTTGAGCAGCCGCGCCGGGCTGGCGAGCGCGTTCGCGGCGCCGACGCAGATCAGCAGGGCGGCCAGCCGCAACCCGTCGTACAGCGCGAACACCAGCCCCTCGGCCGACACCCGGCCGCCGATCCGTACGCCCTGCGCCCAGTGGGGGAGCGGGACTTCGGGGAGGGTGAGGAGCACCCGGGTCCCGGGGATCGGCGAGCCGAAGAAGACCGCGAAGAACAGCCGGATGGCCAGCACCACCAGACCGAGCTTGAGGAACGCGGTGTACGAGCGGGCCCACGGGGCGTCCGTGCGTCGCACGGCCACCACGTAACCCGCGACCGCGATCAGCAGCCCCAGCAGCAGCGGATTGGTGGTCCGGGACGCGGCCGTGGCCAGCCCGAGCGCCCACAGCCACCAGGCCCCCGCGTGCAGCGCGCCACTTCGGCGCGCCCCACTTCCGCGCGCCCCACTTCGCCGCGGGGCGCCGCCGCGCGGCGCACCGGTCCGGGGCCGGGTGCGGAACCGGGCGCCGAACCGGGTACGGAGTCGGGTACCGAGCCGGGCTTGCGCACGGGGGTGGCGGCGCGGAGCGGTGTCGTGGCCGGTGTACGGTGGCACGGCGCTCATCCGCGCGCTCATGCCCGACGGCGGCGCGCCTGCCAGACCGCCGCGGCGCCGAGCAGAACCACGGCGACCAGCCCGCCGATCAGCCCGGCGGACGGGCCCGAGTCGCCATCCGCCTTGTCGCCGTCGCTCTTCGGGACGGCGTGGGCGTCCACCGAGCTGCTCACCTTGTCGCCGCAGCCCGACTCCGGATAACCGGCGATGGCGCACAGCAGCGCGGCGGAGTTGTAGCGCAGCGGTTTCGCGACCGCCGCGAGCGCTTCCCCGGCGGACGCGTCCTCGCCGACCCGGGCGCATTCCGTACGGGGCGCGGGCGGGGTGCGGTGGTCCGGTGCGTCGGCGGCCGTGCCGAAGTCGAGGACGACCGCGACCCGTTTGGTGCCGTCCTTGGCCGGGGTGTCGGCGCAGACGGCCGCGAAGTCGGCCGTGCCGCGCGGCCGGGTGGCGTCGTCGGAGTCCTCGCTGACCGCGAACCGGAAACCGATCGTGTCACCGTCGCCGGGCCGTGCCGACGAAGGCCCCTGGGTGGAATAGGTCCACCCGCCGCCGTCCCCGCCCCGCTGCCAGAACGACCAGTAGCGATACCCGTCGGCGGCCTGCGCGGGGGCACCGCCGAGCATCGCGAACAGTACGACAGCGGGCAGCACCAGCAGCCGGGCCAGGCGGGCACGGGCACATGTACGTGTACGCGCACGTGCCCGTGCGGCCGAGCTGGTCCGGGTGTGCGGGGTTGGGGCCGCGTGGGCGGGGTGGGCCGGAGCCGCGTTGACGCGCTGGGTCGGGGACGTGCCCATGCGCCGTGCCGGGGACGTGTGGGTGCGCGGGATCAAAGCTGCTGCCTCTTTCGGCCGCTGAGCAGGAAGCCGATGCCCACACCCGCGACCGCGCAGACCCCGACCGTCCACCAGACGCCGCCGATCCCGCCGCCGTCGCTCTTCTTCTCCTCGCCCTTGCCGTCCGAGTCCCCCTCCGCGTCCGCACCCGAATCCGGGGCCGCCGCTTCCGGCTTCGGCCCGGTCGCGTTCAGCTGCTGTACGAGATCGGCGCCGCCGAAGTCGCGCGGGTTGGCCCCCGCCGCGTGGGCCGCGAGGACCAGCTTGGCGAGTGCGCCGGGATCGCCCTTGGCCCAGGCCACCGCGCCGCTGTCCTTGCTCTGCAGCCACTGCAACGGCTTGCCCGCGGCCGCGCTGTGTTCTCCCGCGGCGAGTGCCACGACCGCGTCGGCGGTGCCGCCGAAGTCGGGCTGGTCCTTGGCGCCGGGCATGGCGGACTTCAGATGGCTGCCGGTGTCGGACATGACACGGGACAGATGGGCCAGCGCGGCCTCGGCGGCCTCCTTCGGCGTACCGGCCCCGCCCTTACCGGCCCCGCCCTTACTGTCCCCGTCCTCGCACCTCAGCGGCTTCGGACCGGCGCCCTTGTCCTTGCCGACCGTCTCGAAGACGAAGCCCTTGCCCTGGATGGCCAGCGCCGCGCTCGCGGTGGCCAGTTCATTGGCGACCGGCTCGCCCTTGGCCGCGGTGTACGCGAACGCCCCGCGCTCGTCCGCCTTCGCCGCGCACCCGAGCTGCAGCCCGAGCAGCGCGTCGTACGGACTCTTGCCGCCGTGGCCGTCCTTGCCGCCCTCGCCGTCTTCGCTGTCCTTGCCGTCTTCGCCGCCCTTGGCCGGGTCCTGGCCGGTGGCCGCGAAGGCGCCGATCACCGCCGACGTGGAGTTGGCGTCGCTCGGACCGCCAGGGTTCATGCCCCAGCCGCCGTCCTCGTTCTGGTGGCGCTTCAGCCAGCCGATGCCCTTCTCCACGGCGTCGGCGCGCCCGCCCAGCGCGGCCAGCGCCTGGACCGCCGCCGACGTCGCGTCGGTGAACTCGCCCTTCTTCGGGTCGCACGCCTTGGTGGTGTCCGCGCGGTACGCCGGGAAACCGCCGTCCGCGCACTGCTGCCCGGCCAGCCAGTCGATGGCCGACTTCGCCGGGGTGACCCCCACCGCGTCCTGGGCGAGCAGTGCCAGCGACTGCCGCCACACTCCGTCGAACTTCGGGTCCTTGGTGCCGTAGAGACCCGCGGAACGCCCGGCCGGGCCGTCCTCGGCGGAGGCGGCCGGCGCGGCGGCCACACCCAGGGCGGCGCAGAGGGAAAGAGCCGCCACGCTGCGGCGTATGTTCATGGCTGTGGTGCCTCTCGGTCGGTGGACGGGCGTGGCGTACGCAGCCGCGCACGGCCGTCCATCCGTGTGCGGAACGCTCCGCGACACGCCTGGCACCCGGCTCAGCTCCGCATACCTCGACGGTGCCGCCACCGGTCCTCCGGCGGCGGGAGCCTGCGTCGTCGCGCCCGTCCGGGTGTTCCGGCTCGTGCGCCCCGCGGGGCGCGCTCACGGTTGCGGGTCAGCGCCGGAATCGCACCGGCTTCCCCCGATCGGACGCGTATGAAGTTTACGGACAGCTTATCCGTCCACTTGTCGGACCTCCTCGGCCGCCCACCGATGGCGGTCGCCCCGGGCGAGGGTGAGGCAGCGCGTCGTGGTGCCGTCGTCCTCCTCTATGTCGCGGCCGTACGCGAAGCCGAGCCGGGTGAGCAGCGCAAGCGACGCGCCGTTGGCCGCCGTGACCGTGGCGTGCACCTCCTCCAGGCCGAGCGCGCCGAAGCCGTGGCCGATGACCGCCTCGGCCAGCTCCGTCCCCAGGCCGCGTCCCCACGCCTCCGGCGCCAGCGCGTAGACGATCTCGTGGCCGTCGACGGCCTCGGTCGGTTTGATCTCGGCGTGGCCGACGTACCGGCCGTTCTCGCGGACGGCCCAGACGTCGAACAGCCGCCGGGCGTAGACCTTGGTGAAGATCCGCCCGAACAGCGCCCGGTCGTCGGCCTCCGGGACGGGCTTTCCGTCCCCCATCCAGCGGGACACCCGCCCATCCTGGAAGAGGGCCACGAAGCGGTCCTCGTCTTGGGGCCGGTACGGCTCGAGCAGCAGGCGTGCGGTGCGCAGCGTCGGCGTCATGCGCCGCGAGGCTATGCGGCCGTCCACCAGCGGGCAATCCGATAACGCGATCTCGGCGGTTCCGTCACCTCGGTGGTTCCGTCGCCTCGGTGGTCCGGGCACCTCAGCGGGTCCGCCACCTCGGCGTGGACACACCGGCAGGGCTTGGTGGCGACGCCAGTTGACGTGATCGGACCGTGCCACGATTCCGGTGGCCGGGACGCGGACGGAAGGAACGCTTCTCGGTAGCCTGGCTCCATGACCCATACCCATACCTGGGAGCCCACGGGGCCGGGTGTGCTGCGGCTGCCGTCGGGCCGGCTCATCCGGGGGCGGGGGCTGCGCCATCCGCTTCCGGAGGGCCCGCTGCCCACCTTCGCGCTCTATCTGCGGGGCCGCCGCCCACCGGCCGTGGAATGGGAGCACCGCTGGGTGCGCTGGCCCGACTTCTGGCTGCCCTCCGACCGCCGTGCCGCCGCCGGTGCGCTGCGCGAGGCATGGGAGCGCGCCGGGGACGAGCGCGTCGAAGTGGCATGCGGCGGCGGCCAGGGCCGCACCGGCACCGCGCTCGCCTGTCTCGCGGTGCTGGACGGGGTGCCTGGTCAGGAGGCGGTGGCGTACGTCCGCGAACACTACTCGCGGCGCGCGGTCGAAACGCCCTGGCAGCGGCGCTTCGTCACCGGCTTCGACCCCTCTCGCCAGGCGGAGGGGCCAGCCCGCCGGGGCTGATCGGGTGGTCGGGCCACCAGCCGGGCCGACCGAGTCAACGGGCCAGCCCGCACGGGCTGATCGGCGCCGCCCCCGCACGGACTGGGCGGCGCTGCCCCCGCACGGGCTGGTCGGCGCCGCCCCGCCCGGCTGATCGGGCCGACCGCCCGGACGAGTCCGTCGCTCCATTCGGGCGGACGGCCGAAGACGGCCACGCACGCTCCCGTCGGTACGCGGTGTGGGGCCAGGACGGGTGAGCCCGGGCCCAGCCGGGGCCCGGTTCCGGCTGGTGAGCCCGGCCCCAACCGGGGAGCCCGGTTCCGGCTGGTGAGTCCGGCCCCAGTCGGGGGCTCGGCTCCGGCAGGTGGTCCGGCCTCGGTCGGGGCTCGGCTCCGGCTGATGAGCCCGACCCCAGCCGGGGCCCGGTTCCCGCTGGTGAGCCCGGCCCAGTCGGGGGCCCGCTTTCGGCAGGTGGTCCGGTCTCGGTCGGGGCCCGGTTCCGGCAGGTGAGCCCGGCCCCAACCGGGAGCCCGGTTCCGGCTGGTGAGCCCGGGCCCAGCCGGGAGCCCGGTTCCGGCTGGTGAGCCCGGGCCCAGCCGGGGAGCCCGCCCCTGCGTGGCTCAAACGGCCTGGTACGTCACCGGATCGCTGCCCGGTACCGCTTCCGCCCGGCCCAGCTTCACCAGTCGGCGCAGATGCGCCTCCGCCTCCGAGACCGCGATGGTGCGGGAGCCGTAGGGGATCTGCTCCCACGACCGGTTCCACTCCATGGCCTCGGCCAGCCGCCACGGGGTGAGCGGGGTGGTCAGCAGGGCCAGCAGTCCGGACAGCCGCTCCTCGTGGTGGCGCAGCAGCGCGCGTACCCGCCCGGGGGCGTCGGTGAAGGCGTACTGATGGGCGGGGAGCACCTCGGCCGGGGCGAGGGCGGCGACGCGTTCGAGGGAGTCGAGGTAGTCGCCGAGAGGGTCGGTGACGGTGGTGTCGTCGGGGTCCTCGTAGAGCCCGATGTGGGGGCTGATCTCGGGCAGCAGATGGTCACCGGAGAAGAGCCTGCCCCGGCCGGTGTCCCCCTCCGCCGCCTGCCGCCGCTCCAGGACCGGATGGGCCTCCTCGAGGTGGAGGCAGACGTGGCCGGGGGTGTGGCCCGGGGTCCACAGGGCGCGCAGCCGCCGCCCCGGCAGGTCGAGCAGTTCGCCGGGGACGATCTCGCGGTCGGGGAGGGCGGCCCGCTGCCCCGGGACGCCCGTGCGGCCGGACGCGCGGGCGGCGCGCAGCGGGGCCAGATGCTCCTCGGGTGCCCCGGCCGCGGCGAGCTTCTCCTGGAGGTAGTCGAGCCAGCGGGAGGGGTCGGCCTCGCGGGTGCGCCGGACGACCTGCGCGTCGGCGGCGTGCATGGCGATCCACGCACCGGACGCCTCCCGTACCCGCCCGGACAGCCCGTGGTGGTCGGGGTGGTGATGGGTGACGAGGACGCCGTGCACATCGGAGACCGAGGCGCCGCAGGCGGCGAGCCCGGCGGTGAGGGTGTCCCAGGCCGTGGGGTCGTCCCAGCCGGTGTCGATCAGGACCGGGCCGCGGTCGGTGTCGAGGAGGTGGACCAGGGTGTGCCCGAGCGGGTTGTCGGGGATCGGGACCGGGATGCTCCACACCCCGCCGCCGTGCTCGGTCACCCGCGTCACCTGCGTCATCGGGTCCCCCTCTCCTCGACACAAGCATTGCCCACTATAACGGGAACTGGTATCAGTTCTGATGCAGCGTCAGATGGGCAGTATCGGATAGGCGGTACCGGATAGGCAGCGTCGGATAGACGACGTCAGATGGGCGGCGTCGGATAGACGGCGTCAGTTGCGCGGCGTCGGATAGGCGTCAGAGGCACGTCACATACTCAGGCACCGGGTGCACGCCCCCTCAGTCATCGGCCGGAAGGCATCAGCGATGGACGACCTCATCGAGCACGGACAGCTCTTCATCGGCGGCGCGTTGGCCGATCCGGCCGGTACGGACGTGATCGAGGTGGTCTCGCCGCACACCGAGGAGGTCATCGGCCGGGTGCCGCACGCCTCCCGCGCCGATGTGGACCGGGCGGTCGCGGCGGCGCGTACGGCGTTCGACGAGGGGCCCTGGGCCCGGACGGGCCTGGACGAGCGGATCGCGGTGGTCACCCGCGTCAAGGACGCCATCGCAGCCCGCCACGAGGAGATCGCCCGGGTCATCAGCGCGCAGAACGGCTCCCCGTACTCCTGGAGCGTCCTCGCCCAGGCGCTCGGCGCGATGATGGTGTGGGACGCGGCCATCACCGTGGCCCGCGACTTCGTCTACGAGGAGCGGCGGGCCGGGGCGCTCGGCCCGCTGCTGGTGCGACGGGAGCCGGTCGGGGTGGTCGCGGCCGTGGTGCCGTGGAACGTGCCGCAGTTCGTGGCGGCCGCGAAGCTGGCGCCCGCGCTGCTCGCGGGGTGCTCGGTGATCCTCAAACCGTCACCCGAGACGCCTCTGGACTCCTACCTCCTGGCGGAGATCGTGGCCGAGGCGGGGCTGCCCGAGGGGGTGCTGTCGATCCTCCCGGCCGACCGCGAGGTCAGCGAGTACCTGGTCGGTCACCCGGGCGTGGACAAGGTGTCGTTCACCGGGTCGGTCGCGGCCGGCAAGCGGGTGATGGAGGTCGCCTCGCGCCGGCTCACCCGGGTCACCCTGGAGCTGGGCGGCAAGTCGGCCGCGGTGATCCTGCCGGACGCGGACCTGGAGGCGGCCGTCACCGGGATCGTGCCCAACGCCTGGATGAACAACGGGCAGGCGTGTGTGGCCCAGACCCGTATCCTCGCGCCGCGCGGCCAGTACGACGAGATCGCTGAGCGGTTCGCGGCAGCCGCCTCCGCCCTGGTCGTCGGCGACCCCCTGGACCCGGCCACGCAGGTCGGGCCGCTGGTGGCGCGGCGGCAGCAGAAGCGGTCGCTGGACTACATCGCGCTGGGGCAGCGCGAGGGCGCCAAGGTGCTGACCGGTGGCGGCCGGCCGGCGGCCCAGGAGACCGGCTGGTACGTGGAGCCCACGCTCTTCGGCGACGTCCGCAACGACATGCGGATCGCCCGGGAGGAGATCTTCGGCCCGGTCATCTGTCTGCTGCCGTACGGGGACGAGGAGGAGGCGCTGCGGATCGCCAATGACTCCGACTACGGCCTGTCGGGCTCGGTGTGGACGGCGGACACCGGGCACGGCGTCGACTTCGCCCGGCGGGTGCGCACCGGCACCTACTCCGTCAACACCTTCAGCCTCGACATGCTCGGACCGTTCGGCGGCTACAAGAACTCCGGTCTGGGGCGGGAGTTCGGCCCGGAGGGGTTCTCCGCGTACCTGGAGCACAAGATGATCCATCTGCCCCAGGGCTGGGACGGGGAGCCGAGCTGATGGGGGACCGCTGGCGGATCGAGGTGGACCGCGGTGTGTGCATCGGCTCGGGGATGTGCGTGAGCACCGCGCCCGGCGGCTTCCGGCTCGACGGGGCGCGGCAGTCGCATCCGTCCGAGGCGGAGGCCGAGCCGTCCGAGGCGGTGCTGGCGGCGGCCGAGGGCTGTCCGGTCGAGGCGATCGCCATCCGGCTGTCGGACACCGGTGAACCGGTCTTTCCACCCGATGAGTAGAAGCCGTGGGCAGAGGCCGGAAGCAGAAGCCGGAAGTAAGAGCCGGGAGCAGAAGCCGGGCCGCCGCCGGCCGGGGTCAGACCCAGCCCGCGCCCTGCGATATGCGTATGGCGTCCACGCGGTTGCGCGCACCGGTCTTACGGGTGATCGAGGCGAGGTAGTTGCGTATCGTCCCGGTGGACAGGTGGAGCGTACGGGCGATCTCCGGGATGGAGGCGCCGTCGGCGGCCAGGGACAGCACGCCCAGCTCGCGCTGGGTCAGCGGGATCTCGGCCGCCTGGAGGAAGCCGTATCCCAGCGCCTCGTCGACATAGCGCTCCTTCCTCGCCACCTGCCGGATGGCCTCGATCAGCCGCTGGGGCGGGGCGTCCTTGTCGACGTAGCCGAGCGCTCGGGCCTCATGGGCGCGGCGCAGCGGACCCGGCCGCTCGGCGTTGACCAGCACCAGCAGTCCGCAGTCGCCGTTCTCGCCGGAGGCGGAGGCGGAGGCGACGATCTTCCCTAACTCCCCCTTGCGCGCCACCCTGTCGGAGGCCGGGCAGTCCGCGTCCACCACGCACACATGCGGCTGTAAGGAACGGGCTCTGCTACGCGCGTCGCGCCAGGAGCACGCGGCAGCCTCGATGTCCGGTTCGGTTCCCAGCAAAGACGCCAGGGCCGACCGCAACAGACCTGAATCGTGTACCAGAAGTAACCTGATCACGAATTTCTCCACCCCCCACGATGCGGTTCTCTTGTCGCGCGCCGTTGTCGCTCTGTCGCGCGCCGTTCATGAATACCGGGATTGGGCAGGGCGTGAACGCGGAATTTGAGCCAAGAGGGGGCGCGAGGGCGCACAAACCACTCCCAGGAGCTTGAAAGGGCGCAGAGATTGACGCGTGCGCCCCTGGTGTCGAATCCCCTGGAGGTCGGATCCGGTGGTGTCGGATCCGGTGGTGTCGGATCCCCTTGTGCCGGATCCCCTTCTGTCGAATCCCCTGGTGTCGGATCCGTCCGGTCAGCTAGCCGGAGCGGGGGCCGTGAGGTCGATCAGCCGGCAGACGGTCTCGATGTCGATCTTGACCTGGGCGATCGAGGCGCGCCCCGAGAGCCAGGTGATCAGCGCCGAATGCCAGGTGTGCTCGATGACCCGGACCGCGGAGAGCTGCTCGGCCGTCGGAGGGTCGGCCAGGCCCATGGCATCGAGGATGATCGCGGTGGTGAGCCGGGAGACGGTGTCCACCTCCGGGCTGACCGACCGGTCGGCGAAGGTGAGGGCGCGCACCATCGCGTCGGCCAGGTGCGGTTCGCGCTGCAGGGCGCGGAAGGCGCGCATCAGGGTCTGGGCGACCCGGGCGGCCGGCTCCTCCTCGGTCGGTGGCCGCTTGCGCAGCGTCTCGTGCATGTGCTGCAACTGGTCCTGCATCGTCGCGACCAGCAGATGCACCTTGGAGGGGAAGTAGCGGTAGAGGGTGCCGAGCGCCACGCCGGAGTGCTCGGCGACCTCGCGCATCTGGACCGCGTCGAAGCCGCCCCGGCCGGCCAGCCGGGCGCTGGTGTGCAGGATGCGCCGGCGGCGCGCCTCCTGCCGCTCGGTCAGCTGCAGGGCGGCCGGCTTGACTTCTGCGGTCATGTGTCCCACTTCGGATGTATTGCGTCTGCGGGTCGGCGACAAGCGGACATCGTGCATGATGGCAGGACAGGACCGGGCCCTGCGAGCCACTGGAACTCGTTCTAGGCTAACGCGGGTGGTGTCCGGAGCACCCGGGTCCGCGCGGTTGGCGCAGGTTGCCGCCGGGGCCGTGCGCGGCCGGTCCGGCGGGGGCCGGCCCGGCACACACCTCCGTCGTCAACTTCTCCTCGGCGCCTCGGCTACCGAGTGGTAGGGATCACCTGCCCCGGTCCCGGAGGGGCCATCCGGGGCAGGTATCTTCGAGACTCCTCAGCCGATGCGTTAGTGAAACTTGTTCTAGATAAACGGAAGCGGATACGCTCCCGCTGAACTGCACCAAGGAGGGGGCGCGAGTGACCGCAGAGGCCGCGCAGGAGACCGGGGCCGACCCGCTTGGCGCAGTGCCCCCCACCGCCACCGACGAACGGCCGCTGCGCATCGCGCTGCTCAGCTACAAGGGGAATCCGTTCTGCGGAGGTCAGGGCGTCTACGTACGCCACCTCTCCCGGGAACTCGCCCGGCTCGGCCACACCGTCGAGGTCATCGGCGCCCAGCCGTACCCGGTGCTCGACGCCGAGGAGGGCGTCACCCTCACCGAACTGCCCAGCCTCGACCTCTACCGCCAGCCCGATCCGTTCCGTACGCCCCGGCGCGAGGAGTACCGGGACTGGATCGACGCCCTGGAGGTCGCCACCATGTGGACCGGCGGCTTCCCCGAGCCGCTCACCTTCAGCCTGCGCGCCCGCCGCCATCTCGCCGCGCGCCCCGGCCAGTTCGACGTCGTCCACGACAACCAGACCCTGGGATACGGGCTGCTGGGCCTGGAGCGGATCGGCTTCCCGCTGGTGACCACCATCCACCACCCGATCACCGTCGACCGGCAGCTGGAGCTGGACGCCGCCGAGGGCTGGAAGCGGCGCCTGTCCGTGCGCCGCTGGTACGGCTTCACCCGGATGCAGAAGCGGGTGGCCCGGCGGCTGCCCTCGGTGCTCACCGTCTCCGGCTCCTCCCGCCGGGAGATCGTCGAGGACCTCGGGGTGCGGCCGGACCGGATCCACGTGGTGCACATCGGCGCGGACACCGGACTGTTCTCGCCCGACCCCGCCGTCCCGGTCATCCCCGGGCGCATCGTCACCACCTCGAGCGCCGACGTGCCGCTCAAGGGCCTGGGGTATCTGGTCGAGGCGCTCGCGAAGGTCCGCGCCGAGAACCCCGGGGCCCATCTGGTGGTCGTCGGCAAGCGGCCGCAGGAGGGGCCGGTGGCCGCCGCCATGGCCCGCTACGGGCTCGAAGGCGCCGTCGAGTTCGTCAAGGGCATCAGCGACGCCGAACTGGTGGACCTGGTGCGCGGCGCCCAGATCGCCTGTGTGCCCTCGCTGTACGAGGGGTTCTCGCTGCCCGCCGCCGAGGCCATGGCCACCGGCACTCCCCTGGTCGCCACCACCGGCGGTGCGATACCCGAGGTCGCCGGCGTGGACGGCGAGACCTGCCTGGCCGTACCGCCCGGCGACGCCGACGCGCTCGCCACGGCCCTGATCCGGCTGCTCGGCGACGCGGACCTCAGACGCCGGCTGGGCGCGGCGGGCCGTGAGCGGGTGCTGCGGCGCTTCACCTGGGAACAGGCCGCCCGCGGCACCGTCGAGCAGTACCGCGAGGCCATCGGCGCGTCCGCGCGATCCGCCCGCGGCTAGGGGGCTTTGCGATGGATCTCCGCGGCGTCGCGACGCCCGGCACGCCCTCCCGCCGCACCGGCCGAAGCCCCGCCCCCGCTACCTCCCCCCGCCCCACGATCCCGCCGGACGAAAGCAGACCCCCGTGCTGACCGTCGATTTCTCCCGCTTCCCCCTCGCCCCCGGCGATCGCGTCCTCGACCTCGGCTGTGGCGCCGGCCGGCATGCCTTCGAGTGCTACCGGCGCGGCGCCCAGGTCGTCGCGCTCGACCGCAACGGAGAGGAGATACGCGAGGTCGCCAAGTGGTTCGCCGCCATGCAGGAGGCCGGGGAGGCCCCGGCCGGCGCCACGGCCACCGCGATGGAGGGTGACGCCCTCGCCCTGCCCTTCCCCGACGACAGCTTCGACGTGGTCATCATCTCCGAGGTGATGGAACACATACCGGACGACAAGGGCGTGCTCGCCGAGATGGTGCGGGTGCTCAGGCCCGGCGGCCGGATCGCCGTCACCGTGCCGCGCTACGGCCCGGAGAAGGTCTGCTGGGCGCTGTCGGACGCCTACCACGAGGTCGAGGGCGGCCACATCCGCATCTACCGCGCCGACGAGCTGCTGGAGAAGATGCGCGAGGCCGGACTGCGGCCCTACGGCACCCACCACGCCCACGCCCTGCACAGCCCCTACTGGTGGCTCAAGTGCGCCTTCGGCGTGGACAAGGACGGCGACCAGGCGCCGCTGCCGGTGCGCGCGTACCACAAGCTGCTGGTGTGGGACATCATGAAGAAGCCGCTGGCCACGCGGGTCGCCGAACGCGCGCTGAACCCCGTCATCGGCAAGAGCTTCGTGGCCTACGCCACCAAGCCCCACGCACCCCGCGAGGACCGGGCGTGACGGCGCTCGGACCGCGCCCGGGGCCCCGCACCGAACGGCTCGCGCTGCCCGGGGTGCTCAGCCCCGGACAGGTGCTGCGCACGGTCGAGGGCATCGCCGCCGTCCAGCACCCGGACGGCGCCATACCGTGGTTCCGCGGCCACCACCTCGACCCCTGGGACCACACCGAGGCCGCCATGGCCCTGGACGCGGCCGGCGAACACGAGCGCGCCGCGGCCGCCTACCGCTGGCTGGCCCGGCACCAGAACCCCGACGGCTCCTGGTACGCGGCCTACCCCGACACCCCGGACGGCGTGGCCGCCGCCGAACCCACCGACCGCGGCCGGGAGTCCAACTTCTGCGCCTACGTCGCGGTCGGCGCCTGGCACCACTACCTCTCCACCGGCGACGACGCCTTCCTCGACCGGATCTGGCCCACCGTCTTCGCGGCCGTCGAGTTCGTGCTCGGGCTGCAGCAGAGCGGCGGCCAGATCGGCTGGCGGCGCCGCGCCGACGACACCGTCGACCCCGACGCCCTGCTGACCGGCTCCTCCTCCGTCTACCAGGCGCTGCGCTGCGCCCTGGCCATCGCCGAGCACCGCGAGGAGCCCCAGCCCGACTGGGAGCTGGCGGCGGGACTGCTCGGCCACGCCATACGCCACCACCCCGAACGGTTCCTCGACAAGCGCCGCTACTCCATGGACTGGTACTACCCGGTCCTCGGCGGCGCTCTCACCGGCGCCGCCGCCAAGGAGCGCATCGAGGGCGACTGGGACCGCTTCGTGGTCCCGGGGTACGGGGTGCGCTGTGTCTCCCCCAACCCCTGGGTCACCGGCGGCGAGAGCTGCGAACTGGCGCTCGCGCTCTGGGCGATGGGGGAGTCGGACCGCGCCGTGGACATCCTGCGGTGGATCCAGCCGCGGCTGCGGGCCGAGGACGGGATGTACTGGACCGGCTATGTCTTCGAGGACGACGCGGTCTGGCCGGAGGAGCGGACCACCTGGACGGCCGGGTCGCTGCTGCTGGCCGTGGCGGCGCTGGGCGGCGACGAGGCGACCACGGCCGTCTTCGGCGGCGAGGGCCTGCCGCGGGGGCTGGACTCGGACTGCTGCGGCTAGGTGTGCCGACCGGAGAGGTGGGTGACGCCTGCGGCGGGCTGTTCCCCTCCCGGCCCCTTCCCCTGACTGGGGCTCTGCCCCGGACCCCCGGGGCCAAGCCGCATATCGATGCCGCGGGAAGGGGCGGGGCGGGGAAAGGGCTGCCGGGCACCCGGTAACGCTCCGCTGGAACTGCCTCGCCATGCCGTCGATCATTCGCGACGCCGTCGTGGCTGGCCGCGCCCACGCGGCGGAGCCGCACATCGACACAGCCCCGCGCCCCTTCGGGGCGGAGCCGAGCCCCCGGGGGTCCGGGGCGAAGCCCCAGTTGTGGGAAGGGGCGGGGGCGGGGAAAGGGCTGCCGCAGGCGTGCCTAGCCGCGGCGGAGCCGTCCGGCGATGGCGTGGCCGATGAAGAGGTACACCACGGCCGGGAGACCGTAGTTGAGGACGGTGCGGAGCCAGTCCGTGTCCATCGTGAAGAGGTCATGGGACCAGCCCGCGAGCCAGCTCGCCGCGTCGTGGACCACCGTCACCAGGTCATTGGCGCGGTTGGCGTCGAGAAGGGCGAACAGGATCCAGAGGCCGAGGATGACGGCCATGACATCCGCGGCGACCGCCACGACGGTCGCCGCCTGATTGCTTCCGTGGCGATAACTTCGTGACATGCCTCACGTGTTGCCGTCCGAGGCGGGGCCAAACCCCGCGCGGCCGCACACCCGTACGACGATCGGCCGCCCCGCGCGTACGAGGCGATTCAGCCCGCCAGCTCCGCCAGCACCCGCAGCGTCTCGGCGTCCGGCGCCACCGCCAGCAGGTCCGTCACCGGGCCCTCGCGCCACAGCTCCAGCCGTTCCGCGATCCGCTCCCGCGGCCCGACCAGCGAGATCTCATCGGCGAAGGCGTCCGGCACCGCGTCGATCGCCTCCGCGCGCCGGCCCGCCAGGAACAGCTCCTGCACCCGGCGCGCCTCGGCCTCGTAGCCGAAGCGGCCCATCAGATCGGCGTGGAAGTTGCGGGCCGCGTGGCCCATGCCGCCGATGTAGAAGCCGAGCATCGCCTTCACCGGCCTCAGCCCCTCGGCCACATCGGCGCACACCCGCACCTGCGCCATCGGCGCCACCATGAAGCCGTCCCGGGCGTCGGCCAGCGCCTCCCGGTACAGCTCCGTACGCGACGGCGACCAGTACAGCGGCAGCCAGCCGTCGGCGATGCGCACGGTCTGCGCGATGTTCTTGGGCCCCTCCGCCCCGAGCAGCACCGGGAGTCCGGCGCGCAGCGGATGGACGATGGGCTTGAGGGGTTTGCCCAGTCCGGTGGCGTCCGGACCGGCGTACGGATGCGCGTGGTACCGCCCGTCGAGCCGCACCGGCGCCTCCCGGGCCAGCACCTGCCGGATGACCTCGACGTACTCGCGGGTCGCCGTCAGCGGGCTCTTGGGGAACGGGCGCCCGTACCAGCCCTCGACCACCTGTGGTCCGGACAGCCCCAGGCCCAGCATCATCCGCCCGCCGGAGAGATGGTCCAGGGTGAGCGCCTGCATCGCGGTGGCGGTGGGGGTGCGGGCCGCCATCTGCGCGACCGCGGTGCCCAGGGCGATCCGGCTGGTGTGCGCGGCGAGCCAGGTGAGCGGGGTGAAGGCGTCCGAGCCCCAGGACTCGGCGGTCCACACCGAGTGGTAGCCGAGCCGCTCCGCCTCCCGGGTGAGTTCCAGATGGCGGGGATCGGGGCCGCGGCCCCAGTAGCCGAGCGCCAGACCGAGCCGCATGGGAGCCCCCTCGTTCCGCCGGACAGGGTGGACAACCACGGCTGACGGCACGTCAGCCGCACACCGGCCGGACTGTACGGGCCGGGGCCGCGCATGGCAACGGCCCCTCGCCCGGTGAAACGCGGGCGAGGGGCCGTTGCGGTGTGCGTCATGGGAGACGCGGGAAGCGGATCAGCCGCGCTGGATCCCCGTGGTGTCCTGCAGCACGCCGCGGCGGCCGTCCTGCGTCTGGGCGACCAGCGCCTGACCGCGCTGCTCCACCGCGAGGTACCAGGTGCCGGGGGCCAGTTCGGCGATGGTGCTGGACGAACCGTCCTCGGCGTACAGCGGACGGGCCACCGGAACCGCGAACCAGAACGGGGCGAAGTCGCCGCCGGGGGCCGCCGGGGACGGGGCCGGCTGGCCGCCGAAGGACTGGCCGGGCTGCGGCTGACCGGGCTGCGAGCCGTACGGCGCGGGGGCGCCGGGCTGGGCACCCGGGCCCGGGTAGCCGTAACCCGGCTGCACTCCCTGGGCGCCGTAGGGGGACGGGGCCGGGCCGGTGGCGTTCATCAGCGGGGCCTTCAGGGCCGGGACGCGCTGGGCGAGCAGCGCGACGGCCGCCATCGCCAGCGTGGCGATCAGGCCGAGGATCTGCCCGACGCCCTTGTCCACCCCGTCAGGGCCACCGATGATCGTCCACAGCGAACTCCAGGCCGCGAAGACCGCCAGCGCCGAGCCCCACTGTTCGAGCGAGAGCCCGAACAGGTTGCGGCCCGCTGGCTGGAAACGTGCGGAGACGATGAGCACCGCGGCGATGATACCGGCGAGGAAGATCGACGGCAGTACGGGGAAGAAGGCGGACTTCCATCCGTTCTCACCGGCGTCCCGGCAGAAGCTGTTGCCACCGCAGTCGACGGTGTAGAAGTCGAGGAAGGAGGCGATGAACAGCAACACCGCTGCTCCGATCACCACGCCGTCGCCTCGAGTGAGCGAGCGGATGTTCAAGGTGAGGTCCTTTGTCGGTTTCGTCTGTACGTAGCGCTGCCGCCAGGCGCGTAGCGCGAAGGCGTCGGGGGTGGGCCCCATCGTACGGGGGAATCGCCCTGGGGAGTCCGAGGGTGTCCCATCGGTATCCCGGTCGTGACCTCCCGTTCGGTTGAGGGAGCGCTACTCGTTCAAGAAGTCCGTAATGCCCTGTGCGATACCACGCCCCGCGCGCTCGCGCCACGCCGCGTCGGTCAGTTCGGCGGCGTCCTGGGGGTCGCGCATGTTGCCGCACTCGATGAACACCTTGGGAACGGTGGACAGATTGAGCCCGCCGAGATCGCCCCGGACGTCCAGCCCGCTGCCGTCGCCGATGTACTGCGCGGGCTCGCTGCCGGTGGCCTTGGCGAACCGGCTGCGCAGCCGCTCGCCGAGCAGGCGGGAGGGCGCGGTGATGGCGGAGGTGTCCGCGCCGCCGCCCCGCACGGACTTGGGCAGGATCACATGGAACCCGCGCTGCCCGGCGGCGGCGCCGTCCGCGTGGACGGAGACCACGGCATCGGCGTGCGCCGTGTTCCCGATCTCCGCGCGCTCGTCCACACATGGCCCGTAGGGCCGGTCGCCGTCCTGGGTGAACCGCACCGTGGCACCGCGCGCTTCGAGCGCGGTGCGCACGCGGCGTGCCACGTCCAGGGTGAAGGACGCCTCGGCGTAGCCGGAGTTGGTGGCCGTGCCGGTGGTGTCGCACTCCTTCTCGTTGGTGCCGATGTCCACGAGCCGGGCGATCTGTGAGGGGTGGTCACGGTTGTGCGGATTGTGGCCGGGGTCGATGACCACGACCTTGCCCTGGAGGGGCTTACCGGACGACGGGGAGGCCGTGGCCGAGGGGGAGGGGGAGGACGCGGAGGGGGCCGTGGACCCGCTGCCCCCGTCCGCGTCGTCGTCCTTCGAGCCGCCGGGGGAACTCGACAGCAGCCAGAAGGCGACGCAACAGGCTGGTATCAGCGCCGCCAGGACGATCGCGAGAGTGCCGCCGCGGCGACCGGACTCGGGGGGAAAGCTGCCGTTGGACACGCGGGCGATGGTAGCCGGGCCGCCACCGCCCCACACGCCGGGACAGCCGACGAGGCGCGTGCGCCGGACGGACACCGACCCCGGCGGGCCTGGCCCCGGCCCCGGGGCGGTGGCCAGGCCCCGGGCGGAGGTGGCCAGGCCCCGGGCGGGGGGCGGGTGCCGCGTGGTTGGGGCCGGTGTGGCTGGTTCGGGTCGGGTGCCGCGTGGTCCGGGCAGGTTCTGCGCGGTTCGGGTCGGGTGCCGTGCGCTGTCGCTGGGTGGGTGCCCCATGGTCCGGGGCTGGGGTCGGATGGGCCGGGTTGGGGTGCCGTGTGGGTCGGGTCGGGTGTCGCGTGGTTCGGGTCGAGTGCCGCGCGTCGTCGCTGGGTGGTGCCGCATCGGTCCGGGGCTGGGGCCGCCGAGTGGTCCGGGGCTGAAGCGGCATGGGTCGGGTCGGGTGCCGCATGGGCCGGGTCGGGTGCCGCGTGGGTCGGGGCAGATGCCGTGCGTTGTCGCTGAGTGGTCCCCCACGGGTCCGGGGGCTGGGGTCGGATGGGCCGGGTTGGGGTGCCGCGTGGGTCGGGTCGGGTGTCGCGTGGGTCGGGTCGGGTGCCGCGCGTCGTCGCTGGGTGGGTGCCGCATGGTCCGGGGCTGGGGCCGCATGGTCCGGGGCTGAAGCGGCATGGGTCGGGTCGGGTGCCGCATGGGCCGGGTCGGGTGCCGCGTGGGTCGGGGCAGATGCCGTGCGTTGTCGCTGAGTGGTCCCCCAC
>NZ_BBOX01000131.1 GCF_001553455.1 Streptomyces hygroscopicus subsp. hygroscopicus
GGTCGGGTGCTGCGCGCTGTCGCCGGGCGCGGCGGCTGCCGGGCCTTCCGGCTGGCCCCGGCCGCGCGGGCGCGCTCGCCGCGGATGGCTCGAGGGGCGTCGGTCGCCGTCTGCTGCTCGGAGCGGGGCGTCGGCCGCCATCTGCCACCGAGAAACGGAAGTGGCGGGACGGGCCGGGGCTCCCCGGACATGTGCTCGCGATCAGGACGGGCCGGGGCGCCCCGGCCATGTGCTCGCGATCAGGCGGGCGGTGCGGCCGTGGTGCGGCGCAGGACGCGCAGCGAGCGGGTCGCGGAGACCTCGGTGAACGCGCCGGAGGCGAGCGCCCTGCGGTAGATCCGGTACGGCGCCTGACCGCCGTCGGCCGGGTCGGGGAAGACGTCGTGTATCACCAGCAGCCCGCCCGGCGCGAGATGCGGGGCCCAGCCCTCGTAGTCGGCGCTCGCGTGCTCGTCGGTGTGTCCGCCGTCGATGAACACCAGCCCGACCGGCCGCCCCCACACCGCCGCGACCTGCGGGGACCGCCCGACCACGGCGATGACATGGTCCTCGAGACCCGCCCGGTGCAGGGTGCGGCGGAAGGTCGGCAGCGTGTCCATCCGCCCGGTCTCGGGGTCCACCACCTCCGGGTCGTGGTACTCCCAGCCCGGCTGCTGCTCCTCCGAACCCCGGTGGTGGTCCACGGTCACGGCGACCGTTCCCGCCGCGCGGGCGGCGTCGGCCAGCAGGATGGTGGAGCGCCCGCAGTACGTGCCGACCTCCACCAGCGGCAGCCCCAGCTCGGCCGCCGCCTCGGCGGCCGCGGCGTACAGGGCGAGCCCCTCGTCCAGCGGCATGAAGCCCTTCGCCTCCTCGAAGGCGTCGAGCACGGTGCGGTCGGGGGCCGTGGGCGCGGCGGCGGCAGCAGACTGGGTCACCCGCTCATCCTGCCGCACCGCCACCGGCCCGCGGCGCCCAGGGTCACGAGCCCTCGACGGGCGCCCACCGGGGACATAGCCGGGGACGTACTGGGTCCCGCGCCCTCCCCAATTGCGCAGAAACGCCGATGCGCAGGACGGGTTCCGGATGCGAGCATCGCCGTTATGGCCACCCCAACGCCCCTCCCCTCGGAAACCGCAGCCACCGCCCGGGCCCCGCGCGCCTCGCCCCCGGTCTGGGCGGTCCTGCTGGCCGCCTGCGCCGGGCAGTTCCTGGTGGTGCTCGACGTCTCGGTGGTGAACGTGGCGCTGCCGTCGATGCGTACGGACCTGGGGCTCGGCGAGACCGGGCTGCAGTGGGTGGTGAACGCCTACGCGCTCACCTTCGCCGGGTTCCTGCTGCTCGGCGGGCGCGCCGCCGATCTCTTCGGGCGCAAACGGGTCTTCCTCGCCGGGCTCGGGCTGTTCACCGCGGCCAGCCTCGCCGGTGGCCTCGCACAGGAGCCCTGGCAGCTGATCGTCGCCCGCTCGCTGCAGGGCATCGGCGCGGCCGTGCTCTCCCCGGCCACCCTCACCATCCTCACCACCACCTTCCCGACCGGCGCGGCCCGCACCCGGGCCATCGGCACCTGGACGGCGGTCGGCGCCGGCGGGGGCGCGGCGGGCGGGTTGGTCGGCGGTGTGCTCACCGAGTACCTGTCCTGGCGCTGGGTGCTGCTGGTCAACGTGCCGGTGGGCATCGTGGTGCTGGTGGCCGCGGCGGTGTGGCTGACCGAGGGCCGCTCCGGGGTGGTACGGCGGCTCGACGTACCGGGCGCGGTGCTGGTCACGGCGGGCGTCGCGGCGCTCGCGTACGGCATCGTGCAGACCGAACCGCACGGCTGGACCGCCGCCGCCTCGCTCGGCCCGCTGCTCGCCGGGCTCGTGCTGCTCGCGGTGTTCGTGGCCGTCGAGGCGCGTACGCGGGAGCCGCTGATGCCGCTGCGGCTGTTCCGCATCCGGGCGGTGTCGGCGGCGAACGCGGTGATGGTGGTGTGTGGCGGCGGCATGTTCGCCATGTGGTACCTCATGTCGCTCTACCTGCAGAACGTGTTGCACTTCAGCCCGGTGAAGGCCGGGCTCGCCTTCCTGCCGCACAGCCTGTCGATCGTCGTCGGCTCGAAGCTCGCGCCCCGGCTGATGGCCCGGGTGGACGGCAAGCTGCTGGCGATCGCGGGCGGCTCGCTGGCCGTCGTCGGCTACGCGTGGCAGAGCCGGATGGGCGCCGACGGCACCTATGTGGGGACGGTCCTGGGCCCCGCGATCATCATGTCCCTCGGGTCCGGGCTGATGATGACCCCGCTCGCCGCCTCCGCCACCTCCGGCGCCGCCCCCTCCGAGGCGGGGCTGGTGTCCGGGCTGGTCAACACCTCGCGGCAGATCGGCGGTGCGCTCGGCCTGACCGTGCTGGCCACGGTCGCGGCCGAGCGGACCGCGGCACGCGGCGGGGCCGGGCCGGAGGCGCTCGCGGCCGGGTACGGCCACGCCTTCGTCGTGGCCACCGGGATCATCGCGGCGGCGGTGGTGCTGATGGCCGTCCTGCTGCCGCGGACGCCCGCGGCCACCCGCGATTCGTCATAGCTTCATGGGCCCAGCAGGTCGTGCGGATCGCGGGAGAATCGCAGCCGCTCCTTCTCCACCGCCGTACGGGCCAGCTCCTGGCGGGTTGGCCCGGCGGCTGAGCCGCTCGATGCGCTCGGCGGCGACATACATGCGTCCGACCTTACGGATCCCCGTATGAGCTGGGCAGATGCGGATGTCAGGGGACGGCCGTGACATATGTCCCAGGGGCTTCGGCACCCTGACCGCCGTCACCTGACGTGCCGTCAGTTCAGGCTGTCGGCGCCCTTCCCCCTTCGGGGCGATTGGGCTATACAGGGTGCCATCGGCTAGAACGCGTTCTACCTGCCCATGCCGGTGGCGCGACCCGGCCGACCAGTAACGACCCCGGCGCGGCCGACGGTGCGGACGGGCGGGCCGGGGTCTTCCGACCGAGGCCGAGCGAGCGGACCCAAGGAGTGCTGTCGCCCTATGCCCATTGATGCCGCCAAGGCCGTCTCGGCCGAACCCCGGACCACGGCTCTCACCTGGGGGCACAAGGACATCCTGCTCTACCACCTGGGCATCGGCGCCGGTGTCCCCGCCACCGACCCCGACGAACTCCGCTACACCCTGGAGAGCAGGCTCCATGTGCTTCCCAGCTTCGCGACGGTCGCGGGTGGCGGCATGGCGCTCGCGGGGGGCCTGACCGCGCCCGGCATCGATGTGGACCTCGCCGCCGTGCTGCACGGCGGCCAGACCGTCGAGCTGCACCGGCCGATCCCGGTGAGCGGGGACGCCACCCAGACCTCGAAGGTCGCCGCGGTGTACGACAAGGGCAAGGCGGCCGTCATCGTGCTGCGCACCGATGTCGCCGACGCGGACGGCCCGCTGTGGACCTGCGACACCCGGATCTTCGTCCGGGGAGAGGGCGGCTTCGGGGGCGAGCGCGGCCCCTCCGAGCGCGTGCAGGCGCCGGCCCGCGAACCGGACCGCACCGTGGAGCGGGCCATCCGGGAGGACCAGGCGCTGCTCTACCGGCTCTCCGGGGACTGGAACCCGCTCCACGCCGACCCCGAATTCGCCAAGGTGGCCGGGTTCGAGAAGCCCATCCTGCACGGGCTGTGCTCGTACGGGATGGTCCTCAAGGCGGTCGTGGACACGGTGCTGGACGGGGACGTCGCCCGGGTGCGCTCGTACACCACCCGCTTCGCCGGGGTGGTCTATCCCGGCGAGACCCTGCGCGTCCGGATGTGGCGGGACCGGGCGCGCGTCCAGGTGACGGCGACCGCCGTCGAGCGGGACGACGCACCGGTCCTCACCGACACCATCGTCGAGCACGCTTGACCCGGCCTGGGCCGACTTGGCCTGGACTGGGCTTACTTCACCTGGCCTGGGCCGACGTGATCCGGCCCGGACCAGCCCGACCCGGCCCCATCCGGCCCGATTTAGCCTGATCCGACCTGATCCGGTTTGGTTCCCAAGGACTCGATCCCCGAGGAGGCGTCGTGCGCGCTGCCGTACTGCATGAGACGGGACAGGACAAGCTCGAGGTCCTCGACGACATCGAGGCGGTGGGTTTCGGCCCCGGCAAGGTCCGGCTGCGGGTGAGGGCCACCGGACTGTGCCACTCCGACCTCTCCGCGATGGCCGGGGTGCTGCCGCAGCCCGCGCCCTTCGTCCCCGGCCACGAGGGCGCCGGCGAGATCGTCGAGGTGGGCGACGGGGTGACCGCGCTGAGCGCGGGCGACCGGGTGCTGGTGTGCTGGCTGCCCGCGTGCGGCGGCTGTCCGTCCTGTCGCCGTGGCCAGACCGAGCTGTGCCTGACCGGGTTCATGAACGCCGGTACCCCCGGTTTCCGGCGCCCCGGCGGCAGCCCGGAAGAGGTCTTCGGCATGTCCGGGACCGGCACCTTCGCCGAGGAGATCGTCCTGCCCGCGTCCTGCGCCGTGCCGATCCCCGACGACCTCCCGTACGACATCGCGGCCCTCATCGGCTGCGGGGTGACCACCGGGCTCGGGGCCGTCTTCAACACCGCCCGGGTGGAAGCCGGTTCGTCGGTCGCGGTGATCGGCTGCGGCGGGGTGGGCATCAGCGTCATCCAGGGGGCCAGGGCGTCGGGTGCCGCCCAGATCGTCGCCATCGACCCCGTGGAGTCGCGGCGCGAGGCCGCGCTGCGGTTCGGGGCCACCGAGGCGGTGGCGCCGGACGGCCTGGACGGCGCCAAGGACAGCGTCACGGCGGGCGAGGGCTTCGACTACGTCTTCGAGGTCGTGGGCCGTTCCGACACCGCCCGCCGGGCCTATGAGGCCACCCGGCGCGGCGGCACGCTGTGCGTGGTCGGGGCCGGGGCGATGGACGACTTCGTGCGGTTCAACATGTTCGAGCTGTTCTTCGACGAGAAGCGGATCCTGCCCTCGCTGTACGGCGGGGGCGATGTGCTCCGCTCCTACCGGCGGACCATCGACCTGTGGCGGGCGGGGCGGATCGACCTCGAGGGGCTGATCACCCACCGGGTGCGGCTCGGCGAGATCAACGACGCGATCGGCCAGATGCGGACCGGGGAGGCGCTGCGCACATGCGTGGAGATGTGACGGGCCCGCTGGCCGGGAAGACCGCGATCGTCACCGGCGCGGGCCGCGGCCTCGGCCGCGCCGAGGCCCTGGAACTGGCCCGGCTGGGCGCCGCCGTCGTCGTCAACGACTACGGCCAGGGCGGGCGCGACGGCACCGGCGAGGCATCGGCCGGTCCCGCCGAAGAGGTCGCCGAGGAGATCCGCGCGGCCGGTGGCCGTGCCACGGCCCATGCGGGCGATGTCGCCGACTTCGCGCGGGCGGAAGAACTCGTCCAGCTCGCGATCGACACCTACGGCGGGCTGGACGTCCTGGTCAACAACGCGGGCATCCTGCGGGACCGGATGGTCTTCTCGATGAGCGAGGAGGAGTGGGACGCGGTGATCCGCGTCCACCTCAAGGGCCACTTCAACACCATCCGCTTCGCCGCCGCGCACTGGCGCGAGCGGTCCAAGGCGGCACAGGGCGGCCCGGTCCACGGCCGGATCATCAACACCTCCTCCGAGGCGTTCCTCGCCGGGTCGCCGGGCCAGCCGAACTACGCGGCGGCGAAGGGCGGCATCGTCGGGCTGACCACTTCCACGGCGGCGGCGCTCGCCAAGTACGGGGTGACTGCGAACACCATCTGCCCGCGCGCCCGCACCAGGATGACCGAGGAGGTCTTCGCGGACTTCGAGCTCCCGGAGGACGGCCGTCTCGACCCCCTCGCCCCCGAACACGCGGCCCCGCTCGTCGGCTACCTCGCCTCACCGGCCGCGGCGAAGGTGACCGGCCAGGTGTTCGTGGTGCACGGCGGCATGGTGGCGGTCCTGGAACGGCCCAAGGTGGCGGCGAAACTGGACGCGAAAGGCGATGCCTTCGACTACGAGGAGCTGGACGCGGCGCTCACGCCGTACTTCGCGGAGCGCGGCGGGCAGAACTTCGCGGCGGTGGAGGTGCTGGGGCTCAGGCGGGGATGACGGCCCTCGGGCGGTGCGCCTGCGCTCGCGGGAGGGGCTGGGGCCCGAGCGGGAGTGACGGCCCACCGGCTGGGACGACGCGCGCTCGCTGGAGGGGGTGGGCCTGATGCGGGGGCTACGGCCTTGGGCCGGGGCGTCCTGCGCTGGCCGGGCGGGGCTGGGGCTCAGAGGGGGGCGACGGCCCACCGGCCGGGGTGCCGCGATCGCCGGGTGGGCCGGACCTCCCAGCGGAAATCCGGCCCGTCCCACGATCGAGGACGATCTGGACGATCCTCGGACCCCTATGCGGACAGTCCTCGGACACCCGTCACGATGATCTTCAGCGCATCAGGAGGCGTTCTTGTTCGGGCGGCGGTGGCGGCCGTGGGCCGGTGCCTGGGTCTCCTCCGACGCGGCCTGCCCCCGGTGCTTGCCCAGACCGCCATCGGCCTGGGCCGCGGCGGCGTCCCGGGGGCGCGTCTGGGTCGTGTCGATGTGGGTTTCGGACATGGTGGGTACGTCACCCCGTCAGGTCTCTTTGTACTGTGCGAAAGGGGCTGACCACGATGTCGCACGGTCTTCCATGCGCATCACCCGGGGCGTCCCGCGCATTGGCGGCACGCAGTGACGCGCAGCCCCGGCCGAGTCTAACCAGGGCGGTGATCGCGGACCCAGCGGGGTGGCCGGGCCAGCGGAGGGCGGGCCAGCGGGGCCTGTTGCAGTGGTACGGGCCGCAGGGCCGGGCCCGTACCACTGCCAAGGCCACTGCCAAGGCCACTGCCAAGGCCACTGCCGGGGTCAGGCTCGGGCCCCATCTCCTGCTCGACCCCGGCCCATGACCCGGTCCCGCCCCAGGGCTCGACACCGGAGCCTGCCTCGGGGTCCAGCGCCCGCCCCCGTACCGGCGCAGGCTCCGGCGGCCGCGGCGGTGTCAGCCCGGGTGCGTGCACGGGGGCGGGTCCGCCGGGACCGACCCGGGTCCACGGTGTGATCCTCGTCGCGATCCCGTCCGCGGGGGCCGCCGTCCGCGGCGCCTGGACCACCCGCGCCCCGGTCCCGGAGGTGGCCGGTCCGGACGGCTCGGCCTTCCGGGCTACCCGGGTCACCCGCGCGATCCGCCGTGCCCCTGTGGCGTCGTCCAGTCTCCACGTTCCCGTGGTGGCGTCGGGTCTCTGTCGCGTGCCTGTGGTGTCGTCCGGTGGCCAGGGCGTCCCTGCCGTGTCGTTCGGCTGCCAGGGTGTTCCCGTGGTGTCGTCGGGCTTCTGTCGTGCCGCTGTGGTGTCGTCCAGTCTCCAGGGCGTCCCTGCCGTGTCGTTCGGTCGCCAGGGTGTCCCCGTGGTGTCGTCGGGTCTCTGTCGCGTGCCTGTGGTGTCGTTCGGTCGCCAGGGCGTCCCCGTCGCGTCGTCCGGTCGCCAGGGCGTCCCCGTGGTGTCGTCCGGTCTCCACGGCGCCCCCGTCGCGTCGTCCGGTCTCTGCCGCGCCCTCGTCGCGTCGTGCGGTCGCCACGGCGGCGCCGGTGCCCCGGGCGGCGGCGCCGCGCTCGTGGCGGCCGACGCCTCCGGGACGTCCGCCATCCGCCCCGTACCCGGCCCGCCCGGCGCCGCCGCCCAGGCACCCTGCGACAGCCTTGGCCTCCCCGGCGCCCCCGGCCTCCCCTGCGCCCCCGGTGTCCCCGGCCTCCCCTGCGCCCCCGGTGTCCCCGGCCTCTCAGACATCCCCGGCATCCCCGGTGCCCCGGGCAGACGTACCCGGGCCAGTCCGCAGGGCACCTGGGGGGTCACGTACGGCAGCCGCAGCTCACCGTCCCGGGTCCACAGGCCCGCGCCCGGAAGCCAGCCCTCCGGTGCCGGGAACTCGCGCAACCGCCGCTCCGCCGGGCGCCATACGCCCACCCACGGCCGCCCGGCCCCGCCCGGCCCGTCGATGCGGAAGGCCACCGCGCACGCCTCCGGCGTCAGCACCTGCCCCGGCTGCATCGCGAACGGAGTGGCCCCCCATCGCCCCGCGGACCGCAGACAGTCCGGGAACCTCACCGGCCGGGCGCTGCCCAGCACCCCCCACCCCAACCGCTCGTCCCCGGGCGCGTCGGACCGTACGAGCAGCAGACCGCTGTCGGGGTCGGCGAGCAGCAGCCGGTCGTCGCTGCGCTCGGTGATCTGCAGCAGCGGGCTGGTCTCACCGCCCCGCCGCAGATCGACCACCACCGTCTTCGTCCGGCCGTCGAGTTCGCGGTCGAGCGCCAGCAGCCGGCCGGTGCGGTCCAGCCAGTTGCCGCCGGTGCAGCGGCCCGGCACCTCGGCCACGTGCTGGGGGACGAGGACACCGCCGCCGAACACCAGCCAGACGGAGGTGGACCGCTGCCCGCGCCCCAGCGCGAAGGCGCACAGGCCGCCGGGCGCGGGCGGCAGCAGCGAGACCTCGGCGTGGTCGATGGCGCCGAGCGGGCGCTCACCGGTGCCCGGCCCGGCCGGATAGAGCAGGGAGAAGGCGTGGTGACCGGCCACCCGGCGGTGGATGAGCACCTGCCCGTCGGCGAGCGGCAGAAGTTCGCTGTCCGGCTCCTCGGGCTGGGCGGCGGGCAGCGGCACGGCGTAGGGCTCGGGGCCGTCCAGCGTCCAGCGCTCCGGATACCAGCAGCCCGCCTTCCCGCTGAGCGTGAGCCGCGCGCCGTACGAGCGGTCCGAGGCGATGGTGAAACCCCCTCGTGGCCGGTCGCCGACGCCCCCGGTGAGGGCGGTGTCGAAGGCACAGGCAGTCATCGATCGGTCACCTCCGGCCACCGAAAGTAGTTTTCATACTCCCTGCCGAAGGCCGTAATGGGCGTGCTCCACCCGTAAGTGTGGCTGCTGCCCGATTCGCTTGAGAGGTCGCGGACGAATGTGCTGTAAGCGGCTGAGGGGGTGGTTTGTGACGAAAGTAAGGTCCACCTAAGTGCGTTTGGCGCGCTCCCCGGAACGCGCGCCCCAGCTTCCCAGGAGCCCCGTCATGTCCCTGCGCGCCCGCGGCAGTGCCGCCCTCGCCCTCGCCCTGGCCGGGGCGCTGTCCCTCACCGCCTGCGGATCGTCCGACGACGGCGCGGGCGGCGCCAGGGGCAAGGGCGGGGGCGGGAAGTCCGTCGCGCAGGGCGGCAAGGACTTCGCCAGGATGTCTCCGGCGTCGAGTGGACGCCCTTGCCGGGCGGGCGTTTCCACCGGGTGGACGTCTCCGGCGCCGGGCGGATGGCCCTGCAGGGCGGGCGTTTCCACGGGGCGGATGTCTCCGGCGTCGGACGGACACCTCCGGCGTCGGGCGGATGCCTCCGCCGGGCGCTCGGCGCGCGCCGTGTACCGGCCGAGCGCCCGAGCGGCCGAGCGCCCGAGCCGTCTCCGACTGCCTCCGCCCCGCCTCCCGCCGGGTGGTCGCGCTGGGTGAAGGCCGGGGCAGGGCTCAGCGGTGATCCGGGAGGTAGCCTTGCCCCGTGCCCGCACTCAACGACGTCCTCGCCGCACTCGACGCCCTCTGGCCGCCCGAGCGGGCGGAGCAGTGGGACGCCGTCGGCACGGTGTGCGGTGACCCCGACGCCGAGGTCACCCGCGTGCTGTTCGCCGTCGACCCCGTCCAGGAAGTGGTCGACGAGGCGGTGACCCTCGGCGCCGATCTGCTGATCACCCACCATCCGCTCTATCTGCGGGGGACGACCACGGTCGCCGCCTCCACCTTCAAGGGCCGGGTGGTGCACACGCTGATCAAGAACGACATCGCCCTGCACGTCGTGCACACCAACGCCGACACCGCCGACCCCGGCGTCTCCGACGCCCTCGCCGGAGCGCTCGACCTGCGGGTCGTCGGCCCGCTGGTGCCCGACGCGACCGACCCCGAGGGCCGCCGGGGCCTGGGCCGGATCTGCGAGCTGGACCACCCCGAGACGCTGCGGGAGTTCACCGAGCGCGCCGCCGCCCGGCTGCCCGCCACCGCGCAGGGCATCCGGGCCGCCGGTGACCCGGACCGCACGGTGCGCCGGGTCGCCGTCAGCGGCGGCTCCGGCGACAGCCTCTTCGGCGCGGTGCGCGCGGCCGGGGTCGACGCGTTCCTCACCGCCGATCTGCGCCACCACCCGTCCTCGGAGGCGCGGGAGCACAGCGATATCGCCCTGGTGGACGCCGCGCACTGGGCCACCGAGTGGCCCTGGACCGAGCAGGCCGCGGCCCAGCTGGACGAGATCTCCGACCGGCACGGCTGGGGCCTGCGGACGCATGTCTCCCGTACCGTCACCGACCCCTGGACGGCCCACGCCGCGGCCCCGGCCGCCCGCGCGGCCGCTCCGTCCTTCTCCGCTTGACGTCCGCTCGATCCGTTCGATCCACTCGATCCACTGGAACCGTTCGATCCACTGGAACCGTTCGATCCGCTCGATCCGTTCGATCCTCAGCTCGACCTCGCTATCGCCGTTCCGTCCCATCGACTCCCCTGGAGCCCCACGCTGAATGCCGCGCCCGCCGATCAGATCCGCCTCCTCGACGTCCAGGCGCTCGACGTCCGGCTGTCGCAGCTCGCGCACAAGCGCAGGACGCTGCCCGAGCACGCCGAGATCGAGACGCTGAACGCCGATCACACCCAGCTGCGTGACCTGCTCATCGCCGCGCAGACCGAGGAGAGCGACACCGCTCGCGAACAGACCAAGGCCGAGCAGGACGTGGACCAGGTGCGCCAGCGCGCCGCCCGCGACCAGAAGCGCCTGGACTCGGGCGCCGTCACCTCGCCCAAGGACCTGGAGAACCTCCAGCGCGAGATCGCCTCCCTCGCCAAGCGCCAGAGCGACCTGGAGGACGTCGTCCTGGAGGTCATGGAGCGCCGGGAGTCCGTCCAGGAGCGGGTCACCGAGCTGACCGGGCGGGTGGAGTCCCTCCATGCCAAGATCAGTGACGCCACCTCGCGCCGGGACGCGGCGGCCGAGGAGATCGACGCCGAGGTCGCGACCGTCACCAAGGAGCGCGAGGTGATCGCCGGGACCATCCCCGCCGACCTGCTGAAGCTCTACGACAAGCTGCGCGAGCAGCAGGGCGGTATCGGCGCGGCCCGGCTCTACCAGCGGCGCTGCGACGGCTGCCGCCAGGAGCTGGCCATCACCGAGCTCAACGAGGTGCGGTCGGCGGCCCCCGACACGGTGGTGCGGTGCGAGAACTGCCGCCGGATCCTGGTCCGTACGCCCGAGTCGGGGCTGTAGTCCGATGGCGCGGCGCTTCGTCGTCGAGGCGGACGGCGGGTCCCGGGGCAACCCGGGGCCGGCCGGTTACGGCGCGGTGGTGAGCGACGCGGAGACCGGCGAGACGCTCGCCGAGGTGGCCGAGTACATCGGCACCGCGACCAACAACGTCGCCGAGTACAAGGGCCTGGTCGCCGGGTTGCGGGCGGCGTACGCCCTGGACCCGGAGGCCGAAGTCCGGGTGCGGATGGATTCCAAGCTCGTCATCGAGCAGATGTCGGGCCGTTGGAAGATCAAGCACCCGGACATGCGTCCGCTGGCCACCGAGGCCAAGGCGGTCTTCCCGGCCGGCCGGATGTCGTACGAGTGGATCCCGCGCGAGCGGAACAAGCACGCGGACCGGCTCGCCAACGAGGCGATGGACGCGGGCAAGCGGGGCGAGCAGTGGCGGCCGAAGGTGCCGCCGGGCGGCACGCTGGCGGCGGGCGCGCCGGAGGCCGCCGCCCCCGCCGACGACGCCCTCGCCGAGCCCGCCGCCACGGGCGCTCCCGCGGTGGGCTGGGGCTCGGCGGACCTGGGCACCCCCGCCACGTTCGTCCTGCTCCGGCACGGGGAGACCCCGCTCACCCCCGAGAAGCGCTTCTCCGGCAGCGGGGGCACCGACCCCGGCCTGTCCCCGGTCGGCCGCCACCAGGCCGAGCGGGTCGCCGCCGCGCTCGCCGCACGCGGCACCATCCAGGCCGTCGTCACCTCACCGCTGCTGCGCTGCCGCGAGACCGCCGACGTGGTGGCCCGGCGCCTGGGCCTGGACGTCCGCGTCGACGAGGGGCTGCGGGAGACCGACTTCGGCGCGTGGGAGGGCCTGACCTTCGCGGAGGTCAAGGAGCGCTTCCCGGATGACCTGGCGGCATGGCTGGCCTCCAGCAAGGCGGCCCCGACCGGCGGTGGCGAAAGCTTCGCGTCGGTCGCGCGCAGGGTCGCGCTCTCCCGCGACAAGCTGATCGCCCGCTACCCGGGCCGTACGGTGCTGCTCGTCACCCATGTCACCCCGATCAAAACCCTGGTCCGGCTGGCCCTGGGCGCCCCGCCGGAGGCCCTGTTCCGCATGGAGCTCTCGGCGGCCTCGCTGTCGGCGGTGGCGTACTACGCGGACGGGAACGCGTCGTTGAGGCTGCTGAACGAGACGGCCCACCTGCGGTAGGCGCCCGCCTCTTCGCCACCCCACTTCCTACTCGTTTGATAACGTGGGGCGTATGTCTGAGTATGAGGCTGAGGCGTCGTACAGCATCGGCGAGGGGCCGGCCACCCGGGTGAGCCTCTCCCTCCCCGAAGGGACCGCCGAGGCGATTCGCTCGCGCGTCGGCAAGCGGGAGTTCTCGGCGTTCATCACCGCGGCGGTCGAGCGGGAGCTACGCGGTCAGATCCTGGACGAGTACCTGGCTGACTATGAACGGCGCGTGGGCCCGGTCTCGGCGAAGGCTCAGGAGCGGGCGCGTCAGGTCTTCGACGAGGTGTTCGCCGAGGACGAGCAGTGGCCCGCCGCAAGCTGAGCCACGACGGGACGCTCGTCCTGGACAGCGAGGGCCTCTCCAAGCTGCTGAACGATGACGAATCGGTTGTCGCCCTGGTGGCGGAGGCGCGGAGGCGGGGCATGGAAGCCGTGGTCTGCGCGCTCACCGTCATCGAGGCCGTGCATGCGCGCATCGACAAGGCCCGGCTGAGCTGGGTCCTTTCCGGTCTCCGCGTCCTCCCGGTGGGGGAGGAGGAAGCAAAGGCGGCCTCGGCGCTGCTGATGGGGGCCGCTCTGCACGGCCACACATACGCGATCGACGCGGCCGTGGCGGCGATCGCCCTCAAACAGCGGCATCCCGTTGTCATGCTGACGTCCGACGTGGACGACATGGCCAAGCTCTGCGGCGACCGGGTGCGCCTGGTCGCCGTGTGACTCGGCTCCGGCCCCGGGCCACGGTGCTGGGCCGGGGTGAGTGATCGTCGTGGCCGCGGCCGGCGTCGTCAGCCCCGCAGCGCCGCCGCTTCGCGGGCCAGGGACTCCACCCGGTCCCAGTCGCCCGCCGCCAGCGCGTCGGCGGGCAGCATCCAGGTGCCACCCACGCAGCCGACGTTGGGCAGGGCCAGGTACTCGGGCGCGTTCGAGGCGTTGACCCCGCCGGTCGGGCAGAAGCGGGCCCGGGGGAGCGGTGAGGCGAGCGCCTTCAGATACGCCGTGCCCCCGGCCGCCTCGGCCGGGAAGAACTTCATCTCCTCCACTCCGCGCTCCAGCAGCGCCACGACCTCCGAGGTGGTCGAGACGCCCGGCAGATACGGCAGCCCGGACGCGTCCAGCGCCCCCAGCAGCCGGTCCGTCCAGCCGGGCGTGACCAGGAAACGCGACCCGGCGTCGACGGCCGTCTCCACCTGCTCCGGGCTGAGCACGGTACCGGCGCCGACGACCGCGTCCGGAACCTCCTCGGCGATCGCCCGGATCGCGTCCGCGGCGGCGGGCGTCCGGAAGGTCACCTCGATCGCCGGCAGCCCGCCCGCCACCAGGGCACGCGCCAGCGGGACGGCGTCGGCGGCGTCGTGGACGACGACCACGGGGATGACGGGGGCGAGGTCGAGGAGCGAGGAACCGGAGGAGGGCACGGTGCTAGTCACGGCGCCCATCCTGCCGACGGCGAGCGCACTGCGCAATGGTGGTTGCGCATACTGCAATGACGCGGCCTGTCATGTGCGGGCCGCAAGGACGGACAGGTGTCGGGCCGCGCCGGACGAACCCGTCCCGCGGAGCTGAAGCTCGGTCACCACCACGTCCCCGCGGAGCTGAAGCTCGGTCACCACCACGTCCCGCGAGCTAAAGCTCGGTCACCGCCACGTCCCGCGGAGCTGAAGCTCGGTCACCGCCACGTCCCCGCGGAGCTGAAGCTCGGTCACCACCACGTCCCGCGGAGCTAAAGCTCGGTCACCACCACGTCCAGCGCCCAGGCCCGCCCCGCCCGCTCCGGCGGTGCGGCCTCCACCACGTACCCCAGCCCCCGCAGCGCCTCCACCAGCTCACCGGGGCCGCTCGGGTCGGCGCCGGCGGTCAGCAGGTCCCGGACCATCCGGCCCTTCGTCGCCTTGTTGAAGTGGCTGACGATGGACCGCTTCTCGACCCCGTTCACGATCTTCGACTGCACCACCCGCACCGTCGCCGTACGCTCGGCGACCGCCCCCTTGGGCTTCCAGGCCGCCGCGTACGCCGCCGAGCGGAGGTCCAGCACCAGCCCGTTCCCGGCGGCCTCGGGAAGGACGTCGGCCATCGGGGTCCGGGTCCGCCAGTAGCTGCCGAGCGCGCCCGGCCCCGGGAGCTTCACGCCCATCGAGCAGCGGTACGAGGGGATGCGGTCGTCGATCCGTACGGCACCCCACAGACCCGAGAAGACCAGCAGCGACCGCTCAGCCCGGCGGCGGGCGGCGGGCGGCAGCGTGGCGAGGCCGAGCGCGTCGTACAGCACACCGGTGTAGATCTCCCCGGCGGGCCGCGTCCCGGCCTCCCGCAGCGCCGCGTTCTTCGCGATCTCGCCGCGCAGCCCCTCGCTGAGCCCCAGCACCTCGGCGGCCTTCACCTCGTCGCCCGAGCACAGCGACACCAGCTGGTCCAGCACCTCCGCCCGCGCCGCGCCCAGCCCCGGCAGCGACAGTGATCCCAGGTCCAGCGGGGACCCGGAGCCTCCTGTGGCCTTTCCCTCGGACGGGGGCAGCAGCACGAGCACGGTCTCTCCTCGGGGTCGGGGCGTCGGGGCAACGCGAGAACGGTACGGGGCGGACCCGGACGCGGCCCCACCCGGCCGCAGCCTACGGCCTCGGCCGAAGCGCTTCTGTGCCACGATCGAGTGAGGAAGGCTCTTTCCGCGAGGTACCGGCCCCCTCGGTACCTACGCTGGCGGCGAGACAGGGAAGAGGGTGGCATGAGCGCCATGGCACACGAACCGCTCACGCGGGACCACGACGATGTCCTGCTGGAGGGTTTCTTGGCCCTGGAGACGCCAGAGGGCTTCCGGGCCGAGCTGATCGAGGGGGAAATCGTCGTGACACCGCCGCCGGACGGGGACCACGAGGATCACATCAGTCTGATCGCCGAGCAGGTGTTCACGCGGTCCGAGACCCGGATGCAGTTCTCGGGCAACAAGGGGCTCAAGGTGCCCCGTGGCGGTCTCTGCGTGCGGAACCACGTGATCCCGGACGGCACCTTCGCCCCGCGAGAGCTGCGGCTCTTCCGAGGCGCCGAGTCCTGGATGCCGTGCGACGGCGTCGCCATGGTCGCCGAGGTCACCTCGACCAAGCCGGACCGGGACCGTACGGCCAAGCGCCACTGCTACGCACGCGGCGGGATCCCCCTCTACCTGCTCGTCGACCGCGAGAAGAGCGATGTGACGCTCTTCGGCGACCCGGAGGGCGCCGACTACCGGCAGCACGTCACGGTCCCCTTCGGCAAGCAGCTCGACCTGCCCGCTCCGTTCTCCTTCGCGCTGGAGACGACCGACTTCCTCTGAGCCGACCGGGCCGCGCCGCCGGGTATCATGCTCAGCACGGCGGACGAGCCGGCCGGGCGGTCGCGTCGGGGTCCTCAGGGGCTCCGCCGAGGAACGTCCGGGCTCCACACGGCAAGGTGGTGGGTAACGCCCACCCGGGGTGACCCGCGGGACAGTGCCACAGAAAACAGACCGCCGGAGGCCGCGAGGCGTCCGGTAAGGGTGAAACGGTGGTGTAAGAGACCACCAGCGTCCGAGGTGACTCGGACGGCTCGGTAAACCCCACCTGGAGCAAGGTCAAGAGGAGCCGCCGCACGGTGGCTCTGCGCGGACGATCGAGGGCTGCCCGCCCGAGTCCGCGGGTAGACCGCACGAGGCCGGCGGCAACGCCGGTCCTAGATGGATGGCCGCCTCCCCGGGGGCCGCAAGGCCCTCGGGAGACAGAACCCGGCGTACAGGCCGACTCGTCCGCCACTGGGGGTCTCTGATCAGGGAAATTGCTGGTCAGAGGCCCTTTTTCGTGGAAACGTGAGCTTGGCCAGACCCTGGTCCGCACCGGTTCAAACGGGGCTGTGTGGCTACGTACGTAGCCGTGAAAGTAGCCATGAGCCGTAGGGCCGGAGATCGGCGGCGACAGGGCCTGACCTGCTGGAGTTTGTTTCTGGCCTGGGCCATCTGGGTGGTCTCGCCGCGGTGCCTGAGCGTGCAGCGCAGCCACTGCTGGCTTGTACCTCCCCGATAGCTCTGCTGAGTGGACGAGCACTCTTCGTCTGGTCGGCTCGGTCAAGGGCGCCCTCCGCGTCGGTGACGCGATGGGCTGTGCCCACGCTGGACGGCTGATCCGGGTCCTGGTGGCAGGTGGCTGCTGGGCGCGGCCCTCAGCTTGCGAAGCCGCCGCGAATTTCACGTAGCACTCGGTAATCGGGGCGATCCCAGGGAACCTCGGCGCTCAGTGGCCGCTGCGAGGCTCGAAGCACCCGGTCTCCAGGAACCGGCCATTGACCTTGACCTGGTAGTTGGTCGTCTGCACGAACGCGGTCACACAGGCGTCGTGACGGACGTTGAGGGCGACGCTGGCACCTGGGTTGCTGTCGGGGTCATGGGCTTGCACGAAGAGGGTTCCGCGCCCCTGCTCGCTGTCCGGGCCCTCGTTTCGGTAGCCGAGCTTGAGCAGCGCCGCGCGCACACTCTTGGCATCCCACACCTTGGCTGTCCAAAGCCGCTTAAGGACGGGCTCGATGCGGGCGGCTTCTTTGCGGGCGATCTCCTCGCTGGCGGGGGACATGTCCTTGGGGATCTTGAAGCCGTTGTTCTCGCGGTAGTGCGGGGCTCCGTCGTGGGAGTCGGGCTCCACATTGCCCCGTGCGGGGCCTACGGGGGAGTGGGTGGGCGAGGGGGAGAGGGTGGCGCCGAGGCTGGGGGCGGGGCCGGCCACCGTCGGGCCGGTGCCCTGCTGGCCGCAGGCGGTCAGGGTCAGGGCGGCGCCCAGGAAGAGGCCCGCGGCAACGTATCTGTATCTGGATATCTGCATGAGGAGGACTCTGCCACCGCGTCGGCGTGGCCAACGCCCGCTTTCGTAGTTACAGCGGGCACGGACCGGTACTCACGAAGCTGTCGACTCCTACGGCTGATCGCTCACCCAACTGGTCATGCAGGACCAGCAGGTGCGGCGACGCTACCGCAGCAAGCCTGATCACTGTCCAGCAGCGTCATCAAGGGGGTCAGTGGCCGTGGCGCGGCGGCTGGACCAAGAGGGCTGAGAACAGCGGAAGCGGGGCTGAGGCCGGTTGTCGGCCTCAGCCCCGCTGAGGTTCACCCTTCGCCCGACGCCGACCCTGTGGCCATCAGGGCTGTCGAATCGGCCCTTGCCCGGGACCCTTCGGGGAGCGCGCTCGCCGACGCTTGCGACGGCTGTGGCGTCAACTGCTGGATCGGTCTGCTTGGAAGGGCAGGCGCTCGAGGCGTTGTGCCGTGTAGGAGGCCGTATAGCCGGCGAAGAGGTGATACAGGAGGGGAGAGAACTCTTCTCGCACCGCGCCGTGCACCGGCAGGACCGCATCGGCGTGCGCGATCAGGTCCGTTTCGTTTCCGTCGACGACGGCGATGACATGCCGTCCGAGCCGGGATGCCTGCTCCGCGAGTCGCGCGGCTCGCTGCTGGGAACGTCCTGGTGGGGCGATGACGAACACGGGCATGTCGACCGGATAGGCGAACCGCTCCACATGGCTCCACTCCTCCAGGTCCTGGCCCGCCGCGAACACTCCCGCCGCTTCGGCCAGTTTCGCCGCGCCGTACTGTGCCGTCCCATGATTCGGGCCGCTTCCCACCATGGTCACCACCGGCGCTTTGGCGATCACCTCGGCAAGCCGCGCACACCGTTCTTTGATGGCTTTGGTGGTCGCGTCCATGGTGTCGGCGAGCCCGGAGAGTTCCCGGCGCAGGCTGGCCGCCACTGCTTCAGAGGAGTCGGCTCGGCGGGCTTCGGCCAGCTGGAGGGCGATGAGCAGCATGCCCAAGACGCTGGCCTGGTAGGTGCGGATCCCGGGCGAGCGCTCGGGGTGCTCCAGGTCGACCAGGAGGAAGCGGTCGGCCGCCCGGGTGACGGCGCTGCCGGGAGTGCCGGTCAGGGCCACGGTGAGCGCGCCGTCGGCCTTGGCGCGCTCGATGGCCTGGACGACGTAGATCGGACGGTTCGCGACCTGTCCGTCCCTGATCTTGACGTTGATGGCGTCCACGAACAGGACCGGGTAGACGCGGTCGAGCGGCCGGTTCTGTCATTCGGCCATGCCGTCCATGACCTTGTCGGTGATGGTGGAGATGGTCTGCTTGGACACCTCCGCTCCGTAGACCTCGGCGAGGTGAGCCGATATCTCACCGTGGGTGAGGCCCTTCGCCGAGAGCGACAGCACCATCTCGTCGACGCCGGTCAGGCGGCGCTGCCGCTTCTTGACGATCTGCGGCTCGAAGGTACCGGCGGTGTCCCGGGGCACCTTCACCTCCACCGGGCGGACGTCGGTCAGCACGGTCTTGGCCCGGGTGCCGTTGCGGCTGTTGCCGTTGTTCTTCCCGGCCGGGTCGTGCTTCTCGTAGCCGACGTGGTCGGTGATCTCGCCCTCCAGGGCGGACTCCAGCACCCGCTTGGTCAGCTGCTGCAACAGGCCGCCCTCGCCGGTCAGCTGCGACGCCGTCACCGCCAGGCCGGAACCAGCGCCGCGTCCTGCGTACGGTAGTCGACCACCCGGTGCGCGCCGGCCGCGCGTGCCAGCGCGGCCTTCGCCGGGCTCCTGACCGTGGTGACCACGCGCGCACCGGTCCAGCGGGCGAGCTGCTCCGCCGCATTGCCGACCGCCCCCGCGCCGCCCGGTGACGGGCGCCGTCGACCAGCATGTCCCAGTCCCGCAGAGGCCCCGAATCCCGGGAGACGTCCTGCCGAAGGAGTTGGCGACGGCCTGCGCGGGGGCGCGGACCAGTGAAGCCGTGCATCACTTCCGCCGCACCGGACCACGGGGACGAGGCCGCCAGGGGCGAACACCCGGGGTCAGTCGTGCTCTTGGGCTGTGCCGGTCCGGGGTGTTCCGGTGCCGGTGAGGGTCCACATGGCCAGGAGGTCGAGTGTTTGTCTGGACGACGATCCGGGTTCCGCGGTGTAGACGAAGAGGGATGTGTCGGGGTCTCCTGGCAGGGTCAGCGTCTCGTATTCCACTGTCAGTTCACCGACGAGCGCGTGGTGGAGGCGTTTGGAACCGTGGGTGCGCTGGTGGACCCGGTGCTCTTCCCACCAGCGGTCGAATTCCGTGCTCTTTCCGCGCAGCTCTGCGATGAGATCGTTCGTGGCCTGGTCGTCCGCGTCCCGTCCGATCTCCAGGCGCAGGCTTTCCACGGCGGCCCGTGCTTGGTCCTCCCAGTCGATGAACAAGGAGCGGGGTTCCTCGCCGAGGAACATCCAGCGTGCGTAGTTGCGGTGCCGTACGGGCATCTGGTCGAAGTCGGTGAACAGTGCCTTGGCCATCCGGTTGGCCGCCAGGACGTCGCTGCGGCGGCCGAGCACCAGTACCGGTTCGCCGTCGAGTGCGTCGATGAGTTGGTGAAGGCCGGGGCGGAGTCTTTGGGCGCTTCGGCTGTGACGCCGTGACGGCGCGGCCGTCACTCCGAGGAGGGTGTGAAGGTAAGTGCGTCCCGCCTCGTCGAGGCCCAGGGCGCGGCAGAGTGCGTCTACGACACCGGGCGACGGGGCGATCGGGCGTCCTTGTTCGAGCCGGGCGTAGTAGTCGGTCGACACACCGGCCAGGCGGGCGACCTCTTCACGGCGCAGGCCCGGAACACGCCGCGTGCGGTTGTCCGGCGGCAGACCGGCCTGCTCGGGATCCATTTGGCTGCGCGCCTTCCGCAGAAAGTTTCCCAGCTCACGGTTGTTGTTGGCCATGCCAGGGAGTATCGCGGGTGTGGGTGTTTCCCGCGTGGGTCTGCGAGTCCTAGTCTGCCGGGTCCGCTGTCGCGCAGGGCCTGCTATGGGCGTCTGCGGGGGCTGGTGGCAGGCCATGCTGGATGCACGTCCTCCGGGTGAGTGACCGAGGACGGATTGCGGCATGCGCACGGCACAAAGGGCTGGTCAAGGCTTCTTCGGACGGGCGGCCGATGAGCGGACCCACGGTCGGCGCTCTTGTGCCCCCTGTCGCCAGTGCGTCATGCCTGGCCACTGATTTTCCCGGAGCAAGTCGCCGCCTGCTCCGGATGTCTCTTCGCGGAAAAGGAACTCGTTCATGAGCAAGGGCAAGGTTCTCATCGTCATGTCGGCCGCCAGCGTCTGGGAACGTACCGACGGATCGAAGTACCCGACGGGTTACTGGGCGGAGGAGCTGGCCGCTCCGCACGAGAAGTTCGTGGAGGCCGGTTACACGGTCGACTTCGCTTCTCCGGGTGGGGTGCTGCAGCCGCTGGACGAGCACAGCGCCGACCCGGCGGTCGCGGGGGAGGAGTGCGGCCGCCACGTGGCACACGCCCGGAAGGCGCTGGAGGAGTTCGGCTCGCCGCTGAAGCTCGACGAGGTCAGCATCGACGACTACGTCGCGGTGGTGCTGCCCGGCGGCCACGGCCCGGTCGTCGACCTCTTCCAGGACGCCGACCTGGGCCGTCTGCTGGCCAAGGCGGACAAGGACGGGAAACTCATCGGTGCGGTCTGCCACGGTCCGGCCGCGCTGCTGAGTGCCAGGGACGAAGACGGCAACTGGCTCTTCGCCGGCCGCAGGATGACGGCGTTCACCGATGAGGAGGAGCAGCTGTTCGGCACCGCCGAGGGGGCGCCGTGGCTGCTGGCCTCCCGTCTGCGGGAGCTGGGCGCGGACCACGTCGCAGGGGCGGCCTACCAGCAGCACAACATCATCGACGGCAATCTCTTCACCGGCCAGAACCCTGCCTCCAGCGCCAGGCTGGCCGAGGACATGATCGCCGCGCTGCGCTGACACCCCCGGCGCACGAAGGGCGGGCCCTTCGCCCGTACGAGGGGCCACCCTTCGTGCGCCACCGGTGAACCAGCCATACGGCGCACCCCAGAAAGAAGAGTTCCATGAAGACAGTCACGCCGGACGACGTCATCGGCCGGGTGGAGAAGGGGCTGCTCATCGCCGGCCGGTGGCGGCCCGCGACGGCGGGCGCCACGTTCGCGGTGTACGACCCGGCCACGGGCCGGCCCCTGTGCGAGGTGGCCGACGCCACGCCCGACGACGGGGCGGCCGCCCTGGACGCCGCACACGCGGCCCAGGCCGACTGGGCGGCGGTTCCTCCCCGCCACCGGGCCGGGATCCTGCGCCGCGCCCACGATCTGCTGCTGGAGCGCATCGAGGAATTCGCGCTGCTGATCACCGCGGAGATGGGCAAGTCACTGGCCGAGTCCCGGGCGGAGGTCCGCTACGGCGCCGACTACCTGCGCTGGTTCGGCGAGGAAGCGGTGCGGATCGACGGCACCTGGAAGGTCAGTGAGGACGGCACCGCCCGCGTCCTGGTCACCCGCCAGCCGGTGGGCCCCTGTCTGCTGATCACGCCGTGGAACGCGCCGCTGGCGATGCCGGCCCGCAAGATCGGACCGGCCGTGGCAGCCGGCTGCACCATGGTCGTCAAGCCCGCCCCGCAGACACCGCTCACGACGGCCGCGCTCGCCGGCGTGCTCGCCGAGGCCGGCCTGCCCGACGGTGTGCTCAACGTCGTCCCCACCACCCGGGCCGCCGCGGTCACCGAACCCCTCCTCCGGGACGGCAGACTGCGCAAACTGTCCTTCACCGGGTCCACCCCCGTCGGGCGCCTCCTGCTCGCGCAGGCCGCCGGCACCGTGCTGCGCACCTCGATGGAGCTCGGCGGCAACGCGCCGTTCCTCGTGTGCGAGGACGCCGACCTCGATGCCGCGGTCGACGGCGCGATGACCGCCAAGCTGCGCAACATCGGGCAGGCGTGCATCGCCGCCAACCGCTTCCACGTCCACGCCGGTGTCGTCGAGGAGTTCACCCGGAGACTGACCGCACGCATGGAGGCGCTCACCCTCGGTCCGGGCACCGACCCGGCCACCGACCTCGGACCGCTGATCGACGAGCGCCAGCGGCGCCGCGTCGCCGGCCTGGTCGACGAGGCGATCGCCGCCGGCGCCCGGGTACGGACGGGAGCGGTGCTGCCGGAGGGCCCCGGCTACTTCTATCCCCCCACCGTCCTCACCGGCATCCCCGCCGGCGCGCGGATCACCCGCGAGGAGATCTTCGGCCCGGTCGCGGCGATCCAGACCTTCACCACCGAGGACGAGGCGCTCCGCGCGGCCAACGACACCGAGTACGGCCTCGTCGGCTACCTCTACACCCAGGACGTGAACCGGGCCCTGCGCATGAGCGAACGGCTGGAGACCGGCATGGTCGGCCTCAACCGTGGCTACGTGTCCGATCCCAGCGCCCCCTTCGGCGGCATGAAGCAGTCCGGCATCGGCCGGGAAGGCGGCAACACCGGCATCGACGAGTACCTGGAGCAGAAGTACCTCGCCATCGACATGAAGCCCGCCACGCGGGGGACCGACGCCGTCGAGGACCGCGCAGAACCGGAGCACAGCCGATGAGCAGCACCGTCTTCGACTCCGCGCTGTTCCGCGACATGTTCGGAACATCCCGGATGCGCACCGTCTTCAGCGATGACACGTACCTGGAGACGCTGACCCGCGTCGAGGTGGCCCTGGCGCGGGCACAGGCCCGGGTCGGAGTCATCCCCCGAAGCGCCGCGGACGCCATCGCCAGGGCCTGCGACCCACAGCGGCTCGACCGTGAACGACTGCGCCGCGAGACCGACAACGTCGGGTACCCGGTCCTTCCACTCGTCTCCCAGCTCTCCGAGCAGTGCGGCGACGACGGTGGATACCTGCACTGGGGCGCCACCACCCAGGACATCATGGACACGGCGACCATGGTGCAGTGCGCCCACGGACTGTCCCTGATCGGCGCCGCACTCGACGAACTCCGCGAACGGCTGCGCCGACTGGCCGCCACCCACATCGACACCGTCACCGCCGGACGGACCCACCTCCAGCACGCCCTGCCCATCACCTTCGGCTACCGTGCCGCGGTCTGGCTCTCCGCGCTGGACCGGCATGCCGAACGCCTTGCCGAGGTGCGACGACGCGACCTCATGGTGCAGTTCGGTGGCGCCGCCGGCACTCTGGCCTCCCTCGGACCCGGCCCCGAGGCTCTGCGCGTGCGCGCAGAACTCGCCGCGGAACTGGGGCTGCGGAACCCGGAGATCACCTGGCATGTCGCACGCGACGGCCTCACCTCGATCGTCGGACTCCTGGCTGCCATCGGCGCGTCCGTCGGCAAGATCGGCACAGACATCGCCCTCATGTGCTCGACCGAGATCGCGGAGGCGGCGGAGCCCTACGCCCCCGGGCGGGGCGCGAGCTCCACCATGCCTCAGAAACGCAACCCCATCTCCAGCGAGCTCATGATCGCTGCTGCCAGGCTTCTGCGCGACAAGTCCTCGGCCATGCTGGACGCGGCGCTACCGGACTTCGAGCGCGCCACGGGCCCCTGGCACATCGAATGGGCCGTCGTCCCCGAGGCGTTCCTCCTGCTGTCCTCTTCTCTCGCTCAGGCCACGCATGCCGTATCCGGCCTGCGGATCGACACCGGACGCATGCGCTCCAACGTCGACCTGACGGGAGGGCTCATCCTGGCCGAGGCCGTCATGATGGCCCTCGCACCTCGGCTCGGCCGGCAGCGCGCCCATCACGTCGTCTACGCGATATGTGTCCGGGCCGCGGAGAACTCGACCCCCCTCGCCGATGCCCTGTCGGAAAACCGGGACATCGTCGCGCACCTCGGTGAACAGCGGATACGACAGCTGTGCGACCCCGCCGCCTACCTCGGCAGCGCGAGGGCCATGACCCGGTCCGTCATAGCCCCCTCCGGCCGTCCCGGACCGGCGAACACAGCAGAACCGGCTCAGTGAGCGGTCTCACTGAGCGTCTGGCCGGCGATGTGGGCTGCGAGTCGGTCAGTGGCGGTGCGGGGCTCGCGGCCGAGGAGTTCGGTCAGCAGCGGGTCGGCTTCGGCGAAGTAGCCGGCGCGGGCGGCCTGGTACCAGGTGAGCATCAGTCGGGCCAGCTGCTCCGGGACGCCGATCGTGATCTGTTCGGCGACCCACTGCTCGTCGTCCAGGACGATGCGTTTGATGGTGCGACCGGTGAGGTCAGAGGCGATCGTGGTGAGATCGTCGAAGGTGACGGCGGTCGGCGCGGTGAGGGTGACAGGACCGTCGAAGGAGCGGTCACCGGCGAGGATGACCGCGGTGGCCTCGGCGATGTCGGCACGGTCGGTGTACGGGACGGGGCCGTCTTCCGGCTGGGCGATCTCGCCGGTCCGCCGCCACGGGCCGAGCACCTGGTCGAGTGGGTCGTAGGCGCCGTTGCGCAGTGCGGTCCAGGCGACTCCGGAGTCGGCGAGGATCGCCTCGGTGGCGATGTGGATGTCCGACGGCCGGTACGGGTTGCCGGGGACGGCGCCCTGCTGGCTCGTGTAGAGGATCCGCCGGGTGCCGGCCGCCACGGCTGCGTCGATGGCCGTGCGGTCCGGGTAGGTGCGTGGTCCCGGCACTGCGCGTGGTGCTCCGTCGGGCCAGGATCATGAGCCTGACTTCAGGGGCTCCACGAAACGGCCGGTCAGCTCAGGTTCGGGTGTCCAGGACGCGGGCGAGGGAGTCCAGGGCGGCCGGCGCGTCGGGGCCGACGGGGGTGAGGACGACGCTGGTGGCGCCCGCCGCATGGCGGGCGCTGATCGCCTCGCGCGCCTGGCCGGGGGTGCCGGCGATGCTCAGCTCGCGGACCCAGGCCGGGGGCATGGTCTCGGCGAACTCCTGGGGGCCGGAGCAGGCGGCGCGGTGTTCGCGCAGCGCGGCGGCGAACGGCAGCGGGTCGAGATGCGCGGCCCAGGCCGGTTCGCCGACGGCGGTGAGGCCCGCGCGGACGAGCGCGAGGGCGGTGTCGGCGTCGTCGTCGACGGCGGCGGCGTCGTAGGTGACGATCTCCAGGCCACTGGTGTGCGGGGCGGTGTCCATGTGACGCAGCGAGGCGGCGATGTAGGCCGGGGCGGCGGGCTCGGCGAGGAGGAGGCCGTCGGCCACGTCTCGCGCGACCGCCTGCGATTTGGGGCCGCGCACGCCGAGGACGATCGGGGGGACGATGTCGGGGACCTCGGTGATGACCACGCCTTCGCCGTTCACGTAACGTCCGCCCGGCGGGCCGGGTTCGCCGCGCACGAGCCGGCGCAGCGCGTCCGTGTACTCCCTGATCAGGGTCAGCGGGCTGGCGGGCCAGGCGCCGGCCTGCCGCATCCATGCGGGCATGCCGTGGCCGATGCCGACGATCAGGCGGCCCGGGTAGAGCTGGGCGAGAGTGGCCAGCTCCATCGCCGCGAAGCAGACGTTGCGGGCGCCGGCGGGCATGATCCCGATGCCGACGGTGATGCTCTCCGTACTGGCGAGCACCGGACCGGCTTGTGCGAGGCCGCCGCGGAAGCCGAGGTCCTCCACCACCCAGAGCTGGTCGAAGCCCAGTTCCTCGGCGCGCCGGGCGAACGGCAGCACGTCCTGGACGGGCAGGTCCCTGGGCAGCATGACGCCGATCCGGCCACGAGCCGGGGTGTCGTCGTGAACGGTCATGGCAGATTCCTTGTCGAGGAGGAGCGGGTCCGGTCCGCCGCGCGGCCCGGGTGGGAGAAGCCTGTGCGGCACGGTGTCAGGGCCGTGCCGCACAGGCGGTCAGGGGGCGACGCGGTCTCGCGCGGTGGCCGGGTCCGGCCACCCTGGACGGCGACCGGCCCGAACCGTGCGCGGGGGAAGCGGACGAAGGCCGCCACATGGTTGGCCCTCAGCGGTCGTTTCCCCCGCGGCCCACCATAACGAACATGTGAGGTGTTCAGTCAACTGCACTCCGAACATCTTGAGTGTTCATTTCGGGCGGTGATTCAATCCTGGTATGAGCAACGCAGACCGTCACCGGCTGATCGCCCAAGCCGTCACAGAGTCGGGCAGCGCCACGGTCGCCGAACTCGCCGTTCTGACGGGTGCGTCGGAGATGACCATCCGCCGGGACCTCGACACCCTGGCCGCGCAGGGCGTCCTGGAGCGGGTCCGCGGTGGTGCCCGCAACCTGCTGCTGAGGGGGCAGGAGCCCCCCTTCACCCTGCGCGTCCACGAGGCCGCCGACGCCAAGCGCCGGATCGCGGCGGAGGTGGTCTCGCTCATCGCCGACGGCGAGACCGTCGTCCTCGACAGCGGCACCACCTGCCTGGAGGTCGCACGGCTGCTGCGCGGACGGCAGGTCACCGTGATGCCCCTGTCGTTGCAGGCCATCCAGCTCCTCGGCGACGCCTCCGGGGCAGCCTCACTCCTGGTGCCCGGCGGGCGGCCGCGCAGCTCAGAGGGGGCCTTGACCGGCCCCCTCACCCTCGCCTCGCTGTCGGCGCTGCGCTTCGACACCGCCGTCCTGGGGTGCTGCGGCCTGAGCGCCGGGGAGGGCATGACCGCCTACGACCTCGACGACGCGGCCGTGAAGAAGGCGGCCATCGCCTCCGCCCGCCGGGTCATCGCCGCCGCGGACGGCAGCAAACTCGGCCGCACCGCCCGCGCCCACGTCGGCCCCGCCACGCTCCTGCACACCCTCGTCACCGACGCCGCGGCGCCCGCCGACCAGGTCGCCGCGCTCGAAGAGGCCGGCACCGTGCTCAGGACCGTTGACTGATCCGCTGCCGGAGGACCACGGCGACGGACAGCGCGCCGCCGCCGGTCAGCGCCGGTGGTCAGCGCCGTGGGGCAGCCCCGCCGGTCAGCGCCGCCCCGCCCGGTCCGGGAGGGCTGGGGTGTGAGGTGTCCCACGGAAGAGGGTGCCGTGTCGAGGGGCTGGGTACGCGCGCCGTGATCTCCGCTTGGGATACCGATGTCCTCGGTACTCGGTACGGAGGAGACGAGAGCACCCGTAGGGAGGAGGCGGCATGTCGTCGAAGCGACGTCGCAAGAAGAAGGCCCGTCGTAAGAACGGGGCCAATCACGGTAAGCGGCCCCAGTCCTGAGCTGAGGCCCTCCACCGGACCGTCCCGGGCGCCGGCGCGACGGTGATGGCGCCCGGGGCGGCGGTTTCCAGGGGCGGCGGACGGATCAGAGCAGGTCGATCAGGGCCTCGGTGAATTCCGCCGTGGTGGCGGTGCCGCCCAGGTCCGGGGTGCGGACGGGGGTTTTGGCCAGGACGGTCGCGATGGCGTCGGTGACGTGGGCGGCGGCCTCGGGGTGGCCCAGGTGGTCGAGCATCATGGCGGCGGACCAGATCGCGCCCAGCGGGTTGGCGATGCCGCGGCCGGCGATGTCGGGGGCGGAGCCGTGGACGGGCTCGAACATGGACGGGAAGTCGCGTTCGGGGTTGAGATTGGCCGCGGGGGCGATGCCGATGCTGCCGGCGACCGCGGCGGCGAGGTCGCTGAGGATGTCACCGAAGAGGTTGGAGGCCACCACGACGTCGAAGCGCCGCGGGTCCAGGACGAACTTGGCGGCGAGGGCGTCGATGTGCTCCTGGTCCCAGGCCACCTCCGGGTGGGCCGTGGCGCGTTCGGCGACGAGTTCGTCCCAGAAGGGCATGGTGTGGACGATGCCGTTGGACTTGGTCGCCGAGGTGAGGTGCCGGCCGCGCCGTTCGGCGAGCGAGAAGGCGTAGTCCAGGACCCGGGTCACGCCCTTGCGGGTGAACACCGCTTCCTGGACGGCCATTTCCTCCGGGAGGCCCCGTCCGAGACGCCCGCCGATCTCGCCGTACTCGCCCTCGACGTTCTCACGGACGACGACGAGGTCGACATCGCCGGGCGCCGCGTCGCGCAGCGGGCTGGGCACGCCCTCGAAGACGCGGATGGGGCGCAGATTGACGTACTGCTGGAAGCCCCGGCGGATGGGGATCAGCAGACCCCACAGCGAGACGTGGTCGGGGACGCCGGGATAGCCGACGGCGCCCAGCAGGATGGCGTCATGGCCGCGCAGCCGGTCCAGGCCGTCGTCCGGCATCATCGCGCCGAGGCTGACATAGCGCTCGCAGGACCAGTCGAACGTCTCGTAGCTGAAGCCGAGGCCGTGCCGGGCGGCGACGGTGTCCAGGACGCGGCGGGCGGCGGGGATGACCTCGGTGCCGATGCCGTCGCCGGGGATCAGGGCGATGCGGTGGTGGCTGGTCGTGCGGCGGTTCGTCATGGAGGCGATTGCAGCAGGGGCGCGTCCCGCGCGTCCAAGACGCAGATTCCATCGGTCTTATAGGCACCCCTTATCGGTCATCAGGGCCCCGCCACCGGGCCGCGGGCGGATGCGATGCGGGTGCGGCGCGGATGTGGTGGGGGTGCGGTGCCGATGCGGTGCGGGTGCCTCACGGCGCCGACGTGGCCGTCCTCACGAACGCCTCGGCCGCCGGTGTCAGCGGGGCCCGCCTGCTGACCAGGGCGATCCGCAGGCTGGTGCTCGGCTCCAGGTCCAGGACCAGGGCGCCCGCCCGCTCGGCGAGACCTCGCCAGGCGTCGGCGACCACGGCCAGGCCGACGCCCCGCAGGACCAGCGGCAGGATCGCCACCCGGTGCTCGGTCTCGACCGCGACGGTCAGCGCGATGCCCGCGGCCAGCAGGTCGTCGACGTAACGGCGCATGCCGGTGCCCTTCTGGCCCACGATCAGCCGGTGCCCGGACAGCCGCTCATGGCGTACCGGCGCACCGGGGCGGAACGGCCCGTCCGGGGGCGCCAGCAGTACGAAGCGCTGTTCGTGCAGCGGGTGGGTGCGGACATCCCGCTCCGGTACGGCACCGGGGGAGGCCAGCAGGCCCAGCTCGCATACGCCGGTGCGCACCATCTCCAGCACATCGCGCGGGGTGAACGCGGCCTGCACCCGCACGGACACCGCCGGATGGGCGCGGGTGAACCGGTCGATCATGCTGGTCAGCGGCTCGACGGCCTGGGAGGGCGGGGCCGCGATGTCCACCCGGCCGCCGCGCAGTCCGTGCACCGACTCCACACTGGCCCGCGCCAGCTGCAGACTGCGCACCGCTTCCCGCGCCGGCCCGATCAGCGCGGTGCCCGCTTCGGTGAGGACCGCCCGGCGGCCGATGCGGTGGAAGAGGTCGCTGCCCAGATCGCGCTCGAGGGCGCGGATGGCCTGGGACAGGGACGGTTGCGACAGATACAGCGCGGAGGCCGCCCGGTTGAACCCGCCGTGGTCCACCACGGCCAGGAAGTACTCCAGCTGCCGCACATCCACCGCGCGCCGCCTCCCCGCGTCCTACGCCCTCATAAGCCCTGCCTATAAGGATTGTCGTCAACCGGTCTTGGACACGCACCGCGGGTGGCTGCTGGGATCGCACCATGAGCGATCAGCTGCTGGGTGACTTCGAACACCGCACCATCGACGCCGACGGTGTGCGCATCAACGTGCGCACCGCCGGGGACGGCCCGCCGGTCCTGCTGCTGCACGGCTATCCGCAGACCCACCTGATCTGGCACCACGTGGCCCCGGTGCTCGCGGCCACGCATCGCGTGGTCCTCACCGATCTGCGCGGCTACGGCGACAGCGACAAGCCCCCCTCCGACGCCGAGCACACCCCGTACGCCAAGCGGGCCATGGCGCGCGACCAGCTGCTGGTGATGCGGGAGCTGGGCTTCGACCGCTTCGCGGTGGCCGGTCACGACCGGGGCGGCCGGGTCGCGCACCGGCTGGCCCTGGATCATCCGGAGGCGGTCTCCGCGCTGGCGGTCCTCGACATCGTGCCCACCCGCCACGCCTTCCGCCACGCCGACATGGGCTTCGGGCTGGGCTACTACCACTGGTTCTTCCTGGCGGCGGGCAACGGCATTCCGGAGCACCTCATCGGCCAGGACCCGGAGTTCTGGGTCCGGACCCGGATGGGGGCCCGCCATTACGGGGGAACCCCGTTCAGCGAGGCGGCCCAGGCCGAGTACGTGCGCTGCTTCTCGGACCCGGCGGCCATCCACGCCTCCTGCGAGGACTACCGGGCCGCCGCCTCCGTCGACCTGGTCCACGACGACGCGGACGCCGCCGCCGGCCGGCGGGTCACCGCGCCGGTCCTGGCCCTGTGGGGCGCGCACGGTTTCGTCGGCCGCCACTACGACGTGCTGGAAGCCTGGCGCGGCTACGCGGACGATGTGCGCGGGCAGGCCCTGCCGTGCGACCACTACCTGCCCGAGGAGGCACCGGCCGAGACGGCACACCATCTGCGGGCGTTCTTCGCGGCCGACGGCGGCGCCTGACCGGGGGCCGCGGCCGGGAGCGGGTGCGCGGCTGGGACCGGTGCGCGGGCGTCTGGGAGCGGGCGCGCGGCCGGGGCCGGGTGCGTGGGCGGGACCGGTGCGCGGCCGGAAGTGGGTGCGCGGCCGGGACCGGTGCGCGGTTCGCGTCCGGGGGCGGACCTCGGGGCCGCCGGACGCCGCCGACGCGCGGTGGGCCGGCACCGGCTACGCCGGGATGACCTGGACCAGGTCGGCGGGCATACGGGCCCTCAGATCACG
>NZ_BBOX01000132.1 GCF_001553455.1 Streptomyces hygroscopicus subsp. hygroscopicus
GACCTGGACCAGGTCGGCGGGCATACGGGCCCTCAGATCACGCCATTCGCCCTCGCTGACATGGCGCTGCAAGGCCCCCAGGACGGTGTGGACCAGCTGCTCGGTGTCGCCGTGGATCGAGTACGGGAAGTCGTGCCGGACCCGCTGGAAGAACTCCTCGCTGTGCATCTTCACGGGCGTCTCCGCGGGCTTCCACCCGTCGTAGTAGATGCCGCGCACCAGCATCGGGAGCTGCGCGCCGAACTGAACGGCCTCGTCCACCGTCAGCCGGTCCCGCAGCTGGTGCAGGACCGCGCGCAGGGCGGCGTAGGACTGTTTGCGGCGCTCCTTGGGCCAGCCGTACGCCTCCTCGATCTCCCTCAGCAGCCGATTGGTCTTGTCGACCGTCGTGTCGAAGGAGGAAAAGCCTGTCGCAACCATCGTGTTCGTCCTTCCGGTGCCCGCGGCGGCCGCCCGGCGGAGCGGGGGCCGCCGCGGGGATGAGAGAGCCGGTTCGCGGCCGGCCGGGGCATGCGCCTCAGAAGCCGCCCCGTGGCTGCTGCGGCTGCTGCTGTGGCTGTTGTTGCTGCTGTTGCGGTTCCTGCTGCCGCTGGCTTTCGCCCCGGATGCTCTCGGTGATCTCTATGTGGCGGGGCTTGGCGGTCTCCGCCTTGGGAACGGTGATCGTGAGGATGCCCTCGGACATGCTCGCCGTGACGCCCTCGGTGTTGACCTCGCTCGGCAGCAGCAGCCGGTACTCGAAACGACCGGTGCGGCGGCCACTGCGGCGCAGGACGCCCTTGTGCTCCCGTTCCTTGATCTCTCCGGTGACGGTCAGCTCCTGGCCATTGACCTCGATGTCGATGTCCTGGCGCTTGACGCCGGCGAGTTCGAGTTCGACGTGGTACGCCTCGTCGCCCTCGCTCACGTCCGCGGCGGGCGTCCACGTCGCGAGACCGGGTATCGGCGCTCCGCCGACCGTGGATTCGAGCAAGCCGCCCATCTGGTTGAGCAGATCGTCGAACTCCGCCAGCGGATTGCGCGCCCAGACCCGGGGTCGCTCCATGGCTCCCTGGCCTCGCTGCTGCTGTCGTCGGGCGGGTGTGCTCATCGCCCTTCACCTCCGGTCATCGGTAGCGGTTGCGTGGGATCGCCGCCCGGCGCGGCGGACCGGCCGGACGGAGCTGGGATGTCGCCGCACGGACGGCGGCCGCGGCCACGTCCGGGCGCGGCGGATGTACGGCGTCCGGCGCGGCGGGTGCTCGGCGGCCGGTCGCGATGGGGCGCGGCGGCCGGTCGGCGCGGGCGCGGTGCCTCATCGCGGCGGGTGTGCGATGCCCGGTCGCGGCGGGTAGCGG
>NZ_BBOX01000133.1 GCF_001553455.1 Streptomyces hygroscopicus subsp. hygroscopicus
ACCGAGGACCTGCCCCGTGCGCGGGACCATCCCGGGGGTGCAGGGGGGCGCGCCCGCCGTCCAGGGTGGCCGGGGGGACGCCGATGACGGGCCCTCGGCGAGGCGTCGCGCCGTTCCCGGCGAGCCCTCGGCGAGGCGCCGTTCCAGGCGCCGCAACTCGCGCCGCCGCGACCGGCCGCGCGTCCCGGCGTTCGCCATGGACCACGGCCGTGACCCTCGCACGTCTCGCACCACCTGTCCGGCAGATGACGCGCAACGCGCGAGGGGCACGGCTCCTGCGGGCGGGGACGGCCGAACAGGGCGCACGGGTGTGCGCCGTGTTCGGCGGTTCCCTATTCAGAGGGCTCCTGCTCCGAGGTCACCGCGATCCGGCGTTTGATCACCACGGCCGCCGCCAGCGCGCTGGTGGTGAACGCCGTCGCGATCACCCACGGCCGGTCCAGCACGTGGCGGCTGAGGTGGTCGAGGGAGTAGCGGCCGGGCCCGGAGATCGCCAGTGCCGCCGCCGAGCATCCCACCAGGGCCGGGTACTCATAGCCTCCGGCCTGGGCGAAGAACCCGGCCGGGGCGTGCACGGACACCGCACCGGCCATCGTGCCGGCCGCCGCCGCCCCGGCCGCCGGGGTGGCGAAGCCCAGGGCGAGCAGCAGCCCACCGCCCGCCTCGCCCAGCCCGGCCGCCGAGGCGCTGATCCGCCCCGGACGGAAGCCCATCGCCTCCATGGCCCCGGCGGTACGGTCCAGGCCGTCGCCGCCGAACCAGCCGAAGAGCTTCTGCGTACCGTGCGCGAACAACACCCCGCCCACGCCGAGTCGCAGCGCGAGCAGGCCGAGATCCTTGCGGTGGTGCATGGGGTCTCCTCCGCTCCGGTACGGGAACGCACGGGCGGCCACCCGGCGTCTCACCCAGTCTCGGTACGCCTCCCCCGTCCCGCCGTCGCTGCTACGCCGTTCGGAGTGCACCCGGTGCGGTCGCCCGGCTCATGGCCCCCGGCTCACGCCCACCCCACTCATGCCCGCCACCTGATGACCTCGGCTTGTGGCCCCCGGTTGATGCCCGCCACTGCACGACCCCGGCTCGTGGCCCCCGGTTCATGGCCGCCACCTCACGCCCCCGGCTTGTGGCCCCCGGCTCATGCCCGCCACTGCACGACCCCGGCTCGTGGTCCCTGGTTCATGGCCGCCACCGCACGATCCCGGCTCGTGGCCCCGACTCATGGCCACTACCTCACGCCCCCGGCTTGTGCCCCCCGGCTCGTGGCCCCCGGCTCATCCCCGCCACCTCATGACCCCACCTCATAGCCCCCAACTCGTCGTCCCCGGCCCCACGTCCCCCGCCCCGCGCGGCTCATGGCCGCCGCCCGGGGCGGGGCGGCGGCGCCCGTCGGCCCGCATGGCACGCTGGGCCTTTCGTATGTCCGTGCATCACCGAGGAGGCGTGCCACCGTGCCGCAGAACCACCCTCCGGAGCCCATCGCCGCCCCGGCGGTGCTCGCCGAGGAGCGACGGCTCCACAAGGATCTCGGATTCTGGGCCCTGACCGCGATCGGGTTCTCCAACATCCTGGGTTCCGGGTGGCTGTTCGCGGCCATGTACGCGGCCCAGGCCGCCGGACCCGCCGCCCTGCTGTCCTGGGTCGGGGCGGGTGTGCTGTGCGCCCTGATCGCCCTGGTCATGGTGGAGCTGGGCGCCACCCGCCCGGAGGGCGGCGGCACGGTGCGCTGGCCGCTGTACGCCAGCGGCCGGCTCGTCGGCACGATGGTCGGGTGGTCCGTGCTGCTCTCGGTGGGCGGTACCGCGGCGGAGATCAGCGCGATCATGCAGTACGCGGCGCACTACCTGCCGGGGCTCTACAGCGGCGGCACCCTCACCGCCTCGGGGCTCGCCGTGGCCGTCGCGCTGAGTGCCGTGCTGACGGCGTGCAACTGGTTCGCCGTGCGGATATTCGCCCGGCTGAACAACCTGATCTCGGTGTTCAAGGTCGTCGTACCCGTCGTCACCATCGTCGCGTTGTTCCTGTCCGGCACCCACTCCGGACGTCTCACCGATCACGGCGGTTTCGCACCGTACGGCTACGCGGCCTGTCTGACCGCGCTCGCCGGTGGCGGCATCGTGTACTCCGTCAACGGGTTCCAGGCCCCGCTCGACTTCTCCGGTGAGGCCCGCAATCCGCGCCGTACCGTACCGGCCGCGGTGCTCACCGGGATCGGCCTCGCGGTGCTGGTCTACCTCGGGCTGCAGCTGGCGTTCCTCTTCACGGTGCCGGAGTCGCTGCTGGGCCACGGCTGGAAGGGGGTCGACTTCGAGTCGCCCTTCGGGCAGCTCGCCCTGGTGCTGAATCTGCACTGGCTGGCCACGCTGCTCTACGCCGACGCGGTGATCTCACCGGGCGGATCGGCCTATGTGGGCGTGGCCATCGACGCCCGCCACACCTACGCCCTCGCCAAGAACGGCCTGCTGCCCCGCTTCTTCATGCGGATCGCCCCGCGGTCCGGCGTGGCGCGCCGGGCGCTGCTGCTCAACCTCGCGGTCATCGTCGTCTTCATGCTGCCGTTCGGCGGCTGGCAGGACATCGTGAGCGTGATGGGGGACATGTATCTGCTGACCTACGCGGCCTCGGCGGTCGCCGTCGCGGCGTTCCGGGCGCACGACCGGGAGCGGGGAGTGGCCCGCGCCGAGGGCCAGGTGCCGGGGGTGCGCTGGATCGCACCGGTGAGCTTCGTGGTGGCCAGTGAGTTCGTCTACTGGTCGGGCTGGCACGATCTGCGGCTCGCGCTGCCGTTCGTCCTGGTGGGCGCGGTGCTCTTCGTGGTGCAGCGGCGGGCGGACGGAGACGCTCCGCTGGGGGACGAACTGCGGCGCGGCGCCTGGCTGGTCTGCCACCTGATCGCGCTGACCGTGTTGTCGTGGCTCGGCACCTTCGGCGGTTCCGCTCGCCTCCCGGCGCCGTACGACACCGTGGCGGTGGGCGTCGTCGCGCTCGCCGTGTTCGCCTGGGCGGTGCGCTCGGGCGCCGAGCACCTGCGGTCCTCGCGGGTCAGCGCAGCGTCGCCGTGAAGCTCCGGCCGTAGGCGCGGCGGGTGGTGACGGCGATCCGGGTGCCGCCGGGGACCCGGGTCACCCGCACCCCGTCGTCCGCCGTGACGGCCCGCATCGCGCGGCCCCGGATGACGACCGGGACCGTGTCGCGCTCGGTGGTCGGATCGGACACCGCGATCGCCACGGCTCCGTCCCGGGTCTCCCGCAGGATCACCGAGCCGGGGCCGCGCACCGACAGCGGCCCGGCGCGGTGGACGCCGGGGGTGAAGGCGTTGAGCGCGGTGATCCGCAGGCCCCGGTGGGCCACGGCCTGCGCCCGGGTGGTGTTGGTCAGGACGGTGAGCGGCTGCCGGTGGGCGTAGCCGCGCAGCCGCCGTTCGGTGGCGTTCGGGACGAGGGCGTACGCCATCGAGGTGCGCGGCGCTCCGGCCGCCCGCTCCACGGTGACGGCGAAGAGCTGTTTGGTGACCGGGGAGTCGGGGTTGGCGAGGCGGACGGCGCGGCGGCTGCGGGTGACGGTGTCGAGTGTGACGGTGGGCCGCGGCCCGTCGAGGAAGACGTACCCGACCGAGGCGGCCCGGGTGGCGTTGGCGTAACGCAGCCAGGCGAGCGGGGCCGTGCCGGTGCCGGACCAGGGCGCGCCGTCGCGGAGCCGGCCGGTGAGGGCGAGGGTGTCCGAGGGGGCGGCGATCCGGGTGTCGACGGTGGTCGTCACCGCGCGTCCGGCACGGTCGCCGACCCCCGCGGCCAGCACCACGATCTCGTCGTCGAACAGGAACCACGACTTGGTGGCCTCGGCGTTGCGGTACGCCACGAAGTCCTCGGGGAGGTCGCCCGCCCGTTTCGCGGCGTACGCCACGTCATCGGACTGCACGAGCCCCGCCACGCCATACGCGCCCAGGGCGGCACCGCCGGAGAAGGGGTGGGTGCCGCGGGGGAAGTAGACGTAGGTGTTCTGTGCCTCGGAGGAGGAGGTGAAGCCGCGCTCGGGGTTGTCGTACCAGAGCGTGCCGTAGAGCTGGGGGACGGTACGGCGGGTCTCCTCGGGCGCGGTGACACCGGCGAGCCGGTGGGGCGGCACGACGGTGAGGTGGTCGACGCCGAACGCCTGGGCCTGGTCCTGGCCGGAGAGGTACAGATGGTGGGCGCCGTCCCCCTGGAACCACGGCATCAGGTTCTCGCCGTTCATGTACTCGTACCTGCTGATCCGCGATGAGCTACGGGCCAGGGCGAAGGCGTACCCGGGGCGCCGGTGGACGGTCCTGTCCATCGCGTTGAACGCCACGTGGCGCTCGGCGGGCCCGAGGTCCCCCGCCGGGACCGAGGGGTCGGCGAGGATGTCGGCGTAGCGGGCGATGCTCACCGGGGACACGAACCCCGACGGGTCGAGCGTGGCCGTCGAGGTCCGCCGCAGATGCGCGACATAGCCCTTCAGGGCCGTGGCGTCGGCACCGGTGGCGTGGGCGGAGAGCCCCACCACGGCCTCCACCACCTCGGCCGCATCGGCGTACCCCGTCGCCGTCCGGGACACCCCGCGCCCCTTGACGATCTCCATCAGCCAGCCTTCGAAGATCAGTGGTGCGAAGCCGTCCCTGACCCACCCCTGGGCGACGCGGACCATCCGGTCGTCGCGCGTGTGGCCGGTGCCGTCGAGCATTTCGATGGTCTGCACCAGGCGGGTGAGCAGTCCCTTGCCGTAGGAGCCGGTGTAGGCCACGGAGGCGTGCTGGATGAAGGAGCCGTCGGCGTAGAAACCGTCGGTCACACCGTGCCGGAGGTCGTACGGGTCGATCGTCGCCAGGACGGTCAGCTGGTCGGCGAGGGCCTTGGTGATCCGGGCGTCGTCGCCGAGGACGGCGCCCTGGAGGATGCGGTTGGTGGTGATGTCGGCGAGGTTGGCCCCGGTGTGGAAGCGGGAGTCGAGGTCGACGTCACCGTCCCGGCCGTTGCGCAGGTACGCGTCCATCGAGGCCACGTAGGTGGCGGCGAGACCGGGCCGGTACGCGGCGAGTTCGCCGGCCAGCAGCGCCAGGATCCTGCTGACGTGGGTGGAGATGCCGATCTCCCAGGTGAACCAGTTGCCGTAGTAGCCCGTGGACTGGTCGCCGTAGTAGTGCTCGTGGAGCCATGTCAGACCGTCGATCACGCGCCGCTGGACACCGGTGTCGCCCTCGAGTCCGGAGGGTGCGCCACCGGCCGGGGTGCGGGTGGCGAGGGCGATCTCGTAGAGGTACTGGAACGAGGTGGCCAGGTTGGGGTCGCTGGTGCCCAGCGCGATGCCCCGGAAGAGCTCGCCCGGTCCGGCGCGGTCCATCGCGGTGAGCCGGGAGCGGGCGGTCGCGGCGATGGACGCGAGCTTGGCCCGGACCTCGGGGCGGGCGTTGGAGTCCTGCGTCCCGGCGAAGAGGGCGACGGTGTTCTCGATCAGCCGGGTGTGAGCCGTCCGGACCGCTCCCGCGGCCGCCGTCCCTCCGGCGGTGGCCGGAGGTCCCGCCGCGCGTGCGCGCAGCGGCAGGGCCGTGGCCGACAGGGTGGCGGCCGGGAGCGTGGAGAGGAGGGAACGACGCGACAGCGGCACGGGGGCGCTCCAGCGGTCGAGGGGATCCGATCGGGAACCGCTCCGCCATTGAAGCAACCCCGGCTTTCGCTGTCACCGGCCAGCGGACGGTGGGTCGGCGGGGGCGGACCCGTCCGCCGGCTCGGGGGGCCCGGGACGGCCCGGCCCCGCGCGCCCGGCCCAGGCGGACGCGGGGCACGGCCAGGGTGCCGCGCACAGCGGAACCACAGGAACTCCCCAGGCGTCCGCAAGGTTGGTCGGCTAGCTTCCGGGTCATGCCCATGACGCGTTCCACGGACGAGGCGCTGGCGCGGGCCGCCGTCCTCGCCCTGATCGCCCAGGCGGAGCTGACACCCAAACCGGGCCTCGCCGACACCCGGGACCTGCAGGCGCGGGACACCGGTGCGGATCTGCTCGCGCTGCGCTGGTCGGCCAAGGCGCTGGCGCCCGGGTTCGCGGCCATGGCCGCCGCCGCCCGCCGCCCCGGGGAACCGACCCGCGAGCTGCGTGAGGACCTGGGCGCCATCGGCCGCTGTGCGGAGTGGACGATGACCCGGGCCGGTGGCGACGCGGCCACCGGCCCCCTCCACCACGGTGCGCTGTGGGTGGTGGGACTGCTGGTGGCGGCCGCCGCACTGCGTCCCGGTGCGGGGCCCGGTGAGGTGACCGCCACCGCCAAGCGGATCGCGGACCACCCCGACCGTGGCGCCCCGCGCCGACCTACGCCCGGTTCGCATGTCTCCGCCACCTATGGGGCGCCGGGGGTGCGCGGAGAGGCGCGGGCCGCCTTCCCCCATGTGCGCCGTGCCCTGGACGCCCTGTCCCGGGCGCGGGCGGCGGGGGCGACCGAGACCCAGGCGCGCCTGGACGCGCTGCTCACCGTGATGAGCACCCTCCAGGACACCGGGCCGCTGTACCGGGCGGGGCCGCCCGGCCTCAGACGGGTGAAGGAAGGGGCGCATGCCGTGCTCGAGGCGGGCGGCACCGCGACACCCGAGGGAGCCGCCGCCCTGGCCGCGCTGGACGAGGAACTGCGCAAGCTGGGGATCGCGCCTCGCGGAAGCGCGGCACTGCTCGCGGGGGCGCTGTTCCTGGACGGTCTCCCGGCATCGGTGGCCACGGCACCGTCCGGACGGTGACCGCGCCCTGGAGGGGCGACCTGCGTCTCGGGGGCGTGTCGTGGAGGGGCGATCCGTGTTCGGGAGGGGGCGTGTCGTGGAGGGGCGATCCGTGTTCGGGAGGGGGCGCGTCCTGCTGGGGCGACTCGTGTCTGGGAGGGGTTTGTGTCCTGGAGGGGCGACCCGTGTCCCGGAGGGGGCGTGTCCTGGAGGGGCGACTCGTGGCCGGGGAGAGGCCGGGTCCGGACCGGGCGACCCGTCTTCGGGAAGAGGCCGCATCCGGACGGTGGCTTCAGGGGCTCAGCTCTTCGCCGTCAGCCCGTGGCGGGCGAGGAAGGCGTCGACAAGCCGGTCGGTGAACTCCTTGCCGACCGGTCCGTCGGTCACCAGCACACGGTAGTAGACGGGGCCCATGAGCTGGTCGGTCTCGGCCGTCAGGTCCAGGTCGGGCGGCAACTCCCCGCGCTCCACGGCGCGTTCCAGCAGGCGGCGGTCGCGGCGTCGCTGCTCGTCGAGGTAGCGGGACCGGAACTCCTGGGCGAACACCGGGTCGTGCTGTGCCTGGGCGATCAGTGCCCTGAAGACGGCGCCGGGATCGGACGCGCTGAGGAACCAGGCGAGTTCGCGCAGGTAGACGCGCAGGTCCCGGGCGATGTCGCCGGAGTCGCGTGCGGTGAGGTCCTCGGCCACGTCCTGGAGGAAGGCGTCCATGAGGACGTCGGTCTTGGTGCTCCACCAGCGGTAGATGGTCTGCTTGGCGACCCCTGCCCGGGTGGCGATGCCCTCCATGGTGACGCCCGCGAAGCCCTTCTCGACGAGCAGGCCGTCGGCCGCGTGCAGCACCGCCAGCCGGGCCTCCTCGCTGCGTCCGTGCCGGTTGCCGTGGTGGCGCGGCCCCGGTCGGCTGGTGCCGCTCGCCTCGGTGGTGTGTGTCGCGCGTGCCATCTCGCCTCCCCGGGATCAGGATAACCACCTCGGGGAACCGCTCCGCCCGGGAGACCCTCGCCGGCCTGGAAGGACGGACGGACCGGTGGACCGGCCTCGGCGGGCCGACGGGCCGACGGGCCGACGGGCCAGTGGACCGGTCTGGAGCGATCGGCCTCGACGGATCGGCTTCGACGGACCGGCTCGGACCGGTCAGGACGGACCGCCCGGTGGGACCGGCGGGGGTGGCGCGGGGCCCGGCCGGACCGCCGAGCGGCAAGGCGCCGCCGCCCGGCCGGACCGCCGGGCGGCACATCACCGCCGGGCGGCAAGGCGCCGTCTGGCGGCCCGGCACCGCCGCCCGGCAAGGCAGCGCCGAGCCGCACGGCACCGTCCAGACGACGGCTGGCGCCGGTCACCGGTACCCAGCCGGTGACCGGCGCCAGACCAGCGACGAGGTCGGGCCCGCCGGCCGGTGGAAGGCCACCGGCCGGCGGGCCCGGGTGCCGGGAGGGGACGGGCGCCTAGTCCCGTTCCCCTTCGGCCTGTGAGGGAGTCGTCCTCTGTACGTCGGGGTGTCCGGTGTCCATCTCGTCGTCGCGCTCGCCCTCGGCCTGCGAGGGTGTCGTCCACGGCACGTCCGGGTGGCCGGTTTCCCGTTTGCGTTCGGCGTGGGAGGGGGCCGGCTCGGTCATGTGATGCCTCCGCTCCTAGTGTGGACGATGCCGATTTTACGCCGGTACGTCCCAGTCGGCGCAGTGCGGCCGAGCCGCGGAACCGCCCCACCGCTCCTCCGGGCGCCGGTCCGCCGGTCGCTTGCCGCAGCGGAGACCGGACGGGTCCGTGGGCCGCTGATGAGGCGGGCCACCGGGCCGGGGAGGCGCGGGGTGATCCCGGCCGGGCGGGCTGCCACGCGCCCCGGGCCGGTGAGCGGTCGGGTGCGATGGAATCCGCACGTCATGTCTAGACCAGTGACATGTTCACTGTCATGATGGCTCCGCACTTCCGGCTCCACGATCACCCCCCATTCCCCCCGCTGACGCGGCCGTGCGGCCGCGCGAGAGGTGACGTATGTCCAGACGCGTCCCCACCCGATTCCGGACCGTGCCCTGCTGGGTATCAGCCCTTCTGCTGGCCCTGGGCATGACCGCCCTCGCCCCCGAGGCATCCGCCCGGCCGGCGGTGCCGAGCACCATCCCCCTGAAGTTCACCAACAACTCCGGGCGCGGCGACCAGATCTACATCTACACGCTCGGCACCCTGCTCTCGACCGGGCAGCAGGGCTGGGTCGATTCCTCCGGGACCTTCCACGCCTGGCCCGCGGGCGGCAACCCGCCCACCCCGGCCCCCGACGCGTCGATCGCCGGACCGGCCAACGGCCAGTCCCGGACGATCCGCATCCCGAAGATCTCCGGCCGGGTCTACTTCTCCTACGGCCAGAAGCTCGACTTCAGGCTCACCACCGGCGGTCTGGTGCAGCCCGCCGTGCAGAACCCCTCGGACCCCAACCGGAACATCCTGTTCAACTGGAGCGAGTTCACCCTCGACGACTCCGGTCTGTACATCAACAGCACCCAGGTCGACATGTTCTCCGCGCCGTACGCGGTGGGGGTGCAGGGCGCCGACGGCACCGTGAAGAGCGCCGGCCACCTCAAGCCCGGCGGCTACAACGGCGTCCTGAACGCGCTGCGCGCCCAGTCGGGCGGCTGGGCGAAGCTCATCCAGACCCGCTCCGACGGCACCGTCCTGCGGGCCCTGGCGCCCTCGCACGGCATCGAGGCGGGCGCCCTGTCCGCCAACGCCATGGACGACTACATCAACCGGGTGTGGCAGAAGTACTCCAGCTCCACCCTCACCGTCACGCCCTTCGCCGACCGGCCGGGCACCAAGTACTACGGCCGGGTCTCCGGGGACGTCATGAACTTCACCAACGGCTCCGGCGCCGTGGTCACCAGCTTCCAGAAGCCGGACTCCGACTCCGTCTTCGGCTGCTACAAGCGCCTGGACGCCCCCAACGACCAGGTGCGCGGCCCGATTTCGCGGACCCTGTGCGCGGGCTACAACCGCTCGACCCTGCTCACCAACCCCAACCAGCCCGACACCGGTGACACCGGGTTCTACCGCGACGCCGTCACCAACCACTACGCCCGCGCGATCCACGCCCAGATGGCCGACGGCAAGGCGTACGCGTTCGCCTTCGACGACGTGGGCCAGCACGAGTCGCTCGTGCACGACGGCAATCCGCAGCAGGCGTCCATCACCCTGGAATCCTTCAACTAGGCCCGGAGGAGGCACGGCATGAGACGCGACGGGCCGCCGCGCACCCGCCTGGCCGCCCTCGCCGCCGGAGCGTTCGCCCTGCCTGCCCCGCTGTTCCCTCCCGGTCACCGCCGAGGCGGCGCCGTCGGCCACCGTGTGCGACACCTCCTGCGACGGGCGGGATCCGGCGCTCGCCCCCGCAGACCCGGACCCCGTCACGGCCACCCTCTTCTCCCGCCCCATCGCCCTGCGCTGCGCCGACGCCGACGCCATGGGCTGGGCCTCCACCGACAACGGCAGCCCCGGCGACGAAGTGTGGCTGGACCGCTCGTGCGACGGCGGCCGGACCTGGCCCTCGGACCGCTCGTGCGACGGCGGCCGGGCCTGGTCCTCGGGGGAGCCGCCTCGGTGACACCGCCACTCCCGCCGGATCGCGGGGGTACGGCCTGCGCTGGTCAGGACCGCTGGACAGCACCGACGCGGCGCGGCAGCACAGCGCGCTCGACCTGATGAACGTGGACCCCAGGGCCGCATGGGTAACCAGGGCGTACGGAGCGTAGGCACCGGTGTCGGTCCAGCCCAGCACCTCGTCGCCCACTGACCAGCCGGTGGCCCCCTCGCCGACGATCCCGGCCGCCTCCGCCCCCGGAATCGCGGGGAACGGCGCCGTGTCCGCCCCGTCACCGGCCGCTCAGGAACCGGTCATCCCCCAGGTGTGGGCCAGCGCGGCCGCTTCGCCGCACGCACCGGCGGACAGCCGGCCACTCGGGACGTATCGTGGCTGATGGACGGCGAGCGGAGCGTTTCATGACCACACCGCGGGATCTGTTGATCATCACCATGGACGTGGCACCCATCCGCCCCCTGGAGCGGGGCGACCTCTCGCTCGCGCTCGCGGGAGCCGAGCTGATCGACCTCCTCGGCGCCGAGGCCCTCGTGCTCGAGGACGACCGCGTCGTGCCGCGCCTCTCCGTGGCCACGGGGGACCGTCTGCTGGACGAGGCCGCTTCGGCGCTGGTCCGGCAGCCGCCGTACGAGAGGGCCGGCGAGTGGCTGTGGCGCAGAGGCCGCGGTCTGTCCTCGGCCTATCTGGACGCCCTGGAGGCCGGAGGCCAGATCACCCGGCGACGCCACGGCTGGCTGCCGCTGCGCTCCGGTCAGGCCGTCCCGGTCGACTCACCCGCCCGACGGCAGGCGATGGACCGCTGGGCCTCGGACGAGCCCGTCCTCGCGTCCCTCGCGGCGGCCATCGGGATCCGTGAGGAGCCCACGGGGGACGTCGCGGGCGTGGCCGGTGAGGCGGCGGTGACCGTGCTCGCCGCCGTCAATGACGCGGTGATGGAGCTGGAAGCCGTACGGCAGCGGCGAGCCATCGAGAAAGCGGCGTTCGACAACGTCTGGCGCGGCCCGTGACCGTGCGTCGGTGCGCCGGAAGCTCGTGCCGTGGGCGGGCCGCGTGTGGTTCTTGACCCGGGAGTAGGTGCTGCGGGCGGGCCGCGTGGCCGTCGGTGTGCCGGAAGCTCGTGCCGCGGGCGGGTCGCGTGGCGTCCGTGAGCCGGAAGCCTGTGACCCGGAAGTCCATGCCGCGGGCGGGTCGTGTGGTGTTCGTGATCCGGAAGTCCGGCCGCGGGCGGGCCGTGCCGCCGTATCGTGTCCGGTGATCCGCCACGTCCCAGTCGGCACCATCCCCGAACGGAGACGCACATGGACACGTTCGCCGGAGCCTCCGGTCACAGATCCGTCCGCCTCGATGGCGCCCCCCACCCGGCGCCCTTCCCGCAGGCCCTCATCGACGCCTTCCGCGCACGGCCGGAGCTGCCCGCCTTCGAATACCGGTCGCGCGCCGTCACCCGGGGGGAGGTGCTGGAGCTGATCGGCCGGTGTGCGGACGAGCTGCGGGCGGCGGGGCTCGGGCCCGGGAAGGCGGTTGCGGTGGCCACCGGTGTGACACCGGAGGGTTTCGCGGTACTGATGGCGGCCTACGCGGTGGGCTGCCGGGTGACGGGGCTGCGGCCCGGGATGCCACCGGCTCAGCTGGCGTACGTCCTCTCCGGCGGAATCGACGCCCTGGTGGCCGACGAGGCCGACGCCACCCCCGAACTGACGGCCGCCGCCGGTGGCGTGACCGTGTTACGGCTGGGCCCGGATCTCCTGGACGCCCACCCGAAGCCCGTGGGGGAGCTGACCGCCCGGGGCCGTCCCGATGACATCGCCCTGGTGACGCTCACCAGCGGCAGCACCGGACGTCCCAAGGGCTGTGCCCAGACGTACCGTTCGTTCACCCTCAACTGGGCGTGGCAGCCCGCGCGCTGGACCGAACGCACCAGGCGGCTCGCGGCGGGCTATCGGCGGTTCCTGCTCTTCGGCACCCTGAGCAGCGCGGTGGTCTTCGAGCACCTGGGGGTCTGCCTGCTGCGCGGTGGCACCGCGGTCATCCCCGAACCGCCCCTCGTCTTTCCCCAGGTCTTCGAGCGCCACCGGATCACCGCGTGTCTGATGACCGTCGCCCGGCTGCACCATGTACTGGACGTCCTACGCACCGAACGCGTCGACACCGGAAGCCTGGAGGTGCTGCTCGTGGCCGGGTCGCCGCTGGCCCCGCACCGGCTCGCGGAGGCGGCCCGGCGGCTGGGCCCGGTGGTCCACCAGGGGTACGGGCAGACGGAGACCGGCATGCTCACCCTGCTCACCCCGGACGACCTGGCCCAGTGGCCGGACCAGGTGTACGACTCGGTGGGCCGGGCGTGGTCCGGGGTGGAGATCAGCGTCCGCGACCCCCAGGAGCGGCCGGTGCCCGCCGGGACCACCGGCGAGATATGGGCCCGCACCGCCTCCGCGATGGCGGGCTACTGGAAGGACGAGGAGCGGACCCGGGAGGTGCTGCGCGCGGGCTGGGTGCGCACGCGCGACGTCGGACATCTGGACGGCCACGGCTTTCTGCGGCTCACCGGGCGCGCCCGGGACGTCGTCATCGTCAACGCCGTCGTGCACTACGCCGGGGCCATCGAACGCGCGCTGGCGGCGCATCCCGATATCGACCAGGCGTATGTGGTGGGCGCCCCCGACGAGCACACCGGTGAGGCCGTGCACGCCTTCGTCGTCCCGGCCGGGGGCCGTGACCCCGACCTTGACGCGGTGCGGGCGCTGGTCGCGGCGGAGTTGGGGGAAGCGAGTGTCCCCGCCACCCTGACCGTCCTGGCCGACGTGCCCGTGGCGGCGAGCGGCAAACCGGACAAGCGGGCGCTGCTGTCGCGGGTGCCCGGGCCGCGGGAGACCTCGTGACCGTGCGGGTGTGCTCGTTGCTCCTCAGGACGCCGCAGCTGATCCCCCCGGGTGGGTACCACCTGGTGCGGTTCCCCTTCGGTGCCGCCGAGTCCTACGACGCACACGGTATGCACCAGGTGGCCCAGCCCGACGGCCACACGGTCGGCGACTGGCGCACCGACGACCGCGCGGGACTGATCTGGCCCTCGGCGGACGGCTGGGGAGCGCTGACGGCCATGATCCAGTGGGAGGCCGGGGGCTACACCGAGCTGCGGGACCGGTTCGTACGGGACCCGCTGGGGCTGTCGACGGGCGCGGACAGCACAGCCACCGATCACCGGCCCCCGAGCCCGGGGATGCAGTGCTTCACCAAGCATCACGAGATCTTCGTGCATCCGGGGACTCCCCTGGGGCTGATGGTCTCCCACAACGCCCGCGCCTCGGCCCGGCTGGTCTTCGCCGAGTTCAAGCTGGCCATCCACCCGGTCTGACCCACCGTGACGTCCTGGCGCGCCCCTGGCGTGCCAGGACGTCTCCGGTGCCGAGGACCGCGTTTCAGCTCCCGGCCGGCACCGTCTCCGCGCTGCCGGCCGGTTCCCCGGCCGTCCGGGACCCGGCGTCCCGGCGGTCCAGCCAGCTGAGCACCGGGGCCGTCATCACCGTGGTCACCAGGGCCACCAGGACCAGCGCCGCGAACAGCTCGTCGCCGACTATCCCGGCCGACAGCCCGATGTTGAGCGCGATGAGCTGCATCAGCCCGCGGGCGTTCATCAGGGCGCCGACCCTGACCGCCACCGGCCCCGGTTCCCCGCACAGCCTGGCGGCTGCCCAGCACCCGCCGAACTTGCCCAGTGCCGCGAGCACGACGCAGGCCGCGCCGAACACCATCACGGCCGGGTCCGTGAACACGTCGAAGCGGGTGTTGAGACCGGAGTAGGTGAAGAACATCGGCACGAAGACCACCTGGGTCACCCCCTGGACGGTCCTCACCAACCGCTCCGACGTCTCGTGGCGGGGCATGGCCAGCCCGACGCAGAACGCCCCGAAGACGGCGTACAGCTGGATGGTGTCGGTGAACCAGGCGCCGCAGAACAGCACCGCGACCGTGAACAGCAGCCGGGTCTCGTCGCTCAGGCCCGGCCGGGTCACGATCCATGCCAGGAGCCGTCGCCCCAGCAGGAACAGGACGGCCACGAAGAGCAGCGAACCGCCCAGCGCCTTGACGACCGGCCCGGTCTTCTCCGAGGCCACGCTCAGCACCCCGGCGAGGAGGAGCCAGGCGGCGGCGTCATCGGTCGCTCCCGAGGCGAGGGACAGCGAGCCGTGCCGGGTCCCGGACAGCCCCCGCTCGGTGATGATGCGCGCGAGCATCGGGAACGCGGTGATGGCGAGGGCGACCCCGACGAACGCCGCGGTCACCCAGACCGAGACCCCGGGGACGAAGATGTCGACACGGCCGTGGGCCGCGAAGGTCAGCCCCACGCCCAGCAGCAGCGGGACCACCACACCGGCGGAGGAGACCGCCACCGCGGTGCCGGCCAGCCCCCGGCCGGCGTGGGCCCGGAACGCGTAGCCCGCGTGGAACATCAGGGCCACCAGGCCGATCTGCCCGGCCACGTACAGCATCGGGATGAGCTCCGGCGGGAAGACCGCGTCCGACGCGTCCGGTGCCACCAGCCCGAACAGGGAGGGGCCGAGCACCACACCGGCGATCATCTCCCCGACCACCGGCGGCTGGCCGAACCGGCCCGCCACCAGCACCACCAGACGGCAGACCAGCAGGATCACCACGGCGGCGATGAAGAACGCGGGGGCAAGCTCTGTGGGAGTCATCGTCGCGCCCTCCTCACCGGCCGCCGCCGACGGCCGGTGCGGCCGAGCCGCCGGCCGCGCTGGCGAAGTGGTTGCGGCACAGGCCCTGGCGCCGGGCGTCCCACACCATGTACCCACCGAGCACCAGCTGGGTGAGGCTGCGGGGGATCGCCCCCCACCGGTCGCCCAGCCGCATCCCCGCGAGCCTCGCCGCCCGCCTGGCCCGTCCCCATGCCGGCCGGGTCCGCCGGGTGGCGTGCGGGATCAGCAGACAGGGACCGCGGCTGGGCAGCGACCGGGTGTGCTCGGCCGAGGACGCCAGCCGGAAGCGCCGCAGCACCTCCTCGGTCGCGACCCGCATGGTCAGCACGGCGAAGCCACGGGCCGGGCAGGGCCGGTTGGCGGTCACGCCGAACGGAATGAAGGAGGACGGCCTGGTGTCCGCGGACAGCCAGCGGTCCGGGTCGAAGCGCTCATGGCCGGCGGCCCCCGACCGCTGGTACTCGGGGTAGTTGAACAGCAGGACCGAGCCCGCCGGTATCGGGGGTCTGCCGGACCGGGGGATGTCCGCGGTCGTGACGCGGTGGGCCACCCCGAAGAGCGGGAAGTGCTGGAGCGTCTCGTTGATGACGTGGTCCAGGTAGTCGGCGTCCTCCTCACCGGACAGCAGACGCTCCTGGACCGGCTGGTGGGTGGCCAGGGCCAGCAGCAGATGGGCCATCGCCTCCGACGACTGCACCACGGCGGTGTTGAAGAACGTGCCCTGGAGGTAGTACGCCCGCTCCCGCTCGGTGAGCAGTGACGGCAGCGGTACCGGCGGGGGAGCGGTGGCCAGCCGCTTCCGCAGGTACGCGGTGAGCCGGTTCCGCCGGTCCATATGGCGCAGGCCGGTGCACTTCAGGGCGCTGACCACGTCATCCGCGTTGCCGACGATCAGGTCCCGGACCGGGCGCGGGCACGGTTCGCGGAAGACCACCTCGTAGTAGACCTCGGCCCATACCGGCATCATCAGATCGCGCAGTCGCACCCGGTGTTCCCGGGCACCGGTTCCGCCGGTGGCCTCGTCGAGTTCATCGAGCACCCGCCGGGTGCAGCGGCCGACCAGCTCGCTCCACCGCTCCCGGGAGAGCCCGGCGAGAATCCGCCGGGTCGTCCGGGAGACCTCGTCGTACCGCGGGCCGGGTTCCAGATGCTCCTGGTGGACTTCGGGACCGGGGGCGAGCCAGTACCAGAACAGATCCGACAGGGCGGCGCCGCGGCTGCGGCCGTTCGCGGCCGGATGCCCGTAGATCCGCTTGAACTCCTCGGCGGGCACCTCGCGGCCGGGCACCGCGATGCCCTCCTCGCCGTTGACCCAGGCGAAGAGGCGCACCCGCAACGCGATCACCAGCCGGGGCAGCCAGTAGGGCAGGCCGGCCGTCAGCCCCACGGCGGCCGCACCGGCGAGCGGCCGTCCGACGCCCCTCATGAGACGGCCCCACCAGGCCGGACGGCCTCCGCACCGGGGAAGGGGGGCGCCGGCCCCCAGGCCGGGGCGCGCACCAGATCCGGGCTGAGGTCCGTGACACCGCGGGCCCCGCACAGCGCCAGGGCCTGGTCGAACTCCTCGCGCAGCAGCTCCAGCAGACGCCGCACGCCCTTCTCCCCGCCCTCGGCCAGGGCCCACATCACCGGGCGGCCGATGCCCACGGCGGACGCCCCGAGCGCCAGCGCCTTGACCACGTCGGTGCCCCGTCGCACACCGCCGTCCAGCACGATCGGCACCCGCCCGCCGACCGCCGCGTACATCTCGGGCAACAGCTCGATCGTGGCGGGCACGGTGTCCAGCTGGCGGCCCCCGTGGTTGGACAGCACCAGCCCGTCGGCACCGTGGTGCACCGCGAGCCGGGCGTCTTCCGGGTGCAGGACGCCCTTGAGCAGGATCGGCAGCGAGGTGATGCCGCGCAGCCAGTCGAGGTGCTCCCAGGAGATCTCCGGCGACATGGCGATCGGGCGCACCCGGCCGTCCTGGCGCGGGTCGGCCATGTGCTCACAGCGCAGTCCGTCCGGCAGATCCAGGAAACCGTTGCGCAGGTCGCGCTCGTGTGCGCCGCGCACCGGGGAGTCCACGGTGACCACCAGGGCGGCGCATCCGGCGTCGGTGGCCCGCCGCACCAGGGCCTCGGTGAACTCCAGGTCGGGCTGGAGGTAGAGCTGGAACCACAGGGGCGCCGGATCGCCGTCCGCACCGGCGTCGCGGGCGGCCCGGGCGATGGCCTCCACCGCCACGGTGGACGCCATGCTCACGATCATGATCGCTCCGGCGGCCGCGGCGGCGCGGGCGGTGGCCAGCTCCCCCTCGGAGCAGACGAGTTTGTGGAAGGCGGTCGGCGAGAGCAGGACCGGGGTCCGCGCACGGCTGCCGAGCAGGGTGATCTCCGGCGTCCGTACGGTGCTGCCGCGCAGCACCCTGGGCAGCAGCCGCAGCCGCCGGAACGCCTCCTCATTGGCCCGTACGGTGATCTCGTCCGCCGCCCCGCCGGCGATGAAGTCGGCGTGCACGGGATCGAGTCTGGTCCGGGCGGCGTCTTCGAAGTCCTGGACGGTCATCAGCATGGGGCGGTGTCACCGCCCCGCGGCGGCGGGCCGGGGAGCCTGCTGACGGGCGAAGAACCCGGCCAGCGGGGCGTGGTGGACCTCGGGGTGGTCCCACTGGTTCTCCAGGTTCTCGGCCATGTGATGGGTGCCGAGGAGCGCCCCGCCCCGGAAGTGGCGGATCACCGGATGCAGATAGGAGGCGTCGAAGGCGTCCGCCACGGAGTTCTGGGCCGTCCGGCGCACCGTGATGTCGAAGGGATCGACCTTGTCGTGGTCGGGGCCGTACTCCAGGGTGACGGTGAAGTAGTCGGCCCCCGCCGTCAGGGCGCTGTCGTGGGCGTAGGCGACCGGCACCTCTTCGTGGTAGCGGCTCTGGCCGTCGGCCGCAGTGACCAGCAGATCGCCGATCACACCGAACTGCTGCCACAGCGCGGAACTCCGGTTGACCCGCGCCACCACCGCGTCGGCGAGCGCGGACGGATCGGTGGCGAGCGGCTCGTACGGCCAGGGCCGGCCGTGGTGGCGTTCGTCCAGGATGCGGCTCAGCGCGCGGACGGCGTAACGGAAGCCGTGGATGAAGCCGTTGGTGGACTTCTTGAAGTCGCGCTGCTGGGTGAGGGTGCCGGCGAAGTACAGCCCGGGGACGTTGACCGACTCATAAGCGGGGGTGAGGGCGGCGAAGCGGTCGTCGATGACCAGCTCCGGGCGGCACTCGGGGTCGAACGGCGAGGCGTCGAACCGGAAGCCGGTGCACACGATGATCCGGTCGTAGACCAGCTCCTTCACGATGTCGTCCGCCCGGGAGAAGCTGAAGCGCACCCGGTACCGGCCGCCCTCGCCCGGCTCCTTGTCGATCGCCAGCACATCGCCGTCCAGCAGGGCGTTCTGCGACTTGAGCTGGTAGGTGTCGAGGAAGTTGTTGTTGACGGCGCGCAGATGGCCCACGTAGTGGGTGTTCCACGCCAGCCGCAGGGTGTGCGGTCCGGCCACATGGATGACGGCGGCCGTCTCGATGAGGTTGTCGGCCGTCTCCAGCGCGGAGTTGCCCTTGCCGAGGATCAGCACGCGCTGGTCGGTGAAGTCCTCGGGGTCCACCGACACATCGATGTAGTTCTCGGCGGTCTCGATGCCGGGCACATCGGGAACGTGGGGAAGGCTCACCCCGGTGGCCATCACCAGCCGGCGGCCGTGGTGGTCCCGCCCGTGCTGGTCGGTGACGGCGAAACCGTCGTCGTCACGGCGGATCCGCACCGCGCGGGTGTCGTAGGCGATGTCGAGGCCGAACGCCTCGGCGAAGTCGGCCAGATAGCGCACGAAGTCGTCGGCCTGCGGGAAGTAGCGCTTGCTGTAGCGGGTGAACAGCAGATCCGGGTCCGGGGACAGCAGGGAGTTCCAGTCCATCCGGAGATTGAGCTCGGCGTCGTCGGTGCCGGTGTGCACCTTGTTGATGGAGATCAACTGGCGGTGGCGGGGGAACGTCCGGAAGAAGGTGCCCGGTCCGTCTCCGGCTTCCAGGATCCGGTAGCGATGTCCCGCCGCCCCTAACAGCTGGCCGAGCTGGAGGCCGGCGGGACCGCCACCGATCACCAGGTAGTCGAGAGCGTCGGGAGAGTGGAGCGGTTCGTTGTGCACAGTGCCTTCCTTCCAGGAGCGCGCTGCCGTGGGAAAGCCGTCACAATTTTTCCTTTAAATCTCAACGACCACTCTAGTAAGACGCGTTCCACGTGAGCAACCACCGAAAACAGGCCAGTGTGATCGACTCGCCATCGCCTCAGACGGCGGACCAGCCGTTGTCCACGGGCAGGATGACGCCGTTGACGTTGCTGGCGGCCTCGGAGGCGAGGAAGACGATGGCGGCGGCCTGTTCCTCGGCGGTGGCGACCCTGCCGACGTTCGCGGCGTGGGCCCCTATGACGGACGGACCGTGGGCCCCGGGCCGGGCGTCGACCCGGATGCTGGTCGCGGTGCCGCCCGGGGCGATGGCATTGGCGCGGATGCCCTGGTCCCGGTACATCACGGCGAGGGACTTCACCAGGCCCACCACACCGTGTTTGGAGGCGGTGTAGGCGGCGCCGGCCGCACTGCCGCGCAGCGCCGCCTCGGACGCGGTGAAGACGATCGCGCCGCGGCCCGCGGCCAGCATGTTCGGCAGCGCGGCCCGGGTGAGCATGAAGGGGGCCGTCAGATTGATCCGCAGCACACGGTCCCATTCGCTGTCGTCGGTGTCCGCGACCGCCGAGAAGCGGTCCATGACGCCGGCGTTGTTGACCAGGACGTCCAGACCGCCGAACTCCTCCACCGCCGTGGCCACGACCTGGTCCACCACCCGCTGATCGCCGAGGTCGCCGACGACCGCGCGGGCCGAGCCCCCTTGGGCGGCTATGGCGGTGACCACCTGTTCGGCGCCGTCCCGGTCGAGGTCCGCGACCAGCACCCGCGCCCCCTCCCCGGCGAGCGCCAGGGCCGTGGCCCGGCCGATTCCCGATCCCGCTCCGGTGACGATGACGCCGCGGCCCTCGAGCCCGGTGCTGCTCACGCGTGTTCCTCTCCCCGCGGCCGTCCGTGCCGCGTTCACCGTGGATGTGTGGTCCGTCCCGGCCACCGCCGACCGGGCGGCGCGAGGCGGTCACATGGGCCCCGGGGCTCCGACGCCACCGGCCGCGCCGCCCGCGTGGCCGTCAGTCCTGGATGCCGATGGCCAGGGCGGGGCAGACCGCCGCGGCGTGCCGGACGCCGTCGGCCCGCTCCGCCGGGGGCTCGGCGTCGAGCAGTACGGCGATGCCGTCCTCGTCGCGCTGGTCGAACACCTCGGGCGCGGCGACCACACACTGGCCGGAAGCGACGCACTTGTCCTGGTCGACGGTCACCTTCATCGGCTTCTCCTTCTTCCTCACCAGGTCACGGGCAGTTCGTAGACGCCGTAGACGGATCCGTCGTGCTTGAACGGGATCCGCTCCAGCTCGGTGGCCGGCCGCAGGGTGGGGATGCGGCGGTAGAGGGTGCCGTACACGACCTGGAGCTCCATCCTGGCGAGTGGCTGACCCAGGCACTGGTGCACCCCGAAGCCGAAGGCCACATGGCGGCGGGCGTCGCGCCGGATGTCCAGCCGGTCGGGTTCGGCGAACACCTCGGGGTCCCGGTTGGCGATGTCATTGGCCAGGATCAGCCCCTCGCCCGCCCGGATGACCTCCCCGGCGATCTCGATGTCCTCCGTCGCTACCCGGCGCCGCCCGTTGTGGGTGATGTGCAGGTAGCGCAGCAGCTCCTCCACCGCCGAGGAGACCAGCGCGGGGTCGTCGGTGTCGCGGAGCAGGGCGAGCTGATCGGGGTGCTCGAACAGGGCGAGGGTGCCGAGCGCGATCATGTTCGCGGTGGTCTCATGGCCCGCGATCAGCAGCAGCACGCCCATCTGCGCCGCCTCCTCACGGGACAGCTCACCGGCCGTGACCCGGGTGGCCAGTCCGGAGAGCAGGTCGTCGACGGGGTCCGCGATCTTCTCGCCCATCAGATCGTTCAGATAACCGATCAGGTTCCCGTGGGCGGCCGACCGCTGCTCGGGCGTGACGTCGAGGTTGATGATGACCTTGCTGTTGGTCTGGAAGAAGTCGTGGTCGGCATAGGGCACTCCGAGCAGCTGACAGATCACCAGCGAGGGCACCGGCAGGGCGAACGCGTCCACCAGGTCCACCGGCTTCGGGCCGGCCAGCAGGTCGTCGATCAGGTCGTCCACGATCTTCTGGACGCCGGGCCGCATCGCCTCGACCCGCTTGATGGCGAACGGCGCCGTCACCATGCGCCGGAGCCGGGCGTGCTCGGGGTCGTCCTTCAGGATGAAACTGACCCCCGAACCGCCGGGCGGGAGCGGGGACTGGAGGGGATAGCCGGGCCGGGTGATGTCCGCGCTGACCCTCGGGTCGGCCAGCAGGGCCCGCTGATCGGCGTACCGGGTCACCAGCCACGGAGTGCTGCCGTCCCACAGGCGGACCCTCGACAGCGGGCCCTCCTGCTGCCTGTCCCGCAGCGCCGGCGGCGGGTCGAACGGGCAGCCCGCCGCCCGGGCCATCGGAAACTCCGGGGCCCCGGCGGCGCGCTCGTCCACCGCGTTCACAGTGCTGGTCATCGCTCCCTCAATTCGTCTGAGGCGGGTGGTGGAACCCCCGTTGTCCACCGACGGCCCGCACGGACCGCTGGTGTGATGGGCCGCGGTCAGCGGGTGACGGGCGCCAGCCACAGCCCGACGATCCCGTCGATCAGGCCGGTGGCGGCGTCGTGCCAGCTGGACCGGGGCGTGGCGGTGTTCTCGGCCAGTGCGCGCTCGCGCTCGGCGCACATGTGCACGATGAGGTTGCGCGCCATGTCACCACGTTCGACGCGCACCTCCAGCGGCAGTTCGGGAAGGCACCGGTTGAATCCGTCAAGAGTGTGCCGCAGCGCCGGAGAGGCCAGGGACTCCTCCGCCACGATCTCGTGGAGCGCGGGATCGGTCAGCACCTGGGCGCAGAACCGCGCGTACCAGGTCGGGCCGTCCAGTTCCGCCAGGTGCTCGAGGACCGGGCGGACCAGGCAGGCCACCCAGTCCCGTACGTCGGTGGAGTCGCCGATCTCCCGCAGCAGCCGCTCGCGCCCCCGCTCGACCTGCTGGGCGTGTTTGCGCACGATGGCCCGCACCAGGTCGGCCTTGGTACCGAAGTGGTAGCCGACCGCGGCGTTGTTGCCCTGGCCGGCGGCCTCGCTGACCTGGCGGTTGGAGACCACGTACACCCCGCGCTCGGCGAACAGCCGCTCCGCCGTGGCCAGGATCGCCTCCCGCGTGGCCAGGGCCCGTTCGTCCCGTACGGTCCTGCCCGCCACGGTCACCACCTCACCGGAAGGCCGCGCGGCTCAGCGGCCGTTCGCCGGTTCCTCGCTGCACGCCGCTCTCCTTCGCTCCGGGGCCGTCATCGACATGATCAGGCAACCCCATGGGTTTGGTTAAGTCAAGCGACTGATTTAAGTCGCCTCCGTTATCGCGCCAGCGGGTCTTGCGCGTCAGTGGGCCTTGCGAGTCACTGGGTCTTGCGCACCAGCGGACCTTGTGCGCCACTGGGTCTTGCGCGTCAGCGGGCTCTGCGCGCCAGCGGGCTCTGTAGGCCACCGGGGCTCTGCGCGCCACTGGGCCTTGCGTGCCAGCGGGCCCTGTACGCTGCCGGGCCTTGTGCGCCAGCGGGCTCTGCGTGCCAGCGGGCTCTGCGCGTCAGCGGGCCTTGTACGCCGCCGCCTTGTGCGCCAGCGGGCCTTGTGCGCCAGCGGACCTTGCGTGTCTAGCGGGTCTTGCGCGTCAGCGGACCTTGTGCGCCACTGGGTCTTGCGCGTCACCGGGCTCTGCGCGCCAGCGGGCTCTGCGCGTCAGCGGGTCCTGTACGCCACCGGGGCTCTGCGCGCCACCGGGCCTTGCGTGCCAGCGGGCCCTGTACGCCACCGGGCCTTTCGCGCCACCGGGCCCTGTACGCCAGCGGGCCCTCCACGTCACCGGGCCTTGCGCACATCACTCGAAGGCTCCGCCGCGTCCCACTGCCCTGCCCCGTCGGCCGCTGCCGGGGCGTGAGGCGCGCCGCTCAGCCGTCGTCCGACAGACCGGCGTCATGGACCAGCAGGGCGATCTGGACGCGGTTGTTGAGGTTCAGCCGGGTCAGGATGCGCGACACATGGGCCTTGACCGTCGGCAGCGCCAGATGCAGCTCCCGGGCGATCTCCGCGTTGGAACGGCCGCGCCCGACCGCCCGGGCCACCTCCCGCTCCCGCTCGCCCAGCAGCGCCAGCCGGGACCGGGCGGCGGTGGCCCGGTCCTCCCGCCCGCCGCCCGCCACCTGCTCGATCAGCCGCCGGGTGACGGCGGGGGAGAGCACCGGGTCCCCCGCGGCCACCGTCCGGATGGCCGTGACGATGTCCCGCGGCGGGGTGTCCTTGAGGAGGAACCCGGCCGCGCCGGCGCGCAGCGCCCGCAGCACATGGGCGTCGGTGTGGAAGGTGGTCAGCACCAGCACCTCCGGGGCCCCGGGCCGGGCCCTCAGCTCCGTGGTGGCGGTCAGCCCGTCGACGCCCGGCATCCGGATGTCCATCAGCACCACATCGGGCCGGTGCGCGGCGACCAGGGCGGGCACCTCCGCCCCGTCGGCCGCCTCCGCGACGACCTCGATGTCCGGGGCGCCCCCCAGCATCAGGCGCAGCCCGGCCCGTACGATCGCGTCGTCGTCCACCAGCAGGACATGAATCACCCGCGCCGCCCTCCCTCATCCCTCAGCCGTCATCCGTGGCGGACCTCATCCCCGGTCCGTGGCGGACCTCATCCCCGGTCCGTGGCCGACACCGGGTCCGCCGCAGGCCAGGGTAGCCAGGCGCGGACCCGGAAACCGCCGCCGTCCGGACCGGCGTTCAGCTCGCCGCCGGCCAGCCGGGCCCGTTCGGCCAACCCGATCAGCCCCTGCCCGCCGCCCTCGCCACCGTCCGGCCCCGAAACCGCCCCGGGCGACGGCGCGTTGTGGACCTCCACCGTCAGCCGGTCCGCCGGCGCGCCGGTCACCCGTACCGCGACCGCCGCGCCGGGCGCGTGTTTGCGCGCGTTGGTCAGTGCCTCCTGCACGATCCGGTACGCCGTCCGCCCCACGACGGGCGGCGGTACGGGGCCGTCGGGCGGCCCGGTCAGCTCGATCCGGCCGCCCGCCGCCCGGGCCTCCGCCACCAGCCGGGCCACGTCGGCCAGTTCAGGCTGCGGCCGGTCGCCCTGACCCGGATCCGCGCGCAGCACCCCGATCACCTCGCGCAGATCGCGCAGCGCCAGCCGGGCGCTCTCCCGGATCACCCCCGCGGCCTTCCCGATCTCCTCCCGGGGCGCGTTGGTGTGGAACTCCAGCGCCCCCGCGTGCACGCTCAGCAGCGTCAGCCGATGCCCCAGCACATCGTGCATCTCCCGCGCGATCTCCTCCCGCGCCTCCCGGCGGGCCCGCTCGGCGCGCAGCTCCACGTCCGCCTCGGCGAGTTCCGCCCGCGCCCGCAGCGAGGCGATCAGCTGCTGACGGGACCGCCGGAACAACCCCCACCCGATCGCGCCGGCGATCAGCGCGAAGTAGGTCAGCGCCGAACCCCTCCGCTCCCCGGACACCTCGGGCAGCTGCCACAGAAAACCGGGAAGCGGTACGAAGGCCACCGCCGCCACCCACGCCGTGGCCCGCCACGGCCGGGTCGCGGCCACCGTGAACACCGCCACCATCGCCGGACCGGTCAGATAGTGCGAGACCTCGCCGCCCGCCAGCAGCAGCGCCACCGCCAGCGCCACCGGCCACCGCCGCCGCAGCAGCACCGTCGCACATCCCAGCCCGCCGACCAGCTGATCGACGGTCCGCGACAGCGGGTCAAGGCCCTCCTCGACCGGTATGGAATCCGAGCTGGCGACGGCGAAGCAGGCGGCGAAGAGCAACAGCCCCAGATCGGCGGCCCAGTCGCGGCGGGTGCGGTGGATGCGGTGGATGCGGCGCATGTCCCGGCAATCTACGCGGACCACGCGGGCCAACGGCGGTCCGTGGCCCGAGCGGATACTTAAGTACCACTCGCCGGTGGCGGATCGCCGTCTCAGGTCACCCTCACGCCGCCTTCTGCCCGATCCGCTGCCCGGGGCGGTCCGCCTACGTTCGGACCATGACATCCAGCACGCCCACATCTCCCCTGGCCGCCCTGTCACACGTGGTCAGCTTCGCCCTGGTCGTCGGCGGCGGAAGCGGTCTGCTGCACGAATGGTGGGGCTGGCTCCACTTCATGGGCTTCGTCCGCTTCCTGGTCCCCGACGGCTATGAGGTCTACGGCTATGTCGTCATGGTCGTCGTCGGCGCGGCGGTGGGAGCGGCCGGCGGTGCGCTCGACGAGCGCAGCCGCGGATGACGCCACCGTGACGGCTGGGCCCGCCACGGTGGCGTCCGGCCCGTCAGCAGCCGACGGTGAACCTGGTCCTGCGGTGGCGGGGGCGCTCCGCCTCGTCCAGCAGGCGGCACCGGCCGTACATCGCGATGACGGGACGCCGACATGGCAACGCCCCGTCAATCCTTACGGACGTCAGCGACTCATCCGGCGGGGGCTTTTCGCGTTCCTGTCCGCTGGGACGTCGTGCTGTCGACGTCGGCCGCCTCGTCAGCGCGTATCCGATCCCACGGGTTGCCTGACCGGGGTGGCCCTACGCGGCCGGGTACTGGGCCAGGAGGCTGTCCACCTCCGGCACTCCCCGGTACTCCATGAGGCGGCCGAGGGCCACGCGTGCCCTGCCGGCCGTGCGCTCCGAGGCTCCGGCGGAGGACAGCGAGATCACCCGCTCGGTGGTGGCTGCTGCCTCTTCCGGCTCGTTCGCATCCGCCAGGGCCACGGCCAGCCATGAGAGGTACAGAGCCATCTCCCGCGTGTGCGTGGCGTCGTACTGGCTCAGCACCCGGCGGAGCAGCGGAACCGCCCGGAGGGGCCGACGCAGTTCCGTGAAGACGCGGGAATCCATAACCTCCAGCTCTGCCGTGGATACCCAGTAAGTCCAGGTAGGTTCTTCAGGTCCGTCGTAGTCGCTGATGATCGCTTCGTGGGCCTGCGCCAGGGCACGCATGGCGGGCTGTGCCTGACCTGTCTTGGCGTTGGCCCAGGCCACGCGGTCCAGGAACAGCGCGCGTGCCCGGGGCGGGGCGTCTGGGGCGCCATCGGAGGCGGCCCTGGCCATCTCCACGCCCTCGCGTTCGCGGCCGGTATTGGAGGCCAGGTAGGCGAGGGAGCCCAGGAGGTTCCCCGCCAGCGTGGCGTCCCCGGCGGTGTTCGCGGCGGACAGTCCCAAGCGATAGATCCGCTCGGCCTCCGCGTGCTGCCCGGCGTCGGCGGAGATCCACCCACAGATCTGCGCCAGCTCCCCGATGGTTCGGAGGAGTTCGCGCCCCACGCTGTCGGTGTGTGTGTTCTCCCGATACAGGCGGACGGCTGTGCGTAACTCCCGGAGGGCGGGGCCGATGAGGTCCCGTCCGTACACCACGTCATCAGCCAGCCGGAGGGCGTGGACTCTCTGGGCCTGGTCCTTGACGTCCTCCATGCCGATCCTGCGGCCCGTTCGGCTGGCCAGAGGGGCGAGGGGGTCGTCCTCCGGAAGGAAGTCGCTGAGAGATGCGGGAGGGGCTGAGCCGGACAGGGTAGCTGCTTCGGCCAGTCGGTCCGCCAGGTCCACCAGTGCTCTGCCGGTGCCGAATAACCGGTCCAGGGCTTGCGCCAACTGCGGAGACGGAAGCTGTTTCCCGGCGAACACCCTGCTGAGATAGGCGTGGTCAAAGTTCACCGCGCGTGCGGCGGCTCGAATCGTCATGCCGCGAGCCTTCAGGGCCGCCCGCGCGATGCGCCCAAACTCCCCACCGTCAGCCATGGTGACAGGGTACCCAGTCACCATCAGTCACCACTCACTCACCAGGGGAGACCGCGCTTCCGGGAAAGACTGTCCGCTACGCAAGGACGCACCTGAGCTACCAGGCCGAGGGCAGCGCAACACATGCAGGCTACCCGTCTGCGTCTACTGCCATGGCCGGGGCCGACCGGTCAGCGCGCGCAAGCCGGCTGAGCCCCGCCCATGCCCCGTCCGTGCGCTTCCCCCGTGGCGCCGGGCGGGGCTTTTTCGTGCCCGGATACGCTCTTTCCCGTGTGGCCCGGGAGGGTTGCTGGAACGGTTCAACGAAGGGCAGTCATGGTGCGTACGCTCGGGGTCGCCGTCGTGGGGTTCGGCTGGATGGGGCGGGTGCACACCCAGGCGTACGTCCGTCTGCCGCACCACTTCCCGCAGCTGACCGTACGGCCCGAACTGATCGCCGTCGCCGACGAGGTGCCCGGCCGGGCCGAGGAGGCCGCGGAGCGGTACGGCTTCGCCACCGCCGCCCGGGACTGGCACGAGATCGCCGCCGACCCCAGGATCCGGGCGGTGAGCGTCGCCGCGCCGAACTTCCTGCACCGCGAGATCGGCACCGCCATGGCCCGGGCGGGCAAGCACATCTGGATCGAGAAGCCGGTCGGACTCACCGCCGACGACGCCCGCGCGGTCGCCGCCGCCGTGGCCGAGGCCGGGGTCCAGGGCGCGGTCGGCTTCAACTACCGCAACGCGCCCGCCGTCCAGACCGCCCGCGCCATGATCGCCGCCGGGGAGATCGGCACCGTCACCCATGCCCGCATCCGTCTCTTCAGCGACTACGCCGCCCACCCCGAGGCCGCGCTGACCTGGCGGTACGAACGCGCTCGGGGCGGCAGCGGAGTGCTGGGCGACCTGGCCTCCCACGGAGTGGACCTGGCCCGTTTCCTGCTCGGCGAGATCGACGCCCTGATCGCCGACACCGCCGTCTTCGTGCCCGAGCGGGCCCGCCCCGCCGGAGCCACCGCCGGCCACACCCGGGCCACCGGCGGCGAGCCAGGCCCGGTGGAGAACGAGGACTACGTCTCCTGTCTGCTGCGCTTCGCCTCCGGCGCCCGCGGAGTGCTGGAGGCGTGCCGGGTCTCGGTCGGCGAGCAGAACACCTACGGCTTCGAGATCCACGGCACCAAGGGCGCCGTCCACTGGGACTTCCGCCGCATGGGCGAACTCGGCGTCAGCCGCGGCACCGCGTACCAGGACCAGCCCGTCTCCACCGTGTACGTCGGCCCCGGACACGGCGAGTACGGCGCCTTCCAGCCGGGCGCGGCCAACAGCATGGGATACGACGACCTGAAGGTGATCGAGGCGTACCACTTCCTCCGCTCCATCGCCGAGGGCACCGCGCACGGCGCCACCCTGGACGACGCCGTGCGCAGCGCCACTGTGCTGGACGCCATGGCCCGCTCCGCCGAACGGGGCGCCTGGGTGAGCCCCGCCTGAGCGGAGCGGCGAGGGCCTCCGGCTCGTGTCGGGGCTGCTGATGGCGGGTAGGTTTGCGGTGGGCCCGGTGGTCGGCCTGCTGCTGGTCGGTCGGCTCGTGGTGGGTCGTCCCGTGGTGGCCGGTCCCGGCCGGGCGGGAGCCGTACGACGAGAGCCTGGAACGCCGGACGGCACGGCGCCGACCGCGTGCTCGTCGCACGGGCCGACCGGGCGCTCATCGCACGGTGTGGATCGGTCGCTGATCGCGTGGCGCCACTGGGCGCTGATCGCGCCGTGCGATCAGTGCACGGCGCTGGCCACACGGCGCGTCAGGACGCCCACCGCCGTGCCACGCGCGGCCGGTAGAATCCGCCCGCGCGGCTGATCTTGGATCAGCGTTGCCCGACGCGGGGGATCCTCCGCCCACGACCCTGGGAGCCGACCATGGAGAACACCTCCCCCGACGCGGCGGCCACGGCACCGCTCGGGCCACCGCCGCCGTTCGATCCGGAACTCCTCCCGGCGCTCGCGGCCATCCATGAGATCATGCCGCCCGGACGGTCCGCGGCCGATACGGACACCACGGCCCCTCAGGAGATGCCCGGCCTGGTACCCCTGACCGACGAGGACCTGGCGCGCGGCGGGACCTTCCGGGTCGAGGAGCGGTCCGTCCCCGGACCGGCGGACGCGCCGGACGTCTCGCTGTTGATCTGCCGCCCGGCGGACGCCGCCACGCCGACACCGGCGCTCTACCACATCCACGGGGGCGGCATGATGATCGGCGACAACCGCTTGGGCGTGCCGGAAATGCTCGACCTCGCCGAGGAACTGGGGCTCACCGTGGTGTCCGTCGAGTACCGCCTGGCGCCCGGGACCCGGCATCCCGGGCCGGTCGAGGACTGCTACGCCGGTCTGGTCTGGACGGCCGAACACGCCGCCGAGCTGGGCATCGACCCGGAACGCGTCATCGTCGTCGGCGGCAGCGCGGGCGGCGGCCTCGCCGCGGCCGTCGCCCTGCTGGCCCGCGACCGCGGTGGCCCCGCCCTGTTCGGGCAACTGCTGATGTGTCCCATGCTGGACGACCGCAACGACACACCGTCCGCCCGGCAGATGACCGGGGTCGGGGTGTGGGACAGCACCGCCAACGAAGCCGGATGGACCGCGCTGCTCGGTGCCGCACGCGGGAGGGACGACGTGTCGCCGTACGCCGCACCGGCCCGTGCGGCGGATCTGTCCGGACTGCCGCCCGCGTTCGTCGACGCGGGATCCGTGGAGACCTTCCGCGACGAGGACGTCGACTACGCTCGCCGGATCTGGCGTGCCGGGGGACAGGCCGAACTGCACGTCTGGTCCGGCGCTTTCCACGGATTCGACAGCATGGCGCCGGAGGCAGCCGTCTCGCGGGACGCGCGAGCCGCCCGGCTGCGGTGGCTGCGCAGGCTTTTGGCACACGGTCCCGGCCACTGACCCGGCCACCGGCCCGGCCCGGTGGCCGGGACCGTACAGGCCGTCTCATCCGTCCGGCATGCGCCGTGCCCGGCGCCCGCGCCTCCAGGTTGGTGGCGGTTGCACGACTTCGGGAGGCCGGTGGGGGCGGGCGATGAAGGGGGAACCGTCTCCGTACCGGGCCGGTCAGTGCGACTCGCGCGGCACCTGGTGTCCGCTGGAGCCGGTCAGGAAGTCCAGGTCCAGGCCCTGATCCGCCTGGAGCACATGCTCAGTGTAGAGCCTGCTCCAGCCCCGCTCGGCGACCGGCGGCGGGGGTTCCCAGGCGGCCCGCCGGCGCTCCAGCTCCTCCTCGCCGACCTCCAGGGTCAGCGCACGCGCCGGGACGTCCAGGGTGATCCAGTCGCCGTCGCGCACCAGCGCCAGCGGGCCGCCGACCGCGGATTCGGGGGACACGTGCAGCACCACGGTGCCGAATCCGGTGCCGGACATCCGGCCGTCGCAGACGCGCACCATGTCCTCGACGCCCTGGCGCAGCAGCTTCGGCGGCAGCACCACATTGGCGACCTCGGGCATGCCCGGATAGCCACGGGGGCCGCTGCCCCGGATCACCAGCACGGTGTTCTCGTCCACCGGCAGGTCCTCGTCGGCGTGGACGGCGAGGTAGTCCTCCGGTGTGTCGAACACCAGGGCCCGGCCGCGGTGGCGGAGCAGGTGCCGGGACGCGGCGGACTGTTTGATCACCGCGCCGTTGGGCGCGAGGTTGCCGCGCAGTACCGCGGTGCCGGTGCCGGCTTCCTGGAACGGGTCGTCCAGCGGCCGGATCACCTCGCGGTTCCAGCACTCGGCGCCGGCGACGTTCTCCGCCACCGTGCGCCCGCTCGCCGTGGCCGCGTCCGTGTGCAGCAGCGCGCCCAGTTCGCGCATCACCACCGGCAGCCCCCCGGCGTAGCAGAAGTCCTCCATCAGGAACCGCCCGGAGGGCTGGAGATCGACCAGCGTGGGCACCTCGCGGGCCAGCGCGTCGAAGTCGTCGAGCGTCAGGGGCACACCCAGCCGCCCCGCGATGGCCAGCAGGTGGATCACCGCGTTGGTGGAGCCGCCGATGGCCGCGTTGACCCGGATCGCGTTCTCGAACGCCGCCCGGGTCATGATCTGCGAGGGCCGCAGATCCTCCTCCACCATGGCCACGATCCGCCGCCCGGCGCGCTGGGCCGTCTCGTACCGCCGGGCGTCCACCGCCGGCCAGCTCGCCGAGTAGGGCAGCTGCATACCGAGCGCCTCGGCCATCGACGCCATGGTGGAGGCGGTGCCCATGGTCATGCAGTGGCCGTTCGACCGCGCCATGCAGCCCTCGGCGAAGTCGCATTCCTCCTGTGTCATCCGCCCGGCCGCCAGCTCCGCCTCGAACCGCCACACCTGGGTGCCCGAGCCCACGTCCCCGCCCCGGTACTTGCCGTTCAGCATCGGGCCGCCAGTGACCATGATGGCCGGCAGATCGACGCTGGAGGCGGCCATCAGCAGACCGGGGGTGGTCTTGTCGCAGCCGGACAGCAGCACCACACCGTCCAGCGGATTGGCCCGCATCAGCTCCTCGGCCTCCATGGCCAGCAGATTGCGGTAGAGCATCGCGGTGGGCCGCATCAGCGTCTCGCCCAGCGCCATCGCGGGGAACTCCAGCGGAAAGCCGCCCGCCTGCCAGACCCCGCGCTTCACCGACTCCGCCACCCGGTGCAGATGGCTGTTGCAGGGCGCCAGTTCCGACCACGTGGTGGCGATGCCGATCACCGGCCGGCCGTCGAACACCTCCCCGGAATAGCCCTGGTTGCGCATCCAGGAGCGGTAGACCATGCCGGAGCGGCCCTCCGCGCCGAACCAGGCCGCGCTGCGCCGCCGGCGGTGTGTTCCCGTGTCAGTCACTTCCGCACTCCCTCTGGCGAACGGGTGATGGCGTCTGGGCGAGGAGCCGTTCCGGCGGCGGACACATCACGGGGGCGACATGGCTGGACGACTCGACGGCGGGATGACGGTGTGTCCGGCCCCTTCGCAGTACAGCAAAGACGAGCGCCGCACGGAAGATCGTGTCACCGGGTGGAGCCGGAATCAGCCCGGCGCCGTGCGGCTCAGGTCCTCCCAGGCGCGGTACTGCTCGAGCCGGGCCCGGTGCATCTCCTGGACGAGGTCGAACGAGCGGCTGCCGACGATCAGGCGCCGTGGCGGATCGGGCAGGTCGACCAGCTTCATGACGAGCGGCGCGGCGGTCGCCGGGTCCGGTCCGGCGTCCTCGCCCCACATCTCCGCCAGCCGTGCCCGCAGGCTCTGGTAGGCCGGGTCGGGAGCGGTGGCCGTGGTGCCCGTGGTGAACAGCTCCGTGGCGTAGCCGCCCATCTGCAGCACGGTCACCTTGATCCCGAACTGCTCGACCTCCATCGCCAGCGCCTCGCTGACACAGTCGAGCGCCGCCTTGCCCGCCCCGTAGTACCCGACGGAGGCCATGCCACCGCCGGTGCCCATCGTGGTGACCTGCAGGACGCGCCCGGAGCGCCGTGCGCGCAGATGCGGGATGACCGCCTGGGTCACCCAGAGCGCACCGAAGAAGTTGACGTCGAAGTGGTCCCGGACCTGCCGCTCCGTAGCCTCCTCCACCATGCCGTACAGCAGACCGCCGGCGTTGTTGACCACGATGTCGAGGTGGCCGACCGCCTCCACCGCCCGTTCCACCGCAGCGAACACCGCATCCCGGTCGGAGACATCCAGGGGGAGCCGTACGAGAGCGTCCGGATGCTCCTCGGCCGGCCCGGTCAGCGGCCCGACATCGCGGGCGGCGGCCACGACACGGTCTCCGGCGGCGAGGGCGGCCTCGGTGAAGGCGCGGCCCAGGCCCCGGGAGGCACCCGTGATGAACCAGTGTCTGGCGGTGGTCATGGAACGCTCCTCACGTGACGAACCGTATCGTCTCGTTGGCTAGCCTAGCGTCCTGGCGTGCAACGTGCTTTGCGCCATCACCACCGCCGTGGCCGCACGGGATGCGGTGTCTCCCGCCGTCAGCGCTGGCGGGGCAGCACCGTGCGCCGGCCGCCGCAGCTGCGCACCGCCCCGGTCAGCCGCACCGTGATCGGCACACCCCCATGGCACGCGCGGGGACGGCCGCGCAGTTCGGCCTGCAGCACCTTCGGCGGGACTGGGACTGGAGGGGGCCGTCGCTTCAACGATCCCGAGGCCGGGAGTCCACCGCCTCGGGGCCGTCGACCGTCAAGCGCTGCAGGGGTGTTGCCCGGGCAGAAGCGGAAGTCAGGCCACCCACTCTTTGAGTTGGCGCACGAGTCCGGCGGGGTCGTCGCCGGTCGGGGTCACCTGGAGATTGGTGACGCCGGACTCGCGGAAGGCTTCGATCCGCTCCCGGACGTAAGAGGCCGGACCGACGAGGTTGGTCTGTTCAAGGAGTTGGAATGGGACCTTGGCCTCGGCTTCCTTCTTCTTGCCGTCGAGGTAGAGGTCCTGGATCTCCTTGGCCTCGGCTTCGTAGCCGTAGCGTCGGACGAGGTCGTTGAAAAAGTTCTTGCCGCGGGCGCCCATGCCTCCGATGTAGAGCGCGAGTATCGGCCGCGCGAGGTCGAGTATCTCCTTCACGTCCTCGCCGATGGCGACGATGCCACCGGCGACGACCTCCAGGGGCGCGAGGTTCTCGGAGCGCTTCGCGGTTCCCGCGGCAAGCGCGTCGCCCCATACCCCGGCGGCGCCCTCGGGGGAGTACAGGAAAGGCAGCCAGCCGTCGGCGTACTCCGCCGCGCCTTCGACAGATTTCGGTCCCAGCGCGGCGATGTAGAGCGGAACCGAGGGGCGTAGCGGCTTGGTCATGATCTTCAGCGGCTCACTGAGACCGGTGCCCTGGCCGGCTGGGAGAGGGATCTCGAAGGAGTGGCCGCTGTAGTCGACCGCCTCGCGCTGCAGGGCCGCGCGGATGATCTCGACGGTCTCCTTGGTACGGCCGGTCGACTGTACGAAGGGCAGGCCGTGCCACCCTTCGATGATCTTCGGGTTGGAGGCGCCGAGGCCGATGATGGCGCGACCGCCGGACACGCTGTCGAGGCCGGCCGCGGTCGACGCGAGCATGGTCGGGGTGCGGGAGTAGACGTTGAGGATGGCTGCGCCGATCTCCACGCTTGAGGTGCGGGCCGCCAGGTAGCCCATCAGGGTCGGCGAGTCGTAGCCGTACCCCTCGGCGACCCAGACGGTGTCGAGCCCGGCGGCCTCAAGTCGAGTGATGTGGTCAGCGGCCTCCTGCGGGTCTGTGCCGTAGGTGAGCATCGTCGAGATCTTCATAGTCCGCTTCATCAACAGTGCCTCACTTCGAAGTCGGCGAGTCGAAGCTCGCACCCATGCCGATGCCGGCGCCACCGTCAACCGGGATCACCGCGCCGGTGACGAATCGCAGGTTGGGTGACACGAGCGCACCGACCAGGTCGGCAAACTCGCGGGGCTCCCCGATGCGTCCCATCGGTACCCCGTTCCCGAGGCCGGTCTTGGACAACTCTGGCTGTCGTGCCAGCATTCCGCCCAGCAGGGCGGTGTCGAAGAATCCGGACAGCAGAGTGTTGACGTTGATGTTTTGCCTGGCGACCTCCAGGGCGAGGGTCTTGGCGTAGCCGATCACCGCCGACCACACGCCGACGGACGCCGCCATGCCGACGGCCGGGCGCTCGACGACGCCGGAGACCACGTTGAGGATGCTGCCGCCTTCGGTGGTCATGTACGGCAAGGTGGCTCGCACAGATCTGACGACGTAGAAGAAGTGGCGCTCGAAGGCCTTCAGCCACGCCTCGTCGGTGAGTTCGGAGATGCGCCGGATCGGCGGTCCGCCGTCGTTGGTGACCAGAACGTGAACGGCTGGTCCGAATCGCTCAAGGGTCGAGGCGGTGACGCGCTCGATGTCGGTGTCGGCCGAGCAGTCGGCGGCCAGCCCGAGGACTTTCTCCTCGCCGTATGCGCCGGCAAGCCGGTGCGCGGCGGCTGTGACCTTCTCCGCGCGTCGCGCGAAGATCGTGACATTGGCGCCTTCCTTCAGAAGACGATCGGCGATGGCGTATCCGAGCCCGTCGCTGCCGCCGCCGACGATCGCGACCTTGCCGGTCAGTCCGACGTCCATCACTGAACTCCGATCGAGGTGAGGAAGGTCTCGGCGTTGCCGGAGAACACGTCGTTGAGGATGTCGGAGGAGTAGCCCTCCTCGCGCCACTCCTCGACCAGTCTCTCGTGGGTGAGCATCGGGTAGTCGGCTCCGAAGAAGACCTTCTTGCGCAGCCGCCTGCCGATCTCGTGCTTGAGTTCGTCGGGGAAATAGCGCGGTGACCAACCGTGGAGCTCCATCCACACGTTCGCCTTGTGTAGTGCGACCGCGATCATTTCCGACTGCCAGGGCCATGCCACCCGAGCCGCGATCACGTTGAGATCGGGATGCTTGGCCGCGATGCGGTCGACGTAGCGGGGGTGGCAGCCCTCGAGGGTGATGCCCATGCCTCCGCGGGTGCCGGCCCCGGTGGCCGACATGCCGACATGGACCAGGACGGGACGGTTGGCCTCGATGCACAGGTTCAGACAGTTCTCCCATTCCGGCTGGTCGGGTGTCCCGGCCGGGGTGAACGAGTGGACCGTCAGTCCGACAAGTCCCGGCCCCTCGCTCAGGCAGCGCTCGAGTTCCTTGACATGAGCTGGTTGCGTGGGATCGATGCCGATCCAGTTGCCGAGTACGACGTCGGGGTGCCTGCGCGCATAGTCGAAGGCGTAGTCATGCTGGTCGCGTAGTGCACCGGCGTCCATGGTGTGGGTGAACGCGAAGTCGAGCATCGCCTTGACGTGGGCGCGGCGAAACTGGACGGCCTGCTCCTCCTCGCTGACGAAGCTCATGCCCCACTTGAAGTAGCCCCGCAGGGCCTCGCGGTCTTCGGCGGTCTCGTACGGGCTTCCCTTCCATCCTCGCTCCGTGCCCCAGTGGGAGTGGAAGTCGATCAGTCGGGACGGCGGTACGTTCACACTGAGTGCCTTTCGTGAATGGCCATGGGAAGGGCATCGGGATGGTCAGTGGACATGGCGGGTCGAGTCGGCCCAGAACGGCGCGCGCAGGCGCTTCTTGTCGATCTTTCCCACCGGCGTGGCGGGAAGTGAGTCCAGGACCACGACCTTCTTGGGCGCGTACATCGATCCCTTGACCTGCTTCACGTGGGACTGGAGCGCGGGAATGTCGACCTGTCGCCCCGGTCGCGGGACCACGAACGCGGTGACGATTTCGCCCCAGCGGCTGTCCGGCACGCCGATGACGGCGGCTGAGCCCACCGAAGGGTGCGCCGTCAGGGCGGCCTCGACTTCGCTGGCGTAGATGTTGAAACCGCCCGAGATGATCATGTCCTTCTTGCGGTCCACGATGTAGATCAGGCCCTCGGCGTCCTGGCGGGCGAGGTCTCCGGTGTGGAGCCATCCCCCCTTGAGTGCCGCTTCTGTCTCGTCGGGGAGGTTCTTGTAGCCCTGCATCACCCCGCGGCTCTGCATGGCGATCTCGCCCACCTCGCCCAGCGGAACGTCGTGCCCGTCGTCGTCGATGAGCCTGATGCGGTTGCCGACCACGGGACGGCCACAGGAGGCGAGTTGCTCAAGGCTCGCGGTCTCGTGGGCGGCCTTGGTCAGGACCGTCCCGATGCCGGCCGACTCCGTCTGCCCGTAGACCTGGGAGAAGACCGGACCGATCCGCTCGCGAGCCTCCGCCAGGCGCACCGGCGACATCGGTCCGGTGGCGTACCAGATGACCTCAAGGCTGGAGAGGTCTCTGGTCTCCGGACGCTCCTGATCCAACAAGGTGTAGATCATCGTCGGAATGCCGTTCACACAGTTGATGTGCTCGGCCTCGACAACGTCGAGGAACCGGGTGGGTTCGAAGCCCTGCTCGATCACGACCGTGCCGCCACGCAGCAGTGCCGGGATGACGGCCAGTCCGGCCGCGTGGGTGAGCGGGGCCGCTGCCAGGTACCGCGGGAGGTGTGGCTGCTCGAAGTCGGCCATGTGCGCATAGACCATCTGCACCATCGACCGGTGAGGCTGCATCACGCCCTTGGGCCTGCCGGTCGTCCCCCCGGTGTACTGCAGCCAGGCGACATCCATCTCCGTCGCCGGACCACGGTCGAGCGATCGAACCGCCGGGGGCTCGCCCTCGGGCGGACCACCGGCGGCGGGGACCACCATCAGGTGGCGCAGGGAGTCGACCTCGTCGAGGACCTGGCGTCCGTGCTCCTCCAGGGGCGCGGTCACCACCAGCACCGTGGCCTCCGCGTCCTCGCAGACGGTGATGTGGTCCGTGACCGAGGCCAGGGTCTGCAGCCCGGTGAAGCGGCCACCCAAGAGATACGTCGCGGCCTGGACGATCCACGATTCAGGCATGTTCGGACTGAGCATCGTGACCCCTACGCCGCGCCCCACTCCCCGACGGGCCAGCGCGGCCACGTACTGCGAGAGAAGATCCCTCACGTGCGCATAGGTCAGTCGCCGATCACCAGCCACGAAGGCCTCGGACGAGCTGTGCCGGCTGAGCGCCTGCATGATCAGGTCACCTAGTGTGACTCCGGAGGATGCCGTCGTGGCAGCTGCCGGAGCCGCAGCGCCGTGACCCGGAAGGTGATGAGACATGCCTCAAAGCGTGGCCGCCGAGCGGGCGGGCGTGCCACCGATGTTCCGCCCAGAATTTCGGATAACCCGCCAGGCCGGCAAAGGCAGTGCTCAGCCGTGAACTGCACCCGCTGTGGAGCGGTAACGACCGGGCGTCTGGCCGACGAGATCGGTGAAGGCCTTGATGAAGCTGCCGGGGTTCGCCCAGCCGAGTCGGATCGCCGTCTCGGTGACCGAGGTACCTTCACAGAGTTCGAGCAGCGCTCGCTGAATCCGCAGCAGCGTGCGCCATTGATGGAAGCTCATCGACAGTTCGCTGCTGAACAGCCGACTGAGGGTCCGTTCGCTCGAGCCGGTTCGGTGCCCCAGCTCCGCCAGCGTCGCCGAAATGGCCGGGTCGGCGTGCAGCAGGTCGGTGACGGCCTTAAGGCGAGGATCGCTCGGCTCCGGCAGCCGTAGTGCCTCCTGCGGGGCGCGGATCAGCTCCGCGCCGATCACTGCGAGCAGCAGACGGCCACGCTCACTGGCGGCAGTCTCGTGCTCGCCGCTCATGGCCAGGTATGCCTCGCGCAGCAGCGCACTGGCCACGAAGACCGACGGCTCGGGCGGCAGTTCTTCGGACAGCGCTGCCGGAACCGGGAGCACGCGGACATCGGTCTCGCCGTAGGAGCGACTGCTGTGGACATAGAAGGGCGGCACCCACGTGATGCGGTTCGCCGGCGCCACCCAGGTGCCGACCTCGGTCGTCGTGACGAGCGCCCCAGAGGCGGCGTACCGCAGCTGGCCGTAGTCATGGAAGTGCGCGGCGATGTCCTCACCGTGCGCCATGGGCTCGCAGACCGGCGAATCGTCGGTCCAGAACACTGCCTGCTGCGCAACCCCGGCCATCAGCGAACAGCATAGTTCGCAGTTAGGTCGGCCGCCCCGGACGTCGGCCGGACATGCTCCTCGCCGACCGCTGCTACGACCACGGCACGTACCGGCGCCTGGTGCGGCAGCGCGGGATCCGACGAGCTAGCCGCTCTCCGCGGCGTGCGCCACGGAACTCCCCGGCCGGTGCGCCACATTTCCCGGCCGGTGCGCCACGGAATGGTTCGCCCGTGTCCGTTCGGCCCCGAGGCGGCGAGCCGTCCGGCCCGGCGGGGGCGGGTGCGGTAAGCATCCGGTGCGCGCGGTAGGGACCGGTATCCGGCACACGGTGAGGAGTGTTCCGCATGAGGGGTGAGCTGTCCGGAGCCACGGCCCTGGTCACGGGTGCCACCGCGGGGATCGGCCGCGCCGTGGCCCTGCGCCTGGCGGCGCTGGGGGCCGAGGTCGTCGTGCACGGCCGGGACGCGCGGCGGGGCGCGGAGGTGGTCGAGGAGGTGTCGGCGGCGGGCACCACGGCCAGGTTCGTGGCGGCGGATCTGGCCGAGGCGGACGATGTGCGGCGGCTGGCCGCCGAGGCGGGGGAGGTGGATGTCCTGGTCAACAACGCCGGTGTCTACCGGTTCGCGGACACCGCTGGCACCACACCCGAGATGTTCGACGTCCATATGGCCATCAACACCCGCGCACCGCTCCTGCTGGTCGGACGGCTCGCCCCGGGCATGGCCGCCCGGGGCCGCGGGGCCATCGTCAACCTCAGCACCATCGCCGCCGGGGTCCCCGCCCGGGACGCCGGGGCGTACGGCGCCTCGAAGGCCGCGCTGGAGCTGCTGACCCGGGTGTGGGCCGATGAGTTCGGCGGCCGGGGAGTCCGGGTGAACGCCGTCCGTTCGGGCCCGGTCCGTACCCGCGGCACCTCCGAGATGGGGGAGGCGGCCCTCCAGGCCGTGGCGCGCGGCACGGTCCTGGGCAGGCCCGCGGAACCCGGGGAGATCGCCGAAGCGGTGGTTTTCCTCGTCTCCTCACGGGCGAGCTGTGTCACCGGCGCGATCCTGGAGGCCGGGGGCGGGCAGCCCGCCTTCGCCTGACGCGCCCGTTCCTCGCGCGTCACCCGTCGGCGCCGGCGGGCGCGTGCCCGGCCGATGCCTCCCCCCGGTCCGCGCCCGGTCCCTCTCCCCGGTCCGCGCCCGGTCCGCGTCCGGGCCTCCCCCGGATCGCCGGGCCCGCCGCCCGTGGTGCCGGCGCGCCACGCCCGTGCGCACGGCGGGCCGCCACGGGGTCAGCGCCGGGGCGGCGGCGCAGACCGGCGTGGAGCGGTGCCGAACCGGTCACGGCCAGCCGACCGGCCGTGATGCCCAGTCCGGCCCCGTCCACCGTCCGTTCGTCGCCACGCGGTTGTCTCCGGCACACCGCACGGGGGCCGCCGCCGGCCGGCGCCGGGGTGGTGGCCCCCTGCCAAGGGGGTGCGGGCGCCCCAACTCCTCGCCCATGAAG
>NZ_BBOX01000134.1 GCF_001553455.1 Streptomyces hygroscopicus subsp. hygroscopicus
CCCATGAAGAGCATCGGGGTGAACGGCGCGCACGGCACCCCGGCCGCCGCACAGGCCGTGGGGCCGAAACGGTCCTCATGAGGGTGTGCCGGTCCGGGGGATGGGCTGTTCCGTCCAGATGCACTTGCCCTCGGCGGTGTAGCGGGTCCCCCAGCGCTGGGAGAGCGCGGAGACCAGTTGCAGCCCCCGCCCTCCCTCGTCCGTCTCGGCGGCCCGGCGGATCCGGGGCGTGGTGGGGCTGGCGTCCGAGACCTCGCAGAGCAGCGATCTGCTGCGGATCAGCCGGAGCCGGGTCGGCCCCCTGGCGTGCCGGACGACGTTGGCGACGAGTTCGCCGGCCAGCAGCTCGGTGGTGGCGACGAGTTCCTGGAGCCCCCACGCCGTGAGCTGTTCGCGGACGTGGGCGCGGGCCAGACCGGCGGCCACCGGGCCCTCCGGCAGCGGCCATCCGGCGATGTTCCCGGGCGCCAGCCCGTGCAGCCGGGCGATCAGCAGGGCGGTGTCGTCGGCGGTCAGCTGCTGGGCGGGCAGCATGGCCCCGACCAGCAGGTCGCACAGCCGGTCGAGCCGCTCGTGGTCCGCCCGGTCCGGCCCGTCCTGCTCCGGCCCGTCCTGTTCCGGGCGGTCCGGGTGCGGGCGCGGTGGAGGGCTGGTGAGCAGCCGGCCGCGCTCGCTGGTGAGGACCTGGGCGCACTCGGCGATGCCGGTGTCGATGTCACGGGTGGCGGACTCCACCAGACCGTCGGTGTACAGCACCAGCAGACTGCCGTCGGGCAACCGGAGGTCGACGGTGGTGAACGGGGGCTCGGTGGCGCCCAGCGGCGGATCGGGCACCGAGTCCGGGCACTCCACACCTCCGTCGGGGCGCACCACCAGGGGCGGGGGATGACCGGCGCGGGCGAGGGAGCAGACCCCCGAGACGGGGTCGTACACCGCGTACAGACAGGTCGCGTAGGAGTCGTCGCCCAGATCGCTGACGACCTCGTTCAGATGGGCCAGGACCTCGTCGGGCGGCAGCTCGAGGTTGGCGAGCGTGTGCACGGCGGTGCGCAGCCGCCCCATGGTGGCGGCCTCGGCCAGGCCGTGCCCCATCACATCGCCGATGACGAGGGCCACCCGCTCCGCGGACAGCGGAATGACGTCGTACCAGTCGCCGCCGATGTCCGTACCACTGCTGGCGGGCAGGTAGCGGACGGTGGAGGTGACGGCGGCCGGGGTGGGCAGCGCCCGGGGCAGCAGTCCGCGCTGGAGGGCCTGGGCGCGGGCGTGCTCGGTGTCGTAGAGCCGGGCCCGGGCCAGCGCCTGGGCGACCATGCCGCTGAGGGCGGTGAGCAGGGTGCGCTCGTCGGCGGAGAAGCGGCGGGGCTCGTCGAAGGAGATGGAGCAGGTGCCGATGGCGTTGCCCGAGGCGGTCAGCGGAAGCACGGCCCAGGCGTTCTTGTGGGCGATGGCGGGATTGCCGGCCAGGTCGGGGAACAGCCGCTCGTACTCCTCGGCCGAGGGGATGAAGTACGGCCGGCGCGCGCCGAGCACCTCGTTGAGCAGACGGTAGCCCTCGAACGCCGGAACCCCGTCGATCCGGCGGAGGAAGGGCAGGGGGTACCCCACGGACCCCACCACGTTCAGCCGGCCGCCCTCCAGGGACAGCATCAGCAGACCCGAGGCGCCGAACGGCGGCAGGATGTGCGCGGCCACGACGTCGACGACGTCCCTGGTGGTCACCGCGTCGGCCAGCGCGTTGCTCAGCTCGCTGATCCGGGCGGCCTGTTCGGCGCCGGCGCGCTCGGCCTCCGCGCGCCGCGCGGCCCGGGTGCGTCGGTCGGTGACATCGGTGAGATAGGCCGTCAGCCCGTCCGGCACCGAGACCAGCCGTATGTGGTACCAGCGGCCGTCGGTGGGCCAGCGGATGTCGAAACCGGCCGGTCTGCCGCCGGCCGCGGCGCGGCGGCAGCGTTCCTCCAGCTCCGGAACGTCGCCCGCGGGGCCCTCCCACAGCGGTCGGCCGAGCACCTGTCCGGCCGGGCCGATCAGGCGCTCCGCCTCGACGTTGAGGAAGGTGATCCGCCACTCCCGGTTCACCGCGAAGAACGCGTCGCTCATGTACCGCAGCGCCTGCCCCACCGACTCCCGGGCCATCCGGCTCTCGGTGGTGTCCCAGACCTTCCCGACCATGCGGACGGGCTCGCCGTGCTCGTCGAGTTCGAGATGGGCGCGGCTCTGCACCCACCCGGTGGTGCCGTCGGGGCGGCGCACCCGGTACTCGGCCTCGTAGTCGCTCCGTTCACGCAGCGACTTCTCGGTGGCGGCCATCACCCGCGGCACGTCCTCGGGGTGGATCAGGTCGATCCAGCTCTCGATCCGCCGCTCATAGCTGTCGGGGATGCCGAGCAGGGTCAGCCCCGCCCGGTCCCAGCGCATCTCACCGGTGCGCACGCCCCATTCCCAGGAGCCGGCCTTGGCCGCCTCCAGGGACTGCCGGAGCACCGGACCGCCCGGCCGCTGCTGCCACCACGGGGGCTCGTCGCCCTCGCCCGGCCCGGCCGCCGAGCGGGCGAGGCGGCGTTCCGCCCAGTGTCCCACCGCCTGGAGGAAGGCGGTCTGCTCCCCGGTCGGCTCCCACGGACCGGTGAGGACGGACAGCGCGCCCACCGGCCCGTCCGGTCCGATCAGCGGAACCGATGCCACCGTGGTCGCCGCCGGGAGGATCCCGGAGGAGGGGCGGCCGTCCTCCCGGGGCCCGGCGAGGGCCTCGGTGGCGGCGGCCGGAATCCAGACGAAGCGGCCGTCCCGTACGGCGCGGGCGGGGGCCAGCGGGGCCACGTCCTGGCGGATCTCCTCCCACGCCCGCAGGACGGGCAGCGGCAGCCCGCTGGCCAGGACCAGGCGCAGCTGGCGGCTGCCGGCCGGGCCGCAGGACCAGTGCACAAGGCCCGCGATCCCGCCCAGCTCGGAGACCGCCTGGTCCAGGGCGTGCCGCATCACCTCGCGGTCGGTGAGCGCGGCACCTACCGCGGAGAGCAGGGAGAGCCGTTCATCGCCCCATGAGCGGGAGCGTTCCGCCGTGTCCGTTCCGCGCCGCTGCTCCATCCCAAGACCTCACCTCATGGTGCAGGGCATTCTCGGACAAACGTAGCACTGGCATATGCCGGACATCATCCGTACGTCTCGGAGCGTGGGGTGGCCGCGGTGCGAGCGGGGCGCTCGCCCGGCGGTACGGCTGGACGTCCGCGGCCGAATTCCCTATTTTTCCTACGGGAATCATAGGGAATGCTGAGTACGGGACCGGACGGGTCGGATGGGTCGGATGAAGGGGTGCGGGCGTGACGGTGGTGGATGCGACGGCCGAGGCGCTCGATCGTGCGAGGTGGCTGCAGATCGCCGGTGAGGCGGCGGACGACCTCGCCACGGACGCGGTCATCCGCGACCAGGCCGGCAAGACGCCGTACGACGAGGTCGCCCGGCTCCGTGAGGCGGGGCTGCTGACGCTGCTGATCCCCGTCGAGCACGGGGGCGGGGGCGCGGACTGGCCCACGGCCTGCGCCGTCGTGCGGAAGATCGCCGCGGCCGATGGCGCGATCGGCCAGGTGCTCGGCTGTCACTACCTGCTGTGCTTCAGCGCACGCTTCTTCGGCGGACCCGATCTCGCCGCCCGGCTGGAGCGGGAGTCCGCGGCGGGGCAGTGGTGCTGGGGCGGCGGACTGGCCCCCCGCGAGCCGCGGCTGACGCTCACCCCGGGCAAGGACGGCCATGTGGTGAACGGGCGCCAGGGGTACGCCACCGGGGTTCTGGTCGCCGACCGGCTGGCCGTCCGCGCCATCCACGCCGACACCGGCGAACCGCTGGCCGTGCTCGTGGACGCCACCCACCCCGGTGTGGTGTGCGGCGGCGACGACGGAGACACCTTCGGCCAGCGGCTGGCGGCCGGTGGCAGCGTGGAGTTCGACGCGGTGCCGGTCGGGGACGACGCGGTGCTCGGACCGCTCTCCTGGGACGAGGACACCCTGTCGCCCTTCAGCGGCCTGGCCGCGCCGACCGGACGTCTGGTCTCGGCGCAGATCTGTCTCGGGATCGCGCAGGGGGTGCTCGCCGAGGCCCGCGAGTACACCAGGGCCGTGCACGCGCCCTGGCCGCAGACCTCCCCGCGCGATCCGTACGCGCTGACCACCTACGGGGAACTCACCGTCGCCACCTTCTCCGCCGCCGCCCTCGCCGATCAGGCACTGGAGGCCCTGGACGGCGGGCTCGCCCGCGGCGAGGACCTCACCGACGACGAATGCGCCGAGATCACCGTGCTGGCCGCCGCGGCCGAGGCCGCCGCCTCCCGGGCCGCCCACGATGCCACCGCCCGCGCTCTGGACGTCATCGGCGCGCGCTCCGCCTCCTCCGCCTACGGATTCGACCGCTTCTGGCGCAACGCGCGCACCCACACGCTCTACGACCCCGTCGCCCACCGCCTCCACGAGGTCGGGGACTACTTCCTCAACGGCGAACATCCCCCCTTCACTCTGCCCTTCTGACACCACCGGCGCGCCGGTGGCGGATAATCTCCGCATGCGGATCTCGGCGAAGGCGGACTATGCGGTGCGGGCGGCATTGGAACTGGCCGCGGCGGGGGAGGACACCTCCGTCAAGGCCGAGGCGATCGCCGGCGCGCAGGGCATCCCGCACAAGTTCCTCGAAGGGATCCTGGGCGATCTGCGCCGCGGCGGGCTGGTGGTCAGCCAGCGCGGTGGCAAGGGCGGCTACCGGCTGGCCCGCCCCGCGGACACCATCAGCATCGCCGAGGTGATCCGGGTGGTCGACGGCCCCCTGGTGTCGGTGCGCGGAGTGCGCCCGCCCGAGCTGTCCTACCACGGACCGGCGGAGTCGCTGCTGCCGCTGTGGATCGCGGTGCGGGCCAATGTGCGCAAGATCCTCGGCGAGGTGACCCTCGCGGAGGTGGCCGCGGCCAAGCTGCCCGGCGACGTCCTGGGCCTCGCCGAGGACCCCGAAGCCTGGACCAATCCCTAGCCGGTGCCCCGAGTGCGGTCCCTGGGTGCTTCGGTCCGCAGCCGGTGCCCCCGAGTGCTTCGGTGTGCCGGTGTGGTCCGTGAGTGCTTCGGTCTGCTGGGCGTGATGGTGGGTCTTCGTGTGCTGGGTGTGGTGGCTGGGTGCTTCGGTGTGCCGGGTGTGGTGGCTGGGTGCTTCGGTGTGCTGGGTGTGGTCGCTGGGTGCTTCGGCCCGCAGCCGGTGCCCCCGAGTGCTTCGGTGTGTCGAGTGCGGTCCGTGAGTGCTTCGGTCTGCCGAAGGGGGGCGCTGGGTGCTTCGGTCTGCCGGGCGTGGTCCCTGGGCGCTTCGCTCCGCTGAACCTGGTCCCCGAGCGCTTCCCTGGCCGGAGGCCGGTGAGTCGGTGAGCCGGTGGACCGAGCCCATGGACGTCCTCGGCCCGCTCGCCGCACAGCTGCCGGGCTCCACGGACACCGCTCACGCCGATATCGCCGATATCCCCGCCCGGCTGTGCGGCGTCGGTGGACCGGGCCGCTCCGTCCGCGTGTGCGACGGGCCGGTGCGGTCGCCCACCACACCGGGCCCCTGGAGATCACCGTGCCGATGAGCCCCACGGCACACCGCCCTGCCGCGGGCACGGGCCTTGCCGCGCCGACGGCGGCCGGCGCGGCAGGATGGGCGCATGATCTCCGAAACCGGCTATCTGCTGGACAACCGGCAACGCGAGGCCGGCCGGCGCTTCGACGCGCTGGCCGAGCTGTTCGACCCCTGGACTCTCGACCACCTCGACCGGCTCGGCCTTGCCGCCGGATGGCGCTGCTGGGAGGTGGGAGCGGGCGGGCCCTCGGTGCCCACCGCCCTCGCGGAGCGGGTCGGGCCCACCGGGCGGGTACTGGTGACCGATATCGACACCTCCTGGCTGTCCGACCTGTCCGACCTGTCCGGCCCGGCCGCCGGCCCGGTCGAGGTGCGGCGTCACGACGTGGCCCGCGACGAGCCGCCGGGCGGCGGATTCGACCTCGTCCACGCCCGGCTGGTGCTGGTGCACCTGCCCGACCGGGCCGAGGCGCTGCGGCGGATGGCCGGGGCGGTGGCGCCGGGCGGTCTGCTGGTGGTGGAGGACGCCGACCCGGCGCTCCAGCCGCTCGCCTGCCCCGATGAGCGCGGCCCGGCCGAGGAGCTGGCCAACCGGATCCGCCGCGGGTTCCGGACCCTGCTCGCCGGGCGCGGGGTGGACCTCGCCTTCGGCCGCACCCTGCCCGCCCTGCTGCGCGGCGCCGGACTGCGCGACGTACGCGCCGAAGGCTTCTTCCCGCTGACCTCCCCGGCCAACCGGGAACTGGAGGCGGCCACGGTGCGCCAGCTGCGCGGCCGATTGGTGGCGGACGGACTGGCCACCGACGCGGAGATCGAGCGCCATCTGGACCAACTGCGCGACAACGGGATGGACGTCACCACCGCCCCGCTCATCACCTGCTGGGGCCGCCGTCCGGCGCGGTGAGACGAGCCGCGGGGCAGCGGCCCGGCCGCCCACCGGGCCGCCACCACGGCGGGAACCGGCCGTCCACCGGGCCGCCACCACGGCGGGAGACCCGCCCTCAGTCGAGCAGACCGAGCCGGCCCGCGGCCCGGATCGCCAGCCAGACCTCGGCGAACGCGCCCGTGGTGGACAGATCGCGGCCGGTGAGCTCGTGGAAGCGGCGCAGCCGGTAGGCGAGCGTGTTGGGATGCACATGGAGCGCCGCCGCGGCCTCGTCGGTACGGCGGTCGCGCTCCATCCAGGTGCGCACCGACGGCAGCAGCCGTGTGCCGTGACCGGCGTCGTAGCGCAGCGCCTGGCCCAGTACGTGCTCGACCAGGTCGGTGAGCGCGGCCGGGTCGTCCGGCAGCCAGCGGCCGGTGACGTCGTCGCCGTACCGTACGAGGGCGCGGCCGGAGGCGACGGCGTGGGAGGCCGCCCACAGCGCCTCGCGCTGGGCGATCCGCAGCGGGGCGCCGGGGCGGAACGGGCGGCTCATCCCGGCGGCCACCCCGGGCAGGGACTCGATCGCCTCACCGAGGCCGGGCGAGCCGAGCAGATAGCGGTCCTCGCCGCGGTTGAGCAGCAGATACGGCCGATCCTCCAGCACCCGCAGCACGGCGTCCTCGGTGACCCCCCTGACCACCGCCAGCACGGTCTCGCCCTCGATGGAGTGGCGCAGCAGATGGCGCCGGGCCACGGCCGGGTCGAGTGCGCCCTGCAACAGCTCGGCGAGGATCTCCGCGCCCTCGCGGCGCAGCGTCTCCCGTTCGGTGCGGACCATGGCGAGCTGGAGGGCGGCCACCGTGGCGATGTGCTGCACCACGGCGAGCCCCGCCGGGCGGGCGCCCTCCCGTTCGAAGGCGATGACGAACCCCGCCGTGCCACCGGGGGAGGGCACCGGGAGGGCGAAGCCGCCCGGGATGGTCGGCGGCGCGTCCGCCGATCCGGGGATGACGGACGGGTCGGGCACGGGCACCCCGGGCAGCAGCGGCCGGCCCTGGGTGGTGCACAGGTAGATGTCGTATCCGGACAGCTTCTCCAGTCGGCTGAACAGCGTCGCCGTGTCCAGGTTCTCCGAGGTCAGCCAGCGCAGCGCGCCGAACACCTGGAGCTGGGCGCCGAGCCGGTGGCGGGCGTCCTCCTGGATGGCGGCGGCCACCTCCTGCGCCACCGCCATGAACGGCACGGCCAGCGGAATCTCCAGGACCGGCATGCCCCGCTCCTCGGCGGCGTCGAAGAACGCCCGGCGCAGCGGGGGCATGCGCAGCTGGGCGGAGACGGCGAGGGCGGCGACCCCGGCGTCGTCGAGCCGCTCCAGATAGCCGCGCTGGCCGGCGGCCGAGCGGGGCACCGCTATCCCCGTGGTCATGATCATCTCGGAGCCGAGCAGCCAGGGCGTGGGGTCGTCCAGCTCGCTGACATGGGCCCAGGACACCGAACGGTGCAGACCGTCCCCGCCCGCGAGCAGCCGGAGCTGAAGGGCCGGGTACGACAGCAGATCGCCCACGGTCACGCCCTGGGCTTTGTTGGTCACCACAAACGAAGGCTAACTCTTTGGGTCGACAACGATTGTCCCGCACTTCGCCCGCTGTGCACACTCGCCGGACCGGACCCCACCGGCGCACAGGAGAAGGGACTGCCAGCACCATGACCGAACCCCGAGGGCCCGTCGACTCCTCCCGGGTCCCGCGCTTCGCCGGGCCCGCCACCTTCGCCCGGCTGCCCCGCCTCGACGAAGTGGCCCGCGCCGACGTGGCCGTGGTGGGTGTCCCGTTCGACGCCGGTGTCTCCTACCGCCCCGGCGCCCGCTTCGGGCCCGCCGCGGTCCGCGAGGCCAGCCGGCTGCTCCGCCCCTACCACCCGGGGCTCGACGTGTCGCCGTTCGCCACCCAGCAGGTGGCCGATGCCGGTGACATCGCCGTCAACCCCTTCGACATCGGCGAGGCCATCGAGACCATCCAGCACGCCGCGGGCAGCCTGCAGGCCGACGGCACGCGCCTGGTCACCATCGGCGGCGACCACACCGTGGCGCTTCCGCTGCTGCGCGCCGCCGCGCGGCGGCACGGCCCGGTCGCGGTGCTCCACTTCGACGCCCACCTGGACACCTGGGACACCTACTTCGGCGCCGAGCACACCCACGGCACCCCGTTCCGCCGGGCCGTGGAGGAGGGCATCCTCGACACCTCCGCCCTCTCGCACGTCGGCACCCGCGGCCCGCTGTACGGCAAGCAGGACCTCACCGAGGACCAGAAGCTGGGCTTCGGCATCGTCACCTCCGCCGACGTCTACCGGCGCGGCGCCGACGAGGTGGCCGACCAGCTGCGCCAGCGCATCGGCGACCGGCCGCTGTACATCTCCATCGACATCGACTGCCTCGACCCGGCCCACGCCCCCGGCACCGGCACCCCGGAGGCGGGCGGTCTGACCTCCCGGGAGCTGCTGGAGATCCTGCGCGGGCTCGCGGGATGCCGCTTGGTCGGCGCGGACGTGGTGGAGGTGGCGCCCGCCTACGACCACGCCGAGATCACCTCGGTCGCCGCCTCCCACGTCGCCTACGACCTGATCAGCCTGCTCGCGCTCAAGGAGAACGGGGAGCGGGCCGAGGAGCGACTTCCCGCCGCCGACGGGGGCCGGAGGCCGTGACCACGGGGGCGGAAGGGGCGTGAGCCCGCCGGGCCCGCCGCGCCCGCCGTGCGCCTCACCGACCGCCCCGTCCCCAACGACACGGGGACCCCGGCCCGCCCCTGCGATTCGGCCCGCCCTGGGCGATTGGATCCGTCCCCGGCGTTGGGTCCACTCCGGGCGATTCGGCCCGCCTCGGGCGGTCCGGTCCGCTCCCCAACGATTCGGTCTGCCCCGGGCGGCCCGGTCCGCTCCGGAGCCTTGTCGCCGACCCGGTGGCCTTGAGCCTGCCCGGTGGCGTCGAGTCCGCCCGGTGCCACCGCGCCGTCCACCCGGCGATTCGGCCCGCCCCGGACGGTCCTGTCCGCCCCCGGCGATTGGCTCTGCCCCGGAGTCTTGTCGCCGACCCGGTGGCGTCGAGCCTGCCCGGTGGTGTCGAGTCCGCCCGGCCTGTCGCCACCGCGCCGTCCACCCGGCGCGGTGATGATGGGAGGCTGCCGTTCGCATCCGGTTCCGGTGGGAAGAAAGGGTGGGTATGGCGAGGAGCGCACGGAAGGTTCTGCTCACCGGCTGGTTCAGCTTCCTCGACGGCGAGGCCACCGCGGGCGATGTGCTCGCCCTGCACCGGGTGCGCTCCGTTCTGGACCACGCCGGAATCCCGTACGACGTGGTCTGGAGCCCGGGTTACCGGGCCGGTGGCCCGCATCTGTCCGACGTGGCCGAGGACTCCTACTCCCATCTGGTGTTCCTGTGCGGCCCCCTGCACGGCCCCCAGGTCGAGGAATTGCACGCCCGGTTCCGGCGCTGTGTCCGTATCGCCGTCGGCACCTCCGTGATCGACGCCTCGTCTCCGGCGGTCCGCGGTTTCCACCACGTCCTCGCACGCGACGCCCCCGGCGGCGTGTCCCCCGTGCGGGACCTCGCCGCCGGGGCCCCCGCCCCCCCGCCACACCGGTCGTGGGGGTGGTCCTCACCCATGGGCAGGGCGAGTACGGGCGGGCGCGGCGCCATGACGAGGTGGCGCGGGCGCTGACCGGCTGGCTGGCGGCCAAGGACTGTGCGCGGCTGGAGCTGACCACCCGTCTGGACACCCGCGACTGGCGCCTGTGCGCCACCCCGGAACAGTTCGAGTCCGTGGTGCGGCGGCTCGACCTCGTGGTCACCGACCGGCTGCACGGCCTGGTCACGGCCCTGCGCTCGGGGGTTCCGGCCCTGGCGGTCGACCCCGTCGACGGCGGGGCGAAGCTGAGCGCCCAGGCGCGGGTCCTCGACTGGCCCGCCACGCTCGGCGCCGCACAGCTCCACCCTGCCGAACTCGACCGGTGGTGGCGATGGTGCCTGACCTCGGGCCGCGCCCTGGCCGCGCGGCGCCGCCGCGAGTTCCTCGGCACACCCGCGCACGGCGACGCCGGGGATGCCACGGACGCGCTGCTGACGGCGCTGTCCGCGGCGGACTGAACCGGCCCCGGCCCGGGGTTCCGCTGACACCAGGTCAGCGGGGCGGGGGCCGCACCGGCTTGCGGCCCGCCGTGGCGTCGCGGTCCACGGCCACCGAGGACTCCGCTCCCGAACGAGATCGGCCGTGACAACCGCATCCGGCTCGCCGTCCTCGCCGTCCTCGCCGTCGTCGTCGCCGTCGTGCAGTCCTCGCCGTCGTCCTCGCCCTCCACTCCGGTCTCGCCGCGGACGGCGCCCCCTGCGACGATGGTGCGCCATGACCGAGATGACGATGCGCCGGGCCCACATCGGTGACCACGGGACGATCGTGGAATGCGTGCGGACGTGGTGGGGCGACTCGCGCACCCCCGAGCAGGCGCGCGAGCTGTCCCTGCTGTTGCCCAGGCTGTTTCTGCAGTTCTTCTCCGGCACCAGCCTGGTGCTGGAGGACACGGGCCGGATCAGGGCGTTCCTCGTGGGCTTCCACGCCGCGGACAACGACGACGAGGCGTACATCCACTTCGTCGGGGTCGATCCTGCACTGCGCGGACGGGGCGTGGGCCGCGAGCTCTACACGGCGTTCCTGCGGCGCGCCGCCGAGGCGGGCCGCCGCGAGGTGCGCGCCATCACCTCGCCCGGGAACACCGGATCCGTGGCCTTCCACCGGGCCATGGGGTTCACTGTCGAAACGGGTGATCGCGAGGTCGACGGCCTTTCCGTGCACAGCGACTACGACGGACCCGGGCAGCACCGGGTGTGTTTCCTCCGGCGGATCGCCGATTCTCCGTCCCCCCAGAGGGCTTGACGGTGATGGGGCGCTGCCCTACACCCAATATGGGAGCGCTCCCATGACCGCTCAGATGGCTCATGTGTTCCACGGCACCACGGCACCACGGCACCAGGGCGCCCGCACCCGCCCCGCCCTGAACCTCACGGACCGCCGAAAGGAAAGCCCATGGCACGCACCAGACATCCGCTCGCCGCCCTCGTCGCCCTGTTCGCGTTCCTCGCCGTCCTCGTCCCGCTCGGCGCCGGCCCGGCCCGCGCCGAGTCCAACGGCGGGGTGAAGGTCATGCCGCTGGGCGACTCGATCACCGACGGGTTCAACGTCCCGGGCGGCTACCGCGTCGGGCTGTGGCAGAAGTTCACCGCCGCCGGTTACCGGGTCGACCTCGTCGGCTCGCTCTTCAACGGCCCGGCGGGCCTCGGCGACCACGACCACGAGGGACACTCCGGGTGGACGATCCAGCAGATCGACGCCAACGTCGGCAACTGGCTGCGTACGCAGAACCCGCACACCATCCTGCTGCACATCGGCACCAACGACATCTACGGCAGCGATCCTGCTGGGGCACCGGCCAGGCTCTCCAGCCTGATCGACCACATCACCGCCCAGGCGCCGAACGCGGAGCTGTTCGTCGCCACCATCACCCCGCTGGGCTTCCTGGACTCCACCGTGCGGGCCTACAACGCGGCGATCCCGGGCATCGTGCGGAGCAAGGCCGACGCGGGCAAGCGCGTCCATCTGGTTGACATGTACAACGCATTGACGACGGCGGATCTGGCCGACGGAGTGCATCCCAACGCCGGTGGCTACGACAAGATGGCCAACGTCTGGTGGAGGGCGCTGCTGTCGGTGCCGGGCAGCATCGGCGAGCCCTCGTCCGCCACCGCCGGGTCCGCCCCGCACGGCGCCGGACCGGCCGCTCGGGCGGCTTGAGCCGCGGCACCCCACCGTCACAGTCCACGGAAGGAACAGCCGATGAACCGCACCCCCGCGTCCGACGGGACCGCCACCCGCCCGCCCGGCCCCGCCGACGGACCGCGCCCGGCCCCCGCCGAAGGACACCGCGAGCGATGGCCGCGGCCTTGTGGGGCGGCGTACTGCCGCTGCTCGCCTCGCTGTTCCTGCTGGCCCCGCCACCCGCCGCGGCCGCCTCGCTCACCGAGATCACGGGCTTCGGGAACAACCCGAGCAACCTGCGCATGTACGAGTACGTGCCGGACAGCGTCGTGGCACGGCCCGCCGTCCTGGTGGCGGTGCACTACTGCACGGGCTCGGGCCCCGCGTTCCACTCCGGTACCGAGTTCGCCTCCCTGGCCGACCGTTACGGCTTCATCGTCATCTATCCCTCCGCCACCCGGAGCGGCGCCTGCTTCGACGTCTCCTCGCCCCAGGCGCTGCGCCACGACGGCGGCAGCGACCCGGTCGGCATCGTCTCGATGGTCCGCTACGCCCAGCAGCGCCACAACGCCGACCCCAACCGGGTGTACGTCACCGGCGCCTCGTCCGGCGGCATGATGACCAACGTCCTGCTGGGCGACTACCCGGACGTGTTCGCGGCGGGCGCGGCGTTCATGGGCGTGCCCTTCGGCTGTTTCGCCACCACCGACGGGTCCGGCTGGAACAGCGCCTGCGCGAACGGCACCATCATCCGGACACCGCAGGCGTGGGGCGATCTGGTGCGCGGCGCCTACCCCGGATACCAGGGCGCCCGGCCGAGGATGCAGCTGTGGCACGGCACCGAGGACGCCACCCTGCGCTATCCGAACTTCGGTGAGGAGATCAAGCAGTGGACCAACGTCCTCGGCGTGAGCCAGACCCCTGCCCGCACCGACCGTCCGCAGCCCACCTGGACCCGCACCCGCTACGGCGCCACGGGCGACCAGGCCCCCGTCGAGGCCATCAGCGTCCAGGGCACGGGACACTCCCTCCCGGCCTCCGGTATGGCCGCACGGGCCATCACCTTCTTCGGGCTGGACGCCCGCTGACCCGCTGACGCCTCCGGTATCCGGGCGGAACAGTGCGGAAAGGCGCCTCGGGGCCACCCCGAAGTGGCCCCTTGGCGGCCTTCCACGGCTTGGGCCGCCCCCAGGTGGGAGGCGGCGATGGTCGGGTGACCGCACGAGCACGTCCTCGGCCGGCGCCCGGCCGTCGTGTCCGCGCGGGCTGTGTTCAGGCGCCCGGCCGCCGTGTCCGCGCGAGCTGTGTTCAGGCGGCCCGGTCGGGGTGTTCACGCGGCGCGGACGCCGGACCGGTGCGGCGTCGCCTACCGTTGGAGGCAGCCGGAGAATCAGGGAGGCGGGCATGCCGACAACCGCACTGGACACCGTCCCGCTGCCCTCGGGGGAGCGGATCCCGCTGCTCGGTCAGGGCACCTGGCACCTGGGGGACGACCCCCGGCGCCGCGCCGACGAGATCGCCGCGCTGCGGCGTGGACTCGACCTCGGGATGACACTCGTGGACACGGCGGAGATGTACGGCAGCGGCGCCTCCGAGGAACTGGTGGGAGAGGCGATCGCCGGCCGCCGCGACGAGGTCTTCCTGGTCAGCAAGGTGCTCCCGGGCCACGCCGACCGGGCCGGCACCATCGCGGCCTGCGAGGCCAGTCTGCGGCGGCTCGGCACGGACCGGCTGGATCTGTACCTGCTGCACTGGCGGGGGCGGATCCCGCTGGAGGAGACCCTTCAAGGGTTCGCCGAACTGGCCGACAGCGGCAGGATCCGCCACTGGGGGGTGAGCAACTTCGACGTCTCCGACATGACGGATCTGCTCTCCGTCCCCGGTGGTGACCGGGTCGCCGTCAACCAGGTGCTCTACAACCCCAGCCGGCGCGGTGTCGAGTACGACCTGCTGCCGTGGTGCTACCGGCGCGACATTCCCCTGATGGCCTATTCGCCCGTGGAGCAGGGACGTCTGCTGCGCTCCGCCGCGCTGCGGGAGGTCGCGCGGGCCCATGGCGCGACGCCCGCGCAGGTGGCGCTGGCATGGGTGCTCAGGAAAGCGGTGCCGGCGATCCCCAAGGCCGGACGGGTCGAGCACGTCGAGGAGAACCACGCCGCGCTGGACCTCGAGCTGACCACGGGGGACCTGGACGCCCTGGACCGCGCCTTCCCCCCGCCCACCGGGCCGGGGCCCCTCGAGATCCTCTGACGCGGCCTCCGGCGGCCCGTTGGCCGGCCCCGGGCGCTGCCGGCCCCGGGCGCTGCCTTGCCGCCGTGACGGAACGCGTACCGGTGGCGGGAGCCTGGTTCGGGCCGGGTGGGGAAGCGTGGCCCCGTACCCCGCCCGGCCGGGCGCCTGACCGGGTACGAGGCCCCGGCGTACCGGTGGCGGGAGCCTGGTTCGGGCCGGATGGGGAAGTGTGACCTCGTACCCTGCCCGGCCGGGCGCCTGACCGGGTACGAGGCCCCGCGGGAGGACCCGCACCGGATCGCCGGTGCGGGTCACTCTCACTCGCAGCCGTACCGCCAGTTCCACCCCACGAAGGTGTGGCGCAGCTCCACGTCGAAGCGGCAGGTGGCCGTCCCGTCGGCCTTCAACTGGATGTAGGAGTGGTGGGTGTTGGCGTACCAGTCGCCGGTCGGATCGAAGATCCCCTGGTACGTGAAGTCGGCGTGCGCTTCGGAGTTGACCTCGGCGCAGTCCGTGACGCAGTCGTCCTTCGTGGTCTGCCCGGCGAGCGACCATCCGGCGTCCCACGGCTCGCGGTTCCACTCCTGAGTGGCCGTGCCGCTGGCCGTCGGGATGCGGCCGTCCGCCGTGTCCCACGAGGAGGCGGTGTACAGGCCGGTCATCCGGATGTTGCAGCAGTCGTACATCTCGTTCCAGCCGCGCAGCTGATGGCCTGCTGCGGCGCGGGCCGAACGGGCCGGGGCCGGGCCGCCGCGGACGGACGCCGGCTCCGGCCGGCAGTCCGCGCCGATGGTGATCTGCCCCGAGACGGCCTGGCCGGGCGCCGGAGCGGGAAGCTCGCCGGTCAGCCGGACACCGTCACAGGACTTCGGCGCCGGGTCGGACTCCTGGGCCGTCGCCACCGTCGTACCCCCCACGAGCGCCACCAGGGACACGGCCGACACGGTCGCGATTCTTAAGCGGCTGTTCACTTCTCACGCCCTTCGATCCGAAACGGGCAGCGCGCGTCACCGCGTATCCGCCGCCAGGTCACGCCGGTGATCGTAACGGCGGCCAGCCGCGGGAGCGGGGCGGCGGCGAAGGTTGGCAGGAAGGTGGCAACCCGGCCTCCGCCCGGCCGCGCGTACGACGTATCGCGCCACGGCTGCGGTACACTCCCGGTGTCCTGTTGTCTCCGATAGAGGTGGACGTTGCGCATCTGAGGTCCGCGATCATCGCGCGGTACGGCATCAAGCCGTAGCCCGTCACGCCGTAGCCGGCCTTTCCGCCGCCCGTGACCCGCGTGGATGCGACCTCGGTGCATGAGCCGTCCCCCACCCTCCGGAGGGCCGCACCCGACTTCCCGGCTTGGTCGCCGCGTGGTGCTCGCATACGTAGCCCCTTTTCCACAGCGCTTGCGAATGCGAGAACACCATGGCCCCTTCCACCACTCCCAGCGCCTCCGTGACCTGCTCCGCCGTGTCCTTCCGGTGGCCGGACGGCACGACGGTCTTCGACGGGCTCTCGCTCAGCGTCGGACGCGGCCGGATCGGTCTCGTCGGCACCAATGGCAGTGGCAAGTCCACCCTGCTGCGGCTGATCGCCGGCCTGCTGCGCCCCGCCCAGGGGTCGGTGACCGTCGGCGGCAGCCTCGCCTACCTTCCGCAGAACATCACCCTCGACACCACCCTCCGCGTCGACCAGGCCCTGGGCATCGCCGAGCGGCGCGCGGCGTTGCGCGCCATCGAGGCGGGAGACATCGACGAGGCGCACTTCGAGACGATCGGCGACGACTGGGACGTCGAGGAGCGGGCCCTGGCGACGCTGGGCTCGCTCGGGCTCGGCGAGGTCGATCTGGACCGTACCGTAGGCCACTTGTCGGGCGGCGAGACCGTACTGCTGCGCCTGGCCGCCCTGCTCCTGGAGCGCCCCGATGTCCTGCTGCTCGACGAACCGACCAACAACCTGGACCTGTTCGCCCGGCGCCGGCTCTACGACGCCGTCGACTCCTGGCGCTCCGGGGTGCTGGTCCTGGTCAGCCACGACCGTGAGCTGCTGGAGCGGGTGGACCGCATCGCCGAACTGCGGTCCGGGTCGGTGGCCTGGTACGGAGGCGGCTGGTCCGCTTACCGCGAGGCACTGGCCACCCAGCAGGAGGCAGCCGCGCGGATGCTGCGCGCCGCCGAGGCGGATGTGCGCAGGCAAAAGCGCGAACTCGAGGAGACCCACATCAAACTGGCCCGCCGTCAGCGGCACAGCAGGAAGCTGGACGCCGAGCGGCGGGCCCCGAAGATCGTCGCCGGTGCCCGCAAGCGTTCCGCGCAGGAGTCGGCGGGCAAGCTCCGGGACCTTCAGGAAGATCGCCTCCAGCAGGCGCGTGAACGGCGTGAGGAGGCCGGGGACGCGGTCCACGAGGACGCCGAGATCCGGGTGAGCCTCCCGCACACCGCCGTGCCCGCGGGACGCACCGTGCTGAGCCTGAGCGGACTGCGCCCCCGGTTCGGCACCCTGCGGGAGGCCACCCTCCAGGTGCACGGGCCCGAACGCGTCGCGCTGGTCGGGCGCAACGGAGCGGGCAAGACCACGCTGCTGCGCACCCTCACCGGCCGGCTCAGCCCACTGTCCGGGGAGGTCAGCGCCTGCGTACCGCTGCGGTTCCTGCCCCAGCGGCTCGATGTGCTGGACGACGAGCTGAGCGTGGCGGAGAACGTGGCCCGCCGGGCGCCCGGGGTCACCGACAACCAGATCCGCTCCCAGCTCGCGCGGTTCCTGTTCAGGGGGTCGCGTGCGGAACAGCCGGCGGGCACCCTCTCGGGCGGCGAACGCTTCCGGGCCGCCCTCGCGGCGACCATGCTCGCCGCACCGGCCCCGCAGCTGCTGCTCCTGGACGAGCCGACCAACAACCTCGACATGGCGAGTGTGCGGCAGCTGACGAGCGCGCTGGACTCCTTTGAGGGCGCCCTCGTGGTCGCCAGCCACGATCTGCCGTTCCTGGAATCGATCGGCATCACCCGGTGGCTGCTGGTCGGCGAGGAGTTGCGGGAGACCGGCGCCGATGAGGTCCGGGCTCTGCTCGAGGCGTCGCCCGTGGCCGGGGGAGCGGCGCAGGGATCGACGGAGCGATCGGCGCAGGGATCGGCCGAGAGCGGCTGAGAGCCATTCGTCGCGGGGCGGGGCGAGCGCGGGCTCGCCGTCGTCGAGGACTTCCTCGACGACGCCGCACCCGACCCGCGTCACACGGCGGGCACCGAGGGCACCCGCGCCACCTGCGCCACCTGCGCCACCGATGGCATCGACGCCACCGACGCCACCGACGGCACCGACGACGTCCACGGCACCCACAGGACCCACGGCCCTCACGGCACCGGCGGCGCGGGCATCGAGATCTACTTCGCCGGGGGAGTGCACGACGAACGCTCCGCCGCGATGGTGGCCGCGCTCGCCGCCCCGCTCACCCGGCGCGGCGTCGCCGTCGGGACGCTGATGGGCACCGCGTACCGCCCTGGACCGGCTGCTGCTCAAGCCGCTGGCGGGCCGGGGGAAGGTGTCCAACGCCTACCGGGTGGTGGCCCGGTGCGATGCCACTGCCCGTCCCGGCCCCCGCTAAGGTGACCTCCGGGCCCCACCGAGGGGCCCGGGGGAGGGGTGATGCACGGCGATGTCGGGGCCGAGGGGCCCGGAGGACTGCGTACGGCCGCACGCGTCAGCACGCTGGCCCTGATCGCGGGCCTCCCGGTGGTGCTGCTCGGCGGTGTCGCCATCTGGCTGGGGCCGCGGATCACCGAGGGGCTCGACCACCGTGCGGTGGCGGCCTGGCGGACGGTGTTCACCGCGATTGTCATCCAGGGCGTGCCGTTCCTGCTGCTGGGGACGGTGGTGTCGGCCACGATCAGCGCGTTCGTACCGGCCTGGGTCTTCACCCGGGTGCTGCCGCGCAACCCGGCGCTCGCCGTACCCGTGGCGGGCGCCGCTGGGGCGGTGCTGCCGGGGTGCGAATGCGCGTCGGTGCCGGTGGCCGGGAGTCTGATGCGGCGCGGGGTGGCCCCGGCGGCGGCGCTGGCCTTCCTGCTGTCGGCCCCGGCCATCAACCCGATCGTGCTGGTGGCGACCTATGTGGCCTTCCCCAACTCCCCCTGGATGGTCGCCGCCCGGCTGATCGCCTCGCTGCTGACCTCCGTCGCCATGGGCTGGCTGTGGATCCGGGCGGGCCGCGAGGAGTGGCTGCGGCTGCCGAAGGGGCCCACCGGGCACGCTCCCGGCGCCAGCCGCGCGGAGGAGTTCCGGGTCTCCCTCCAGCACGACTTCCTGCACGCCGGGGGCTTCCTCGTGGTCGGCGCGGCGGCCGCGGCCACGTTCAACGTCGCGGTGCCGCACTCGGTCCTGCGGCTCTTCTCCGACTCCCTGTGGCTCTCGCTGCCCATGCTGGGGCTGCTCGCGGTGGTCCTCGCGGTCTGCTCCGAGGCAGACGCGTTCGTCGCCGCCTCGCTCACCGGGTTCTCGCCCACCGCCCGGCTCGCCTTCATGGTGGTCGGCCCGATGGTGGACCTCAAACTCATCGCCCTGCAGTCCGGCACCTTCGGGCGCGCCTTCGCGGTGCGCTTCTCGTCGGCCACCTGGGTCGTGGCGGTGCTGTGCAGCGGACTGGTGGGGTGGTGGCTGCTGTGAAGCGCAACGTCCAGGTGCTGCTGCTCCTCTTCCTCGGGGTGGGGCTGCTGCACATCTCCCTGCTGACCGATCTGTACCTGCGCTATGTGCGTGCGGGCCTGCGCCCCGCGCTCATCGCCTCCGGGGTGCTGCTGATCGCGCTCGGGGCGGTCAGCGCCGCCCGTGACGGCTTCCCCTTCAACCGCCCCCGCGCGGAGGGCGGCCAGGGCCATGACGACGGCCACGGCCACGCGGGTGGCCCGAAGGTCGCGTGGCTGCTGTACGTACCGGCGCTGACCATCCTGTTCCTGGCGCCGCCCGCGCTCGGCTCGTACACCGCCTCCCGCGACGAGGCGGAGGCACCCAAGGCCCCCTCCTCCGCGTCCTCCTCGGGCGAAAGCCTCTTCCCCGCCCTGCCGGACACCGGTGTGGCGCCGATGTCGCTGAACGACTTCAGCGCCCGCGCGGTCTGGGACACCGACGGCACCCTCGAGGGCCATACCGTCCGGCTCACCGGATTCGTCACCCCCGGCCGCCACGGCGCCTGGTACGTCAGCCGCCTCGTCATCAGCTGCTGCGCCGCCGACGCCCAGGTGCGCAAGGTGCGGGTGCACGGGGCGCCGGCGCCGCCCGCCGACACCTGGGTGGCCGTCACCGGCACCTGGCACCCCACCGGAAAGGCGGGCACGGGCAACGCGTCCCCCGCCCTGGACGCCACCGCCGTACGGCGCGTCCCCGAGCCCAAGGACCCCTACCACGACATGGGGTGAGCCGGCCCCGGGCGGAACCCGGGCGCCCGCCGCCCGGGCGCCCGCCGTGCGGACGTCAGGTGCGCCGCCGCCGTGCCGTCCGGCGGCGGCTCGCCTCCGCACCGGGCCGGTGACGCCGATGGGACCGGCCCCACCGGAAGGAGGTGCCGAGGCGGCGGTCAGGGGAGGATGGAGTCGACGTAGCCGCCGTCGACGCGCACGGCTCCGCCGGTGGTGGCCGAGGCGAGCGGGGAGCTGAGGTAGACCGCCATGCTGGCGATCTCCTCGGGCTCGATCAGCCGCTGGAGCAGCGACTGCGGCCGGTGCTTGGCCATGAACTCCCGCTGGGCCTCCTCCCAGGGCAGCTCGGGGTCCACCAGCTCGTACACGAAGTCCTCGACCCCGCCGGTGTGGGTCGGCCCGGCGATCAGCGAGTTGACCGTGACCCCGGTGCCGGCGGCGTCCTTGGCGAAGCCGCGGGTGACGGCGAGCAGCGCGGTCTTCGACATCCCGTAGTGGATCATCTCGGCGGGGATGACGACGGCGGAGTCACTGGCGACGTTCAGGATCCGGCCCCATGAGCGGGCCTTCATCCCGGGCAGATAGCCGCGGATCATCCGGACGGCGGCCAGCACGTTCACCTCGAAGTAGCGCCGCCACTCGTCGTCGCTGATCTCCAGCGGCGGAGTGGCCCCGAAGATGCCGAGGTTGTTGACCAGGACATCGGCGTCCGGGACGGCGCCGGTGACCTGGCGGGCGCCGTCCTCGGAGGTGATGTCGCCGGGGGCGGGGAGGAACGAGCCGCCCTCCGTGTCCTCCTCGAGCTTCTCGATGGCGGCCTCGACGGACTCCTGCCGGCGGCCGTTGACGGCGACGCGGGCGCCCGCCCGCGCCAGGCCGGCGGCGATGGCGAACCCGATGCCCTGGGTGGATCCGGTGACCAGAGCGGTCTTGCCGGAGAGGTCGATCTGCACGGCGCTCCTTGTCGATCGATGCTAGGTGTTTGCGTGCGCCTATAATTGCACACGCATCATACTAGCGCGGCGCTCCGTACGGGACGCCTCCACCGGGGGCCCGCCCACGGCCGGCCCAGGGACGCAGCCGGCCGGGGCGGGCGGCGGGCTCACGCCCCGTGGCGGACCTCGATCCGCCCCCGCAACCGCCGATCGCGGGAGGAGGACCCCACCTCCACCGTCCGCCACCCGGTGCCCAGCACCCAGCCACGGCGTCCGGTGTCCCAGGCGGACAGCGTCCGGGCGTCCACCCGCACCGTCACCTTCCGCGCCTCGCCGGGCCGCAGATGAACCCGCCGGTATCCCGCCAGGACCCGCTCGGCCTGGTCGAACCGCAGATCGGGGGAGGGCCCCAGATACACCTGGGCCACCTCCGCCCCGGCCCGCCGCCCGGTGTTGCGCACGGTGAAGACCGCCTCCAGACCGCTGCCGCGCCCGCGCAGCCGCAGCCCGGTGTAGCCGAAGGTGGTGTACGACAGGCCGTGGCCGAAGGGGAAGAGGGGCCGCACCCCCTCGGCGTCGTACCAGCGGTAGCCGACATGGACGCCCTCGGAGTACTCCTCGCGGCCGTGCACACCGGGATGGCGCCGGGGGTCACCGGCCATCGGATGGCGCTCGTCGGACACCGGGAAGGACTGGGTGAGCCTGCCACCGGGGTTGGCGTCGCCGAAGAGCAGCGCGGTGGTCGCGGCGGCGCCCTCCTGCCCCGGGTAGTACATCTGGAGGACCGCGCCGGTGCGGTCCAGCCAGGGCATCGCGGTGCACGAGGAGGTGTTGAGGACGACGGTGGTGCGCGGGTTGGCCCGCGCGACGGCGTCGATCAGCGCGTTCTGACGGCCGGGGAGCGCGATGGTGGTGCGGTCCCTGCCCTCGGTGGCGTCCTCGTAGGCGAAGAGCACCACGCTGTGCGCCCCACGGGCGGCGCGCACGGCCTCGGCCACATCGGCGGCGCGGGTGGCGGGGGTGGCGCGGCGCAGCCGGAAGGCCAGCCCCTCCCCGCCGCCCTCGGCGGTGACCCTCAGCCGGTGCTTCCCCGCCGTCAGCCGGACGGCCGCCCGGCGCACGGCGAGCCCGTCCGGGGCGGCGCAGAGGAAGCCGCCGGTGAAGTACTCGCCCAGGCCGGGCCGGAACGGGAACAGCTCGTCGCCGTCGAGCAGGACCTTCGGACGGCCGGCGGGCGGGCCGCTGAAATGGAGGAAGAACGTCCAGTCCTCGGCCCCGGTAACGGTGAGGGTGCCCTCGTAGACCCAGGTCCTCCCGGCGGCGACCGTCCGCTGCTCCAGATCGGCGGCCGGGGAGAGCGCGGCGGTGGGGATCCTCTTGCCGAACACGTCCTCGCCGAGGGCGTAGGCCACCCGGGCGCCCTCTCCCGCGCGCCCGCGCATCGCCTCCAGGGGACTCACGGCGCGGTCGGGGACCACATGGGCGCTGCCACCGCCGCTGACGAAGGGGATCGAGCCGGTGGGCCCGATGACCGCGATCGACCGGGCGGCCCGCCCGGTCAGCGGCAGGGTGCCGCGCTCGTTGCGCAGCAGGACGCCGCCCGCCGTCGCGACCTTGAGCGCGGTGCGCGCCCCGGCCCGGGGGTCCCGGCGGGGGCGGGCCCAGGCGCCGCCGTCCAGCAGTCCGAAGCGGTCCATGACGGTCAGGACCCGGCCGGCCGCGCGGTCCACATCGGCCTCCGGTACGGTCCCCGCGGCCACCGCCTTCCGCAGGGCGTCACCGAAGTACTCGCCGTCGGGCATCTCCATGTCGAGCCCGGCGCCGAGGGCCGCCGCGGTGCTGTGGGCGGCGTGCCAGTCGGTCATCACCCAGCCGTCGAAGCCCCAGTCCTCGCGCAGCACCCCGGTCAGCAGCGGCCCGCTCTCACTGGCGAAGACCCCGTTGACCTTGTTGTAGGCGCTCATGACGGCACCCGCGCCGGCCCGTACGGCCGCCTCGAAGCCGCGCAGCTCCGTCTCCCGCATCGTCCGCTCGTCGACGACGACGTCGATGGACATCCGCTCGTGCTCCTGGTTGTTCAGGGCGAAGTGCTTGACGGTGGCGATCAGCCCCTCGCCCTGGATGCCGCGGATCTCCTCGGCCACCAGATCGGCGGTGAGCAGGGGGTCCTCGCCGAAGGTCTCGAAGTTGCGCCCGGCGTACGGGGTGCGGATGAGGTTGACCATGGGGGAGAGCAGTACGTCCTGGCCCAGCGCGCGGCCCTCGCGCCCGATGACGCGCCCGTACTCCCGCGCCAGACCGGGGTCGAAGGCGGAGGCGAGCAGCACCGGCGCGGGCAGCGCGGTGGCGTGCCGGGCGACCCGCACCCCGGCCGGTCCGTCCGCGAGCCGCAGCGGCGGAATGCCGAGCCGGGGGACACCGGGGGTGTAGCCCGCCTGCCCGAGGCTGTGCGGATCCGTCGCGCCGTGCAGCAGCGCCACCTTCTCCGCGAGCGTCATCCGGCCGATGAGGGAGCCCACCCGGGAGGCGGGGCCGGGGGCCGGACCGGCGGCGGGATCGGGGCCCGGGGCGGAGGTGTCCTCGGCGGCGGCCGGCCGGCCACCGCCACCGGTGGCGGCGACGGCCAGGGCGCCTCCCAGGACGGACAGGGCGGAACGTCGTGGCAGGGCGCCCGGCATGGCGTCACTCCATCTCTCGCGGCTCGAAGACGTGTGTGTACGCACGCGTGCTGACGTGGCGTCGGTGTCCGTCGGGTGAACACCGTGCGGACATCACATCACGGGACCGGCCGCCCGCCGGTGTGCGCCGGGTTCCGGGATCGGGGTGTCGTGCCCGGCGTACGGCGATCGGCGCGGTCGCGCACGCTTCTCGTCGCGGTGGCCGGGGCGGGCGTGGACCCGTTCGGCGGGCGCGTTCCGGGCACGCGGCCCCAGGGCGCGGTGGCCGGGCCGGGGTACGGCGCGCCGGGGACGCCGTGGGCGGCACGGCTGCCGTGGGGAACAGGGCGAGGGGCGGGGAGGGCGGCCACCCACCGCGGCACAGCGCTGCCCGGAGGAGGGCGGCCAGCCACCGCGGCACATCGCTGCCCAAAACGCGGTGGACCCCGTCCGGGAGGGGCGGGGTCCACGGCCACGGGGCGGCGGGTTCAGGTGCGGTAGGCGTAGTAGGCCGAGTTCGGGTACGAGGCGATGATGCTGGCCACGGACTTCCGGTAGGTGTTGACCGAGTGGTAGGTCAGGTACGGGACCCCGCTCGCGCTCCGATAGGTGACGATCATGGTGTGGTCCTTGGACCCGTCCTTGTCGAAATCCATCTGCATGACGTCGCCGACGCCCATGTAGTAGACGTTCGCCAGGTTGGTGGCCCGCTTGGCGTCCAGCGTGAACCAGGACCACTCGTTGGCACCGACCCAGGAGGCCGACTGGTACGAGGTGTCGTACCACCAGCTGCGGTAGTCGTCGTAGTCGCCACTGCTGTGGACCCAGCCGCCCGCCTTGAGCGCCTGGCTCACGAAGTTGGTGCAGTCCCCGCCGGCGTCGTTGAACTTCCGGTAGGCGGGGTTGTAGTTCTGCCAGTACTTCTCCGCGTACGAGGCCATCGCCGCGTAGTCGTAGCTGCCCGCGGGCTTGGTCTGCGGCCGGGACGGCACCGAGATCGCGGCGCGCGTGGCCTCGGGCAGGTCCGTCGTCCTGGCCGCCACCGGCGCGGTGCCGGGCTCGTTGACCGCCAGCGGGCCGTCGTCGGTCGAGGTGAGCCCGGTCAGCTGCCACTTTCCGTCCGCCGTGGCGGCGAAGCTCAGCCGGTGGTGCGCCTGGAAGCCGGTCGTCGGCGGCTCGTCGCCGCGCACCTTCTTGTAGGTGAGCGTCGTGGTCTCGGTGGCCTGGACCGTGGCGTGCCCGGCCTCGACCCGTATCCGGTCCACCGCCACCCGGGTGTCGGCGGAGGTGTACGCCTCGCCCAGGGCCGCCAGCCGCGCCTTGCGGGCGCGCAGCGAGGACAGCGCGGTCTCCTCGGTCCGGGTCTGGCCGGCCGACAGGCGGACGTCCTTCTCGGCGAGCGGGGCCGCGCGGCGCGCCGACCGCCCGGTGTCCAGCAGGGCCGCGGTGCGCTGGGTCAGCACCGCGTCGGCCAGACGTCCGAAGGACCGCGCGGTGGTGGCGTCCACGGTGGTGGCCGCCGCCGGGTTCTCCGCGGCGCTCGCGGCGGAGACGGGCAGGACCACGGCGGACAGGGCCGCCGTCAGCACGGCCCCCACGGCGGATCTGAAGGTCGTTGACTTCACGTGTAATTCCCCTCCACACCCCCGGCCCGGACGGGCCGGGGTCACCGAATCATCACATGAACTCCACGCACACGGAGTTCATGTGACGATTTCGGTCGTGCGGGGAACGCGCCCGCCGCCCCGTCACCAGGTGACGGGCAGTTCATGCGCTCCGTAGATGACCATGTCGCTGCGCATCGGGACCTCCTCCGGGGGTACGGCGAGCCGCAGCCCCGGGAACCGGCGGATCAGTCCCCGGTAGCCCACCACCAGCTCGATCCTGGCCAGATGCTGGCCGAGGCACTGGTGGATGCCGTATCCGAAGGCGAGGTGGCTGCTGCGGGGCCGCGCGACGTCGAGCGTGTCCGGATCGTCCACCAGCGCGGGATCCCGGTTGACCGCCGGGATGGAGACGGCCACGGACTGGCCGGCCGTGATGGTGACGTCGCCGATGACGACGTCCTCCAGCGCGATGCGCACGGGGAAGGCGTTGACGATGCTGAGGTAGCGCAGCAACTCCTCGACGGCCTGCGGAAGGAGCGACTCGTCCGCCCGCAGCCGCTCCAGCTGCCCGGGGTGGCGCAGCAGGGCGAAGGTGCCGAGGCTGAGCATGTTGGTCGTGGTCTCGTGACCGGCGATCAGCAGCAGCCCCGCGATGCCGACGATCTCCTCGTCGGTGAGCTCGTCGACGGCGGTCAGCAGGGAGATCAGATCGTCCCGCGGCTCCTTGCGCTTGGCTTCGACCAGCGTGTGCAGGAAGTTCTGGAGGGCGGCCCGCCCGGCGATGAACTCCTCTTCGGTGCGGTCCTGGCGCAGCAGCTGTGCGGCGACCGACTGGAACAGCTCCCGCTCCTCGTACGGCACGCCGAGCATCTCGCAGATCACCAGCGAGGGAATGGGCAGGGCGAAGTGCCGCACCAGATCGGCGGGTTTGCCCGCCGCCTCCAGGGCGTCCAGCCGCTCGGCCACGATGTCCTCGATACGCTCCTCCAGCTGACGCATCCGCCGCACGGTGAAGTACCGGGTGAGCTGCCCCCGGTAGCGTCCGTGCTCCGGCGCGTCCATGGCCAGGAACGACCCCGCCCCGCTGCTCCGCTCCTTGCGGATCGACTCGGGGACCGCCCGCATCGCGTCGTCGCCGCGCCAGCGCTCGGCGCTGAAGCGGGGGTCCCGCAGCACCTCCCGGGCCTCGTGATACCCGGTCACCAGCCAGCCGGTGCTGCCGCCGACGAACCTCAGCGGGCTGATCGGCGGACCGGTGAGCAGCGCGCGTGCCGGGTTGACGTAGTCGTCCCGCTCCATCGGATACGAAGGGAGGTCTTGGAGGTCGTCATGGGTCGTGGGCATCGGTGCGTTCACGATGGCTCTCCTTCGTGATTCCTCGGACTTCCCGGAGCGGACTTCCCCGAGCCGTCGGCCGGAGCATTCGATAGGGAACGCTACCGATAGGGTTCCCTACTGAACAGAGGGGCGGATCGGCTACCGTACGGATCTGGCCAGGTATCCGAACAGCTGGGGGAGAGGGGCACATCGATGCCGCCGCAGCGGTCAAAGACCGTGGAAGCGCTGATCGTCGGGGCGGAGCGGGCGTTCGCCGAACGCGGCTTCCACGGGGCCTCGATCGGATACATCTGCCAGTGCGCGGGCAGGACCACCGGGGCCTTCTACTCCAACTACGACAGCAAGCTGAAGCTCTTCCTCGATGTCTTCCGGCGGCACAGTGACCGCACCGCCGACTACATCGACGAGCGGATCGCCCATGTGGACACCGAACGGGACCTCGCCCCGCAGCTCGCCCGGATCTTCGCCGACATCTTCAACGCCGCGCACCTGGACGCCCGGTGGGTCTTCATCCACCTCGAATTCCGGCTGATGGCGCTGCGGGACCGCGAGGCGGCCGTGGCACTGGTGGAACACGAGCAGTGGTTCAGCCGCCGCATCGGCACCATGCTGGACGCGCTGTTCGAGCGGTGCGGCCACCGGCCCGCCCTGCCGGGCACCGAACTGGCCGGACTGCTCGGCGCGATGACGCGGGGCGTCAAGCTGGACCGGGCCATCTACGCGATGGGCGGTGTCGAGGACCCGCTCTCGTCGGACCAGGTGGCCGGCGTGCTGGAGGGCCTGTTCCGCTCCGTGGTGTGAGGCCGCCGCACACGGCGAACGCCGCCCGCCGGATGTCCCGGCGGGCGGCGCTTACGCGGTGGGTCGCTTACCCGGTGGTCCCTACTCGACCACCTTCAGCAGCTTGTTGGGCGAGCCCGAGCCGATACCGGACAGGGCACCCGAAGTGGCCCCGTTCACCAGCGCGGACCCCACCTCGGACGGCGTCGCCGAGGGGTGGCCGGAGAGGTAGATCGCCGCGGCTCCCGAGACGTGCGGAGCCGCGAACGAGGTGCCGTTGCCGGTGTAGGTGGCGGTGTCGGAGGAGTTCCAGCCGGCCGTGATGTTCGAACCGGGGGCGAACAGGTCCACGACCGAGCCGTAGTTGGAGTAGCTCGCCCGAGCGTCGGCGCTGGTGGTGGCCCCGACGGTGAGGGCGGTCGGCACCCTGGCCGGGGAGTAGTTCGCGGCGTTGGCGTTGGAATTGCCCGCGGCGATGGAGTAGGTCACCCCGGAGGAGATGGACGTGCTCACCGCGTTGTCCAGTGAGGTGCTGGCGCCGCCGCCGAGCGACACATTGGCCACCGACGGGCCGGAGTGGTGGGCGGTGATCCAGTCCACCCCCGCGATGACCCCGGCCGTGGAGCCGGAACCGTCGTTGCCGAGCACCCGCACCGCGACGATCTTCGCCTTCTTGGCCACGCCGTAGGTGTTGCCGGCGACGGTCGTGGCGACGTGGGTCCCGTGGCCGTAACCGTCCTGCGCCGTGGTGTCGTTGTCCACGAAGTCATAGCCGTAGGAAGCCCGGCCGCTGATCTCCGCGTGGGTGATCCGCACACCGGTGTCCAGGACGTAGACCGTCACGCCGCTGCCCGCGCTGTCCGGGTAGGTGTACGTGCCGCTCAGCGGAAGACCGGCCTGGTCGACCCGGTCCAGGCCCCAGGGGGCGTTGGTCTGGGTGGCCTCGGCGTGGACCTCACGGTCCTGCTCGACGGAGGCGACGGCCGGATCGGCGGCCAGCCGTCTGGCCTCCGCGGCGCTCAGCTCCGCCGCGTAGCCGTTGAGCGCCGAGGCGTAGGTCCGGCGCACCTCGCCGCCGTATCCGGTGACGAGGTCCTTCCCCTGGGCGGAGGCGGCCTTCAGCCCGGCCGTCTTCTTGAGGGTGACGATGTAGCTGCCGGGGATCGCGTCGGCGGCGCCGGCGTGCAGCACGGTGCCTTCGGCCGGTGCCGCGTGGGCGGGAAGCGCCGTGCCTGCTCCGACGCATGCGGCGGCGGCAGCCGCCGCGATCGCTGCGGCGATCCGCCGCTTGGTGGTACGCATCACTGCCATCGCGAGGGATTCCTCCTCGGTCGGTGGCGCGCCGTGGTGCGTGCGCGCACTGGGGGGGTTGTGCGGTGGGTCATCCGCCGCCACGCGGCGCCATCTTCCCGTCACGATTCGGCAACCTCAACGCCCGTTCGCAGAATGGGACTTGTGGACGGCGTCGGGCGCCGGACGCCCGATCGCCGCCCGCGTCGCGACCGGCGCCGGTGGCGAGGCGGGCGGTCGCGGGGCGGCGTGGGCGGTCGCGGGGCGGCGCCGACGAGGTCCTGCGGTCCCCGAGCCACCCGTACGCCCAGCGGCCCCGGCCTCGCTGCCGGGTCGGGAGCCGCGGGTGTCCCCGAAGGGTCCGGCCCGCCCGCCGAACCGGTCCGGGACCCACCCGCCACGGCCTGAACTCACGGCACCAGACCTGACGCCCAGAGACCACGGCCTGAACTCACGGCAAGACACCTGAACCCAGGCACCACGGCCTGACACTCACGGCACTACGGCTGAAACACGCGGCATTGCGGCCTGATATCCACGGCACCGCGCAAGGCCCCGTGAACCGGTCAATACAGTACGTCGGTGCGCGGACCGCCGACCGGTCCGCGCGGCATGGCGAACGGCGGGGGTGAGGAGGAGCACTGCTGTGGAGGCACAGGCGCGGACCGGGCGGCTGGACGAACTGCTGGACGAGCTGCTGCACGAGGTGCGGCGGCAGATGAGCCGGGGGGCCGGGGCGGATCCGCGGACGGTCCTCGACTGGCTGGGCCGACGGATCGGCGCCGATGTCGCCCTCGTCGGGAGCGCGGGCGCGGTGGAGGCGTCCACCGCGCGCTTCCCGCGGGAGATCCTGCCCGCCCTTGAGCCGACGCTGACCCGGCTGGCCAGGGGACAGATGGCCGCCGCGGCCACCGAGAGCGGCGCCCTCCAGGTGCGTCTGGAGGCACTCGGCCCGCGCACGCCGCGCCCCGTCCTGGTGGTGGCCGGTGCCTCGGCGCCCACGCGCGAGGCGGTGTCGCTGGTCTCGCACGCCGGGAGCGTCATCGCGCTCCTGGACCGGGCGCAGGACGCGGACACCACCTTCCGCGGCTACCAGTACAAGGCGCGGCAGCTGCGGTTCGCCGTCTTCAGCGCCCTGCTGGCGGGAGATCTCACCCTGGCCCGCCGGATGACCACCGGCGCCGTTCCCGCGCTGCTGGACGTCGAGCGGCTGCGCGTCTATCTGCTGCACTGCCCCACCGAGGACCGTGACTGGCTGGCACAGACCTACCAGGACCGTTCGGGGTATCACGGCACGGGCCTGATGGTGCACTGCCCGGCCTTCGAGGAACACCTCATCTGCCTCGTCGCCGAGGAGCCCGACACCGGCCCCGAGGCCGCCCACGGCCAGGGCGCGGTGCTGCGCCGCCTGGTACAGGAGAATCCGCACTACGCGCTGGGCATCAGCAGCCCGTATCCGCTCGGCGCCACGGCCGAGGCGTACGGGCAGGCCGTCCACGCCCTGGCCGCGGCGCGCCACACCCCCGAGCGGGTGGCCGCCTACCTCGGCCGGACGCCGCTGATGCCACTGCTGTCCCCGTCCGATGCGGGCACCTGGGCCCGCGCCCTGCTGCGGCCCCTGGGGTCCACCCCCAGGGTCACCCTCGACATCACCCGGCTCGCCGTCACCTTCCCCCGGTCCGCCGTGGCCCGGCTGCTGGACATCAGCCGCAACACCGTCTCGCACCACCTCAGACGGGTGGAGACGGCCCTCGGCCTGGACCTGGGCGACGTCCGCACCCGGGCCGCCCTCGACCTGGCCTTCTGCCTGGCCGGTGGGCAGCCGGAGGGCGGCCCCGGCGCCGAGCACGGGCGTGCCGTGCCCACCCTGGACGAGCTGCTGGGCACCGAGCCCGCCCACGCCTGGGCGCGGGAGTTCCTGCGCCCGCTCCGGGACACCCGGGGCCGCGACCTGCACACCACCCTGCGCGCCTGGATCGACGCGAACACCGACGCCCAGCGGACCGCCCGTCACCTCGGCCTCAGCCGCAACACCGTCCGGGCCCATCTGCGGGCCGCCGAACACCTCCTCGGCCGCGATCTGCTGACCACCGGCTCCGGCATCCACGACCTGGTGCACGCCCTGCACATCATCGGGCTCCACCCGGCGGTCCCCCCGGCGGTCCACCCGGCGGACTGACCGCGCACCGTGCACACGCCGCGGACGACGATGCGCACCGTGCACCGTTGTCCGCCCCGTTGATCGGCTTTAGCGTCGGTCCTGCCGCACCGCGTGGGAACGAAGCCCGGACACCAGCGTGACGACGGCCTGTATCACCACGTGGGGAGTGATACAGGCCGTCGTCGTACCGCGCGTCACAGCTCCGAGGCTTCTTTCCCGCGCTGGGCGCGGCGCCACCGCCCCCGCATCACCGCGCCGCCGTCCCGCGCCACTGCCCTGCCCCGTCACGTCACCACCCCACCCCACCGCGTCCGATCCGTAAGGAATATCCCTTCCCGGTGCGTGGAACCGGGTAGGTGTCATCCGTGGCACGGACGTCTCGGAAGCCGACCCGTGGCACGGACCGCCCATGAGGTTCCCGCTGTGGAAGGTGGTCCCGTTGAACACCGCTGACCAGAACACGTCACGCGAGCGCAAGGAGTTCCGCCGGTCCGCGCCGCACTTCGCCGACCGGATCACCGCCGACGGCCGGGACGGCTGGCCGGTGGAGGCCGGGCGCTACCGGCTGGTGGTCAGCCGGGCGTGCCCCTGGGCGAGCCGCGCGCTGGTCTCTCGCCGGCTGCTCGGCCTGGAGTCGGCCCTCTCGCTGGCCGTCGCCGACCCCGTCCAGGACGAGCGCAGCTGGCGCTTCACCCTGGACCCGGGGGGCCGGGACCCGGTGCTGGGCATCGCGTTCCTCAGCGAGGCGTACGACGCCCGCGAGACCGGGTATCCGGGCGGGGTGAGCGTGCCCGCGGTCGTGGACGTCCCCAGCGGCGCCCTGGTCACCAACGACTACCACCGCATCACCCTGGACCTCGCCACCGAGTGGACCGCCCTGCACCGGGAGGGCGCCCCCGATCTGTACCCCGAGCGGCACCGCGAGGAGATCGACGACGTGGCGGAGGGGATCTACCGCGATGTGAACAACGGTGTGTACCGGGCGGGCTTCGCCGAGCACCAGGACACCTACGACGACGCGTACCGGCGGCTCTTCGCCCGGCTCGACGCGCTGTCCGAGCGGCTGTCCCGGCAGCGCTATCTGGTCGGCGACACCATCACGGAGGCCGATATCCGGCTGTTCACCACGCTGGTCCGCTTCGACGCCGTCTACCACGGCCACTTCAAGTGCAACCGCAACAAGCTCAGCGAGGATCCGGTGCTGTGGGCCTACGCCCGTGACCTGTTCCAGACACCGGGCTTCGGGGACACCGTGGACTTCGACCACATCAAGCGCCACTACTACCGGGTGCACACCGACATCAACCCCCGCGGCATCGTCCCGCTCGGTCCCGCGCTCTCCGGCTGGCTGACCCCGCATCACCGCGAGGAGCTGGGCGGACGCCCGTTCGGTGACGGCACCCCGCCCGGACCGGTGGCGGACGGCGAGGAGGTGCCGGAGCCCGGCCGGGCGGTCTGAAGTCGTACATGTCGGCATTCCGGTGCCGCCCGGCATCGCGTGCGACGCTCGTTCGCCCGGTCTTCAACTGATCGGCACACCTGTTCCACAGACACCCTGCGAAACTCCCGGCCCCGGTGCCACTTCGACCCCGGTCCTGGTGGCCGGGGTCGGCGTGACGCGCGTCAACCCCCCGGACGGGGCCCGGGGTGCGGCGCGAATGGTGACCTTTCTGTGGACGGAAAGCGCCGATGGTGTGCGCGGCTGTGTCGGTCGTGTCATCGGAAAGTTGCGGAATGCCCGGTTCCGGAGGTTGGCCGATTCGCCGCGTGGCGAGCCCCGTGGTTACATCCCAACCCGCGCTCAGGCATCCACGGACCCCGGGACCTCCCGGAATCCCGTGGCCATGCCGCGGGAGCCGATTCGCCTCGGCCCCCGTGCGCTGTCGCAAGCCCAATGAGACAGTCACCCAAGGGAGACGCAACAATGAACAACGCGCCCAAGGTCGCGACCCAGGAGATCTCCGACGCCGAGCTGGACAACGTGGCCGGCGGCATCGGCAACCCGGTGGGCGACGTCCTCGGCACCGTCGACTCCGTCACCGGCCCGGTGACCGGCGTCGTCGGCACCGTGACCGGCACGGTTGACGGTCTCACCGGCCTGAACACCACCGGCATCGTCGGTGGGGTCGTCGGCAGCCTCTGAGGCCGGCACACCGCCTTCCCTGTGCCCCGGGCCGGCCTGGTCCGGGGCACTCGGCGGTCCACGGACCCGTTTTCGCCCCCTCCCTTCGCGGCTTCAGGAAAGACTCTCGTGCAGTTCCGCCAGCAGGCCCTCGCCAAGGCCCAGTCGGCAGAGGACATCGACCTGCCGGTGCGCTACGCCCGCCCCCAGGGATGGCTGGCACTGGCGGTCACGCTGGTGGTCATGGCGGGGGCCGCCGTATGGGCCGTCACCGGCACCGTGTCCACCACCCTCCAGGCCGACGGCATCCTCACCCACGGCCAGGGCAGCTATGTGCTGCAGAGCCCGATCGCCGGTCAGGTGACCGCCGTCCTCGCGCGGGAGGGCAGCACCCTCCCGGCGGGCGCACCGCTGCTGAAGGTCCGCACCACCGGTGGCACCACGGTCGTGCGCACCATCGCCGCCGGCCGGCTCACCACCCTCTCCGCCTCGATCGGCTCTGTGCTGAACACCGGCGCGAACGTCGCCTCCGTGGAGCGGGTCCGCCGCTCCGACGACCCCCTGGTGGCGACCCTGTACGTACCCGCGGACCGGGCGGCCCCGGTACGGCCGGGCGCGTCGGTCGACCTCAGCGTGCAGTCCGCGCCCACCCAGACCTACGGTGTGCTGCGCGGCGAAGTGCGGGCCGTCGGCCGGACCGCCCAGTCCCGCCAGCAGATCGCCTCCTACCTCGGCAATGAGCAACTCGGCGAGGAGTTCTCCAAGCACGGTCCGCCGGTCGCGGTCCAGGTGCGCCTCGACCGCAGCTCCGCCACCCGCTCCGGCTACCGCTGGTCGTCCCC
>NZ_BBOX01000135.1 GCF_001553455.1 Streptomyces hygroscopicus subsp. hygroscopicus
CGTCTAGAGGTCTTGGAACGGTGGCATGATGCGGACGATCACGATCAGTTGGTCTCGTGGTGCCACCAGGAAGAAGAAATAGCCGCCTGCCGCGTCCATGCGGCGTATCCCCCCGGCCCGCGGGCCGTTGCCGTAGTCGCTGACATCGACGCCCATGGCGGCCAGGTCGACCAGTTGTCCGGCGAGACGCTCCACTTCGGTCACCACGTGAGCGGGGATGCCGCCTGCCACGTGAGCGTGATCGGGGTCGTACTCCCAGCGCCAGCCAACGCTCATCGAGATGGGAGTCCGAGCGCGGCATGTGCGTCGTCCAGGATCTTGCCGATTGCGGACGCGGCACGTCGGGCCTGCGTCGCGTCGCCTGTCTCGGCAGCGTCCTCCCAGTGACGGAACTCCTTCGCGATATTCGGCTGCCGCTGGATGTGGATATAGACGGCCCACTGGGCGATGAACCGCTGGAGGGGGGCGAGATCGGAAGCCTGGCGGGACTGATCGGCGGCCTGATCCAGCTCCCGTGTGAAGGCGGGCAGGGCGGCGGGCACGATCTGCGCGACGGCCTGGCGGAGGGCCGTGACGGTGGCAGGCGGCTGAGGGATGAGTGGCTGCCCGGCGCTGGAGGTGGTCATTGCTGCTCCCATGGGCGTGATTCTGATCCCTGGGAGCAGCGTATCGAGTCCAAGCTCGATCACATCGCCCGAATGAGTGAGGCGGAGGCCTCAGCTTCCAGCGGGGGCGATGCCCGTAGGGCAGGAGCCGCCGTCGGACGGGTCACTCAGCTTGACGCCCGTGCCGCCGATGCCGCAGTAGCCCGCCGGGTTCTTGTCCAAGTACTGCTGGTGATATGCCTCGGCGGCGTAGAAGGGGCCCGCCGGGAGGATTTCGGTGGTGATCTGGCCGTAGCCGGAGCCGGTGAGGACGGACTGGTAGGCGGCGCGGGAGGCCTCGGCCTCGGACTGCTGCTCGGGGGAGTGGGTGTAGATCGCCGAGCGGTACTGGGTGCCGACGTCGTTGCCCTGGCGGAAGCCCTGGGTGGGGTCATGCGACTCCCAGAAGAGCTTCAGGAGGGCGGAGTACGAGGTGACGCTCGGGTCGAAGACGACGCGGACGGCCTCGGTGTGGGCGGTGAGGCCGCTGCACACCTCCTCGTAGGTGGGGTTCTCGGTGTGGCCGCCCTGGTAGCCGACGAGCGTCGTCCACACGCCCGGGGCCTGCCAGAACTTCCGCTCCGCGCCCCAGAAGCAGCCCAGCCCGAAGTCCGCGACGACCAGGCCCTCCGGGTACGGGCCGGTCAGCGGGTTGCCCAGGACCGTGTGGCGGTCGGGGACGGGGAAGCCCGGTTCGGGGCGACCTTTCAGCGCCTCCTCGGGGGTGGGGAGGTGGTTCTTGTGGCGGCTGAACAACATCACGGGGCTCCCATGCGGATCCGGCGGGCGGGTCGTTCCCTACGCGGGTCGTTCCCTGCGCGGGTGCGTTCCTTGTAACGGGCTTCGGGGGCCCGGAATTCCGAGGCGCCCGGCGGCCTCGGGTCCGGCCCCGCTTCGGGTTCGGGCGCCTCGGGCTCGGTGGTCTCGCGTCCGGCCCTGCTTCGGATTCGGCGTCTTACGTTGGGGCTGGTCGTCTCCGTCCGGCGGCCTCCGGTCCGGTCGTCCGGGTCCGGGCGCGTCTCGGGTCCGGGGCGTCACGTCCGGCGGCCTCGGGGCCGGCCGCCTCGGGGCCGGGTGCCTCGGGTCCCGCCACTCCCTCAGTGCGGCAGCGTCGCCGGGGTGCCGCCTCCGCCCTCCCAGCCCGCCACCGCGAGCGCCCGGTACGCCGTGTACTCGGCCGCCGGGTCCGCCCCGTACGACCAGGGGACCGCGCCCACATGGCCGTCCACATGGCGCAACTGCTCCAGCGCCTCCGCGTACCGCTCCGCCCGGACCAGGAAGAAGACCAGCAGATGGCGGACGTGCGGCAGGACCGGGTGGTCGGCCGGGGCCTGGCGGACGGCGTAGAGCGCGCCCTCGATCGCCTTCGTGATCACCTCGCTCCGGTACAGGGTGCGCACCAGGTTGGCCTCCGGCAGGTGCTCGAAGACGCCGAAGAGCGGAAGGGCGGGGAGGAGGCTCTTCTCCGGGGCCGACGCGGCGGCGGCGTGGGTGAAGGTGTCGGCGCGGTCCTGGGAGCCGTGCCACTTCTCGCACCAGTAGTGGAGGGCGGCCAGGTGGGCGCCCATGTGGTGCGGGGCGCGCTTGGTGACCTTGGACCACAGCTCCTCGAAGTCGGCCTGCCGGTACGCCAGACCGCGGGCGACGCCGAGCTCGATGATGTACGGCACCGGGTCGTCCGGGGCCAGCCGGGCGGCCTCGTGGCAGACGTCCCGGGCCTCCTCCAGGATCATCCGGAAGTCCTGCGAGGACGGGTCGAGCAGCGCCTGGCGGACCAGGAACTCCGCGTGCACCGCCGCCGCGCCCGGATCCTCGGGCGCCGCCGCCCGCCAGGTGCGCAGCCACATCCCGCCCTGGCCGGGGGCCTGGGCGAGTTCGAAGGCCGCCGCCCCGGCCAGGGTCTGCACCCGCTGCCAGCGCAGTTCCGAGGACGCCTCGGTGAGCGCGAGCAGGCGGGCGGCCGGCTGCCAGTCCTGCCGGGCCTGGACCTCCTCCAGCGTGTCGATCAGCTGGCGGTCCGGGCCGGGCAGCCGTACGTCCAGCCGCTCGCGCGGTACGAAGCCGTACTCCTGCGGGTCCGAGGCGCGCACCGCGCCCTGCGTGGCGTCCCGGCCGCCGCGCAGCCGCCGTACGGCCGGCACGACGATCAGCCCGCCGATCATGACGATGGCGATGAGGAAGATCAGAAGCTCCATGAGGTGTCCCCGTGTGAAGTCCCGTGACGGCTTGTGGTCCAGCCTATGCGCCCCGGCGGTCATTGAATCCAGCACAGGCGCGGCGGGCGTTACGCTCGGCCCCATGAGCCACCAGCACCCCCAGGGGCATCCGCAGAGTTTCGAGACGCTCGCCATCCACGCGGGTCAGGAGGCGGACCCGCGCACCGGCGCCGTCGTCCCTCCGATCTACCAGGTCTCCACCTACAAGCAGGACGGAGTGGGGGGCCTGCGGGGCGGCTACGAGTACAGCCGTTCCGCCAACCCCACCCGCACCGCGCTCGAGGAGAACCTGGCGGCGCTGGAGGGTGGCCGCCGCGGCCTCGCCTTCGCCTCCGGCCTGGCCGCCGAGGACTGCCTGCTGCGCACGCTGCTGTCGCCCGGCGACCACGTCGTCATCCCGAACGACGCCTACGGCGGTACGTTCCGCCTGTTCGCCAAGGTCGTGGAGCGCTGGGGGGTGGAGTGGTCGGTCGCCGACAGCTCCGACCCGGCGGCGGTACGGGCCGCGCTCCGCCCCCGTACGAAGGTGATCTGGGTCGAGACCCCGAGCAATCCGCTGCTCGGCATCACGGACATCGCCGCCGTCGCCGACGTCGCCCGCACCGCGGGGGCCCGGCTGGTGGTGGACAACACCTTCGCCAGCCCCTACCTTCAGCAGCCGCTCGCGCTCGGCGCGGACGTCGTGGTGCACTCCACCACCAAGTACATGGGCGGGCACTCGGACGTCGTCGGCGGTGCGCTGGTCGTCTCCGACAGCGGCCTCGGGGACGAACTGGCCTTCCACCAGAACGCGATGGGCGCCGTCGCCGGCCCCTTCGACGCCTGGCTGGTGATGCGCGGCATCAAGACCCTCGCGGTCCGCATGGACCGGCACAGCGCGAACGCCACGCGGATCGCGGAGATGCTCGCCGCGCACCCCAAGGTGACCCAGGTCTACTACCCGGGGCTGCCCGAGCACGCGGGGCACGAGACCGCGGCCAAGCAGATGCGGGCCTTCGGCGGCATGGTGTCGTTCCGGGTCGCGGGCGGCGAGCAGGCGGCGGTCGAGGTGTGCGACCGGGCGCGGCTGTTCACGCTCGGGGAGTCCCTCGGCGGTGTCGAGTCGCTGATCGAGCACCCGGGGCGGATGACGCACGCCTCGGCGGCGGGCTCGGCCCTCGAGGTGCCGGCCGATCTCGTACGGCTGTCGGTCGGCATCGAGGCGGTCGACGATCTGCTGACGGATCTGAGTCAGGCGCTGGGCTGAGGCACCCCCGTCCGGCCCCTGCCCCGGGGAACGCCGGTCCCGGGATCTCCTACCGCGTTCACCACCCCTCCAGGGGAGGGGTGGTGTCGGTGGGCGGCGGCGCGGTCCACGGTTCGACGATCGCCGCCCAGACGGCGAAGGCGACGACCGCGGCGAGCAGCAGCAGCCAGCCGATGGTGCGCAGCGCCCGGTGGCGGAGCAGGATCCGGTGTCCCCGCTCGGCCGCCCGGCCCGCCAGATCCGGCGGCAGTGCCGGATGCGGGCCCTCCAGCTCCATCATCCGGCGGACCTCGGTCTCCTTGCGGTCCGGGAAGCTCATGGCGCGACCTTGGCCGTGCCGGTGGTCGCCCGGCGGCCGGTGGACGGGGACGTTCCGGTCGCATCGCGCCGGCGCGCCGCGCTGCGCATCGCGGTGACCGCGCGGGTGCAGACCGCCCGGACCCGCTCGACCGGGAGGCCGAGAGCCGCCGCCGTCTGTTCCTCCGCGATCCCCTCGTACAGCCGCAGCACCAGCACCAGCCGCTCCTGCGGGGTGAGCCGGGCCAGCAGGCCGCCGCGCGGGCGGCGGTAGCGGTGGCTCCGGTGGGCGAAGAGGGCGGCCAGCGCGCGGCGGGTGTGGTCATACGGATCCTCGCCGCGCAGCCGGTCCCAGCGCGCGTAGGTGCGGGCGAGCGCGGTGGTCAGCAGGCGTTCCGCGGCTGCGGTGTCTCCCCTCGGTTCCCCCGTGAGCAGCGTGGCCGCATGCAGCAACCGGCCACCCGCGCCCGCGACGAATGCCTCGAACTCCCGGGCCCGGCGGCTCTCCCGTGCTGCCCGCCGCTCTCGCACCACGCCCTCCGCCTCCCGTTCCTTTAGGACACGGCAGGCACAGGCGCCCGGTCAAGAGGTCCGGCAGCGGTCCTCAAGCAGGGCGCGCTGCCCCGGGCCGGCGGGTCCGTTCGGTCGTGGCCCGTGCGGTGCCGGTTCCGTGCGGTGCCGGTTCCGCGCGGTGGCGGTTCCATGCGGTGCCGGTTCCGTGCGGTGCCGGTTCCGTGCGGTCGTGGCCCGCACGGCGTACGGCGGCGGCCGCCTTGCGCGACGGCGGGCCGTCCCCGCTCAGGTCGCGGGCGCCGCCTGGGGCACCGTGGAGTGCGCGGCGGAGAGGGCGATGTTGAACCGGGTCAGCAGATCGCAGAAGATATCGCGCTCCTCTGCCGTCCAGTCCCCGGTCACCCGGGCCATCAGATCGCGCCGGGAGGAGCGCACTTCCTCCAGGCGTGCCTTGCCGCGCGGGGAGAGTTGAAGCACGACCGCACGGCCGTCCTCGGGGTGCGAGGTGCGCTTGACCATGCCGGAGTCGACCAGCGGGGCGACCTGGCGGGTCACGGTGGACGAGTCGATGCCCATGCTCCCCGCGAGCGCCTTGACCCCCATCGGGCCTTCCTGGTCGAGCCGGTTGAGCAGCAGGTACGCGGCTCGGTCCATGGAGTTGCGGGCTTGGCCGACGCCGCCGAGCCTGGTCTGTTCCGCACGGCGGGCGAAGACGGCGACCTGATGCTGGAGCGTGTCCAGTACGCCGGTGTCGAGTTGAGTCGTCATGTCCGATTGGGTGGGCATGGCCTAGGGCTCACTTCATGCGGTGGTCTGTGGGATGTGGCACAGCGTACGCGGCCCGGGCCCCGCCCGTACGGGAGCTGCAGAAACCTGACGGTACCCGAGCCACAACCTGCCGTCGTGAGTCGTTCCCCGGCGCCGTGCGCCGGTCGACGGGCCCTCGCCGGAACGGGTCCGGCACGGGCCGGGGCAGTCCGGCACCGCCGGTGTCCGGATCCGGTGTGGGCCCGGCGGTCCGGCGCTGCCCGGTTGTCGGGATCCGGTGTGGGCCCGGCGGTCCGGCGCTGCCTGGTTGCGGGATCCGGTGTGGGCCCGGCGGTCCGGCGCTGCCTGGTTGCGGGATCCGGTGTCGGCCCAGCGCTCCGGCACTGCCCGGTTGCCGGGATCCCTCGGCCCAGCACTGCCCCGGCACCGTCTCCCGGCCCTGGCCTGGTACTTGTCCCTGCCCGGCCCGCCCGGCACCGTTTCCCGGCTCTGGCTCTGTACCCGTCTCTGCCCTGGCCCGCCCGGCACCCGTTTCCCGGCTCTGGCTCGGTATCTGTCCCCGCCACGGCCTTGCCCGGCACCGTTCCCCGCGCGGAGCTGCGCGAGATGCTGCGGCACTGGGGCGGGCCCGGCCGGGCCGATCTCGCCGAAGCCTCTGGCCCGGCCCGCCCGGCACCCGTTTCCCGGCTCTGGCTCGGTACTTGTCCCCGTGCCCCCGCCCCGGCTCGTCCACGGCCCACCCGGCCCCGCCCAGGCCCGCCCCGGCCCGCGGCGGTCTGCCGGGGGCGAGCTGCCAGACTGGGGACCATGGCTGCACGACTCGGCGATGAGGACGGGACCGGCTCCGGGTCCGGCCCGGCCTCGCACCCCACCTCCCACACCCACGCCCCCGGCCCCGCTTCCGCGCCCGCTTCCGCTTCCGCCTCCGCCGCCGCCGAGGGATCAGCGACGATCACCCTCGACGACGTCCGCGGCGCGCAGAAGACGCTGTCGGGGGTCTCCCGGCTCACCGCGCTGGAGGGCAGCCGCTATCTGTCCGGTCTGGTCGGCTCGCCGGTCCACTTCAAATGCGAGAACCTTCAGCGCACCGGGTCGTTCAAGCTGCGCGGCGGCTATGTGCGGATCGCGGGGCTCAGCCCCGCCGAGCGGGCGGCCGGGGTGGTCGCGGCCAGCGCCGGGAACCATGCGCAGGGGGTCGCGCTGGCGGCCTCGCTGCTGGGGGTGCGTTCGACCGTCTTCATGCCCGAGGGCGCACCGCTGCCGAAGATCGCGGCCACCCGGGAGTACGGCGCCGAGGTCCGGCTGCGCGGTCAGATCGTGGACGAGACGATGCGTGCGGCACAGGAGTACGCCGAGCGCACGGGCGCGGTCTTCATCCACCCCTTCGATCACCCGGACATCATCGCGGGGCAGGGCACGGTGGGGCTGGAGATCCTTGAGCAGTGCCCCGAGGTGCGGACCGTGGTGGTGGGCATCGGCGGCGGCGGGCTGGCCGCCGGGGTGGCGGTGGCGGTGAAGGCGCTGCGGCCGGACGTGCGGGTGGTGGGGGTACAGGCGGAGGGCGCCGCGGCGTATCCGCCGTCGCTGGCGGCCGGGCGGCCGGTCACGATCGACGCTCCCGTGACCATGGCGGACGGCATCAAGGTGGGGCGGCCGGGCGATGTCCCGTTCCAGATCATCGAGAAGCTCGTCGACGAGGTCCGCACGGTCACCGAGGACGAGCTGTCCAGTGCGCTGCTGCTCTGTCTGGAGCGGGCGAAGCTGGTGGTGGAGCCGGCGGGCGCGAGTCCGGTGGCGGCGCTGCTGTCGGCGCCGGAGTCCTTCGAGGGCCCGGTGGTCGCGGTGCTCTCGGGCGGCAATGTCGATCCGTTGCTGATGCAGCGCATCCTGCGGCACGGCATGGCCGCGGCGGGGCGCTATCTGTCGCTGCGGCTGAGGCTCACCGACCGGCCGGGGGCGCTGGCCACGCTGCTGGCGGTGCTGTCGACGCTGGACGCCAACGTGCTGGACGTCAGCCATGTGCGCACCAATCCGCGGCTCGGGCTGAGCGAAGCCGAGGTGGAGCTGCATCTGGAGACGAAGGGGCCGGACCACTGCGCGGAGGTCCGGGAGGCGCTGCGCGGGGCCGGGTACACCGTCATGGCCTGACGTCCCAACGCCTTCGTGCCGTCCGGCAAGATGCCCGCTGCTGGGCGACATCGCGGACCGGAACCCCTTCAGCGCGGAAAGAGACGCAGACAGCGCAGGAGGAGTCGCAGAAAGAGCCGCAGGAGGAGTCGCAGGAGGAGCCGCAGGAAGAGCCGCGAGATCCCGCGTGGATCGCGAAGGAGCCCCGGCCGTCCGGCCGGGGCTCCACACCGGGGCGCTCAGCCCTGGTACGGCTTGGCCTCCAGGATCCGCACCGAGGCGGTGCGGCCGTTGGGCAGCTCGTACTCCGCGTCCTGGCCGACCTTCTTGCCGTTCACACCCGAGCCCAGCGGGGACTGCGGCGAGTAGGTCTCGATGTCCGAGCTCGCGTACTCGCGAGAGGCGAGCAGGAAGGTCAGAGTGTCGTCAGGGTCGCCGTCGAACGCGATCGTGACCACCATGCCGGGGGCGACCACGCCGGTGTCCGCGGGCGCCTCGCCGACCTTCGCGTGCTCCAGGAGCTGCGTCAGCTGACGCACCCGGAGCTCCTGCTTGCCCTGCTCCTCTTTGGCGGCGTGGTAACCCCCGTTCTCCCGGAGGTCACCCTCCTCCCGGGCAGCCTCGATCTTCTTCGCGATCTCGACACGTGCGGGACCCGACAGGTACTCCAGCTCGGCCTTGAGCTGGTCGTACGCCTCCTGGGTCAGCCAGGTGACGTTCTCGCTGGTCTGGGTCACAGGTGCTCCTCGTCGGTGCTGGGAATACAAATGAACGCCCTACTCAGAAGGGTGCGCCTTCAAAGCCGGGCGAAACCACGAGCCTAACAATTCCGGCAAGAAACGGGGAGGAGGGAACTGGGCGGGATGCGTAGGAAGCCCGTCAGCGCTGGTCGGATCGGGTCAGCCGACCGACACGTCCAGTTCGGTTATCGGACGGGTTCGCAGCCGATCAACTCGGCGCTGGTCGCACGGGCCGTGGTCCGTACGGTCACCACCTCGACCGTGTCGCCCTGACGCTCACCGAACGTGAAGTCCTTCCGGCCCACCTCGCCGTGGTACTCGTCCAGCGTACGCACGGTGCAGACACCCGTGGTGCCCTTGTCCTTGGTGACTTCCAGCCGGACCTCTACGGCGTTGTCGGCGACCACCTTGAACCCGGTCATCCGGCCGCTGACGTCCTGACCGGCGATGTAGTCGTACCCGAACCAGGCGATCAGGGCGAGCAGCCCGGCGCCGAGGATCGCGCCGACGATCTTCAGCGTGCGGTCGGCACGCGCGTCCGCGGAGCGGCCGTAGCGCCCCTCGGGCAGAGCTTCGCGCACCGCGGCCATGGGCGTTCCTCCTGCTGGGGGAGAGATCGGAATTATTCGTCCCCGGTTTAGGTCACTATAGAAGCCGTCTTCCGCGACGAATCACTGAGGATCGAACTTGACTGAGCAGCTGCGTTTGATGGCCGTGCACGCACACCCCGATGACGAGTCGAGCAAGGGCGCGGCCACCATGGCCAAGTACGTCTCGGAGGGGGTGGACGTGCTGGTCGCCACCTGCACAGGCGGAGAGCGCGGCTCCATCCTCAACCCCAAGCTCCAGGGGGATCCCTACATCGAGGAGAACATCCACGAGGTCCGCGCCAAGGAGATGGACGAGGCGCGCGAGATCCTCGGTGTCCAGCAGGAGTGGCTGGGCTTCGTGGACTCCGGACTGCCCGAGGGCGATCCGCTGCCCCCGCTGCCCGAGGGCTGCTTCGCACTGCAGGACGTGGAGGCGGCTGCGGAACCGCTGGTGCGGCTGATCCGCTCGTTCAAGCCGCAGGTGATCACCACCTATGACGAGAACGGCGGCTACCCGCACCCCGACCACATCATGACCCACAAGATCACGATGGTGGCCTTCGAGGCGGCCGGTGACCCGGAGAAGTACCCGGAGGCGGGGGAGCCCTGGCAGCCGCTGAAGCTCTACTACAACCAGGGCTTCAACCGGGCGCGCACCGTCGCGCTGCACGAGGCGCTGCTGGCCCGCGGTCTGGACTCGCCGTACGGGGAGTGGCTGGAGCGCTGGAAGGACTCCGGGCGGCCCGAGCGCACCCTGACCACCTACGTGCCCTGCTCCGACTTCTTCGAGATCCGCGACAAGGCGCTGATCGCGCACCGTACGCAGATCGACCCCGACGGCGGCTGGTTCCGGGTGCCCATGGACATCCAGAAGGAGGTCTGGCCCACCGAGGAGTACGAGCTCGCCAAGTCGCTCGTGGACACCTCCCTCCCCGAGAACGACCTCTTCGCGGGCATCCGCAACAATTGAGCTCATGATGAGCGCCACCAGCACCCTCGCCATGACGCATCTCGTCACGCTCGCCGACGAGCTGGACAAGAACAAGGTGACCCCGGGCGTCCTCGGTTTCATCGTCTTCGCCGTGATCGGCGCGGCGGTGTGGCTGCTGATGAAGTCCATGAACAAGCACATGAAGCGGGTGGACTTCGAGGAGGCCCCGGAGCCCGGCAAGGCTCCGGCCGCGGCCTCCGCGGAACGCCCCAAGGGCGAGGAACGCACCGCCTGACCGCCAGCCTCGGCCTGACCGCGGGTCCCGCCCGACCGGGGGCCCGGCGGGGCATGGGCCGCGCCTGACCGTGGATCCGGCCTGACCAGGCGCCCGGCGTGGCTGGGCCGGGCTTGACCGCGGGTCCCGCCCGACCGGGGGCCCGGCGGGGCATGGGCCGCGCCTGACCGCGGGTCCGCTTGATCGTGGGCATGGCCGGACGTGGGCCGGGCGTGACCGTGAGTCCTGCCCGATCGGGGGCCCGGCGGGGCATGGGCCGCGCCTGACCGCGGGTCCGCTTGATCGTGGGCATGGCCGGGCAGGGGCCGGGCCTGACCACGGGTCCGGCCCGACCGGGGGACTGGCCCGACCACGGTCCACCCCGACCGCGGTCCACCCTGACCGGGACCCGGCCGGACGTTGGGCCCGGCCGGAATCCGTTGCCCGGCTCGGCTCAGGCAGCGATCTCGCCGTGGGCTGGCCCGACCGTGCCGTGGGCTGGGCGGGACGGGATATGTCAGGCAGGGCCTAGGCGCGAGGGCGGTCCGGCAGGACGGCCATGATCTCGCGCGAGTGGCGGCTCGGCACCATGCCGAGCTGCCATGCCTGCCACCCCGTCTCCGGCTCGACCCCGCGCTCCAGCACCAGGGCGAACGCCTCCGCGCACCCCTCCAGCCGGGAATCGCCCGCCGTGCCCTCCTCACGCATCTCCCGCACCAGCTCCGCCAGCTCCTCCTGCGCCACCGCCGTGCCGATGACCGACCCGCCCGCGGAGGCGAACGGCAGCAGGGTGCAGCGCAGGAACCGGGCCCATGAGCGGCCGCGCCGGTCCCCGTACCCCGCGAACAGTTCGGCCGCCTCGTCCACCAGCTCCAGCGCCTGCGCCGCCCTGCCGTTTCCCGCGTCGATCACCGCCAGCTCGAGACAGGACCATGCCTCGCCATGGGCCACGCCCACCCGGCGGAAGTCCTGCCGCGCGTCCTGGAGCAGCTGCCGGGCGAAGCCGCTGTTGCGCAGCGAGCCCGTCTGCGCCGCCCGCAGATCGCGGGTGACCCGCGCCGAGTGATGACGGGCACACGCCAGCCCGTACACGTCCCGCATCCGGCTGAACATCGTGCGGGCCCGCTCCAGCTCGCGCACCGCCGAGTCGTGGTCGCCGCGCTCCTCCAGCGCCTGGCCCAGGTAGTACAGCGTCCAGGCGTCGCCGCGAGCGTCCTCGTTGTCCCGGTGGCGGGAGAGGGCCTGGCGCAGCTGGTCGACGGCGGCCGACGCCTCCCCGGCCACCAGCCGGGCACGGGCGAGCTGGGTGAGCGCCCAGGCCTCACCGCGCTGGTCATGGGTGCGGCTGTAGGCGTCCAGCGCCTCCCGCAGCTCGCTCTCGGCGCGCGGCACGTCGCCCATCCGCAGACATGCCTGGCCGAGCTGGAAGTGTGCCCACGCCTGGCCGTGCAGGCTCTCGCTCTCCCGGTGCAGCTCCAGGGCGCCGCTCAGCAGCTCCAGCGCCTCGGCCAGCCCGCCGCGGTCGCGCTCCACCGCCGCCAGGGCGTGCATCGTCCAGGCCCGGTCGCCGCGCAGCTCCTCGGTCTGCTGCAGCTCCAGCGCCTCGCGCAGCTTGGCCGCGGCCTCCACCAGATTGCCCTGGTGGTGGAGGGTGATGCCGAGACTGCACAGGGCACGGGCCGCGCCCGCCTGGTGCTGCGCCTCGAAATACAGGTCCACCACCGAGGACAGCGTGGTGCGCGCCTGGTCCAGCTCGCCGAGCTGGCGGGCCGCGATACCGGTGCGCCACTGCACGGACCGCATCAGCAGCCCCTGGTCGACCGCCTGGGTGAGCTCGCTGATCTCGCCCAGCCGGTAGAGATCGCCGCGCAGCAGGCAGTAGTCGCACAGGGCGCCCAGCAGATGCAGCACCGCGGACTGGTCCACGCCCTCCGCATGGCGCAGCGCCGCGGTGATGAAGCTCGATTCGTCGTCCAGCCAGCGCAGCGCCGCGTCCAGCGAGCTGAAGCCATGGCCGCCGGCCGGGCCCTTGCCGAAGATGTCGGCTCGGGTGGAGGTCTTGCCGTCGACCAGCCGGATCACCGAGTCCGCGAGCTCGGCGTAGCTGCGGATCAGCCGCTCCTGCGCGGCGGTGCGCTCCTCCGGCTGCTCCTCGTCGAGCAGCCGGGCATGGGCGAAGGAGCGCACCACGTCGTGGAGGCGGTAGCGGCCGCCCCGCACATGCTGGATCAGCCCGGCCCGGCCGAGCGCCTCCAGATGGCGGGCGGCCTCCTGCTCGTCGGCGCCCAGCAGCGCGGCGGCCGCCGCGCCGCCCAGGCTGGACCGCCCGGCCAGCGCCAGCCGGCGCAGCAGCTTACGGGCGCCGTCCTGCTGGTCGGTGTACCGCAGCCACAGGGCGCGCTCGACCGCGCCCACCGGGCCGTACGCCTCCAGCTCGGTGACCAGGGCGGCGGGGGTGCGGGCACCGAGCGAGGAGCCCGCGATCCGCAGCGCCAGCGGGAGCCGCCCGCACAGCTCGGCGATCCGCTCCACGGACTGCCCGTCGTACGGGCCCGCCCCGGAGGGCTCCTCGGCGGAGGCCCGCAGCAGCTCCTCGGCGCCCGGCTCGTCCAGCGGACCCACCTCCATCCGGTGCACCCGGGCGGCGAGGTCGTCCGGAAGGCGCAGCGGAGCGCGCGAGGTGATCAGGACCAGGCTGTCGGACCGCTCGGGGATCAGGGTGCGCACCTGCTCGGCGTCGCGGGCGTCGTCGAGCACGATGGTGACCGGCAGCCCGGTCAGATACTGCTGGTACAGCTCGGTGAGCCGTCTGATGTGCTGGTCCTGCGAGGACCGCTCCCGGAAGAGCAGCTGGTCGCGGGGTGCGCCGAGCCGGTTCAGCAGATGCAGCAGCGCGTCCCGGGTGGGCAGCGGGGCCTGCTCGGGGCTGTCGCCGCGCAGATCCACCAGACAGGCGCCGCGGAACTGGTCGCGCAGATGGTGGGCCGCCCGCACCGCGAGCATGGTCCGGCCCGAGCCCGGCGGGCCCTCCAGCAGCACGACCGTGGGCCTGGTCTCGGTGGCCGCGCGGCCCTGCCGCACCCACTGCGCGATCTGGGTGAGCTGCGCACGGCGGCCCGCGAAGGGTCCGTCCGCCTCGGGGAGATGGGCGAACGACTGCTCCAGCACGGTGCGTCTGCGGGCCGCCTGGCTGCGGTCCGCGCCGCGCAGCCTGGGCACCTGCCCGGTGGAGGAGGCGGAGCGCTTGGCCTGGCCGCCGCCCTGGCGGGTGGCGGCCATGGTCATCCGGTGCTGGTCGATGAACGGCCGGATGCCTCGCACCTCGACCGCCGTGAGCCACTGCAGCCGCAGCTGCTCGGCCCCGCCGGGCTGGTTGCGCAGCGCGGCCCGGCGGTGGGCGGCGGGCCAGTGGCTCGCGGTGAGCTTGATCACGGCGGCGGCCGATCCGGCCACGGCGGCCGTCAGCCCCGCGCCCAGCGCCGTGCCGGCCGAAGTGCCATAGGTGAGATCCGCGCCGAAGGCAGCGACCGCGGCGACCGTGGCGGCCAGCGCCGGGGTACCGAGCAGCTCGCGCGACAGCCGGGCGGAGAGCGGTCTGCTGCCCGCATCGGATTCGTCCAGGGCGCGGACATACGCCCCGTACTCCTCCGCGGCGGGCGCGGCCATCTCGTCCAGCGCGCTCCGCGCCCGGCTGAGCAGCACCCCGCCGTCGGTGCGCCCGCCGGAGCGGCGCACCTCCTCCTCGACGGCGCGCGACAGCAGCCGCTCGACCTCAGCCCGATGACCGTCCCGCAGCACCGCCAGTGATCCCGGCATGTGATCCCCCTCCCGCAGCAGTGCCCTCAGTCTTCCGTTTCCGGCTCTTTTCCGGCAGTCCTGTGGATAACTCCCCTGTGGATAACTTCGCCTGCCTCGCCGGGTGGGGGAGGATGGACCCATGCCGAACCGTCTGGCGCACGAGACGTCCCCCTATCTGCTTCAACACGCCGAGAACCCGGTCGACTGGTGGCCGTGGTCCGACGAGGCGTTCGAGGAAGCGCGTCGCCGCGGGGTGCCCGTGCTGCTGAGCGTCGGCTATTCGAGCTGTCACTGGTGCCATGTCATGGCGCACGAGTCGTTCGAGGACAAGCCGACCGCCGACTATCTCAACGCCCACTTCGTCTCCGTGAAGGTCGACCGCGAGGAGCGGCCGGACGTCGACGCGGTGTACATGGAGGCGGTACAGGCCGCGACCGGCCAGGGCGGCTGGCCCATGACGGTCTTCCTGACCCCCGAGGCCCGGCCCTTCTACTTCGGCACGTACTTCCCGCCCCGGCCCCGGTCCGGTATGCCGTCCTTCCGGCAGGTGCTGGAGGGGGTGCGCGCCGCCTGGGCGGACCGCCGCGAAGAGGTGCAGGACGTGGCCGGGCGGATCGTCCAGGACCTGGCCCAGCGCACCGGCATCGCCCTGGGCTCCGGCGCGCCCCAGCCGCCCGGCGAGGAGGATCTGCACGCCGCGCTCATGGGGCTGACCCGTGAATTCGACTCCGTGCGCGGCGGTTTCGGCGGTGCGCCGAAGTTCCCGCCGTCCATGGCGCTGGAGTTCCTGCTGCGCCACCACGCCCGCACCGGCTCCCAGGGCGCGCTCCAGATGGTGTCGGCCACCTGCGAGGCGATGGCCCGCGGCGGAATCCACGACCAGCTCGGCGGCGGTTTCGCCCGCTATTCCGTGGACGCCACCTGGACCGTGCCGCATTTCGAGAAGATGCTGTACGACAACGCGCTGCTGTGCCGGGTCTACGCCCATCTGTGGCGGGCCACCGGCGCGGAACTCGCCCGCCGCGTCGCGCTGGACACGGCCGACTTCATGGTCCGCGAGCTGCGCACCGCACAGGGCGGCTTCGCCTCCGCGCTGGACGCCGACAGCGACGACGGCACCGGCAGGCATGTCGAGGGCGCGTACTACGTGTGGACGCCCGAGCAGCTGCGCGAGGTGCTGGGAGAGGCCGACGCGGAGTTCGCCGCCGGGTATTTCGGGGTGACCGAGGAAGGCACGTTCGAGCAGGGCGCCTCCGTGCTCCAGCTGCCCGACGGGGAGCGGCCGGTGGACGCCTCCCGCGTCGCCTCGGTACGGGAGCGACTGCTGGCCGCCAGGGAGCTGCGGGCCCGCCCAGGCCGCGACGACAAGATCGTCGCCGCCTGGAACGGCCTGGCCGTCGCGGCCCTCGCCGAGACCGGTGCCTACTTCGACCGCCCCGACCTCGTGGACGCCGCGACCGAGGCCGCCGAGCTGCTGGTGCGCGTCCACATGGACCAGCGCGGGCGGCTGGCCCGCACCTCCCTCGACGGCACCGCGGGCGGTCACGCGGGGGTGCTGGAGGACTACGGCGATGTGGCCGAGGGCTTCCTCGCCCTGTCCGCCGTCACCGGCGACGGCGCGTGGGTGGACTTCGCCGGGCTGCTGCTGGACACCGTGCTGAGCCGGTTCACCGACGAGGACGGCACGCTGTTCGACACCGCCGATGACGCCGAGGCGCTCATCCGCCGCCCGCAGGACCCGACGGACAGCGCCACGCCGTCCGGCTGGACGGCCGCCGCCGGTGCCCTGCTGTCCTACGCCGCCGTCGTCGGCAGCACCCGCCATCGGGAGGCCGCCGAGCGTGCCCTCGCCGTGGTGCGGGCCCTCGGCCCCCGGGCGCCCCGCTTCATCGGCTGGGGCCTGGCGGTGGCCGAGGCCCGGCTCGACGGGCCGCGCGAGGTGGCCGTGGTCGGCCCCGGCGACGACCCGGCGACCCGCGCCCTGCACCGCGCCGCACTCCTGGCCACGGCCCCCGGGGCGGTCGTCGCGGTCGGCGAGCCCGGCTCCGGCGAGGTCCCGCTGTTGCAGGACCGCCCGCTGCTGGAGGGGCGCCCGGCGGCCTATGTCTGCCGCGGCTTCACCTGCGACGCGCCCACGGCCGATGTGGAGGCACTGACGGCCAAGCTCGGGGGCTGACCAGGGGCGGTGGCCGCCCCTCCGGGGCGCCCCCGGTTCTCGGGGTGTCCGTCTGGGGTGTCCGCCCGCTCTCGGGGTGCCCCCGGCTCTTGGGGTGCTCCCGGCTCTTGGGGTGCCACCTGCTCTTGGGGTGTCCGCCTGTTCTTGGGGTGCCCCGGCTCTCGGGTGTTCGCCGCTCTCGGGGTGCTCCCGGCTCTTGGGGTGCCCCCCCGCTCTCGCGGTGTACGCCCGCTCTCGGAGTGCTCCCGGCTCTCTTGGAATGCCCCCGGCGCTCGGGGTGTCCGCCCGTTCCTGGGGTGCCCCCGCTGCCGGGTAGCTCGTCGGGGCGTCCCCGGGCCAGCTCGCCGGGACGTTCTGGGGGCGCCCCGGGTGCCCCGGGATTGGTGTTCGGTGCGGTCTCGGGTCGCTCCGGGTGTCCGGGAAGGCCCGCTGGGTGTGTCGGAGGCCCCGGGCCAGGTCGCCGGGGCGTTTTGGGGCCAGCTCGCCGGGACGTTCTGGGAGCGCCCCGGGGGCACCCGGGGTGGTATCCGGTACGGTCTCGGGTCGCCCCGGGTGTGGCTTCAGAAGGCCCGCCGCGTGCGCCGGGCAGCTGCCGGGCGGGGCCAGGCAGACCAGGGGCACCGCGCGCACGCGGGACTCGCCGGGCGGGTCAGAGCGGTAGGCCGCGGGTCAGCAGGTCCAGTGCCCGGTCGATGGCCGCCGCCATCTCGTCTCCGTCCCGGGCGTCCGTGCCGTTGGGCGTCCTCGTCCTCCTCTTCCCGGCGCTCCCGGCGGCCCTCTTCGCTGCCGCCCCGGTCTTCCCGGCCTCATCGGTGGCGCTCGCTGTGGGCTGCGCCAGTCTGCGCTCCAGGCAGTGGAAGACCGCTTCCCGCAGGGCGCCGAGGATGGCCCCCACCACGACCCGCACCTCGAAGTCGTCCGGGGCCCGGCCGCTGCGCTCGGCCAGCACCTCGCCCAGCAGCACCCCGTTGTCGGCCAGCCCCCCGCTCATTCGAGCGCGCAACGTCGGGACCTGCTGGACAAGGGCCAGCCGGACCAGCAGTTCCTCGCGCTCCGCACCCGCCGCGGGCCCCAGCAGCCCCACGACGGCATGGCGCAGGGAGACGGCCGGGGGCTCGTCCGGCGGGCGCTCACGGATCGCCTCCGCCATGAGCACGTCGTACTCGTCGGTGAGGACGATGTCCTCCTTGGCGGGGAAATAGCGGAAGACGGTGCTGGTCGAGACGTCGGCGGCGGCCGCGATCCGGTCCACCGGAGTGGCCTCGTACCCCTGCTCCGCGAAGAGCCGGAGGGCGGCGCGCCGGATCGCCTGCCGGGTCTTGATCTTCTTCCGTTCACGCAACCCGGGTCCGGGCTTCCGGGCGGGTTTCCGCTCGGGTTTTCGTCCGGACTGCCGTCCGGGCTCCGGGGCGGGTTTCCGGGCGGGTTTTCGTTCGGACTGCCGCTCCGGCTTTCGTGCGGACCGCCGCTCGGACTCCCGCTCGGCATTCCGTCCGGACTGCCGAGCGGGGCTGCGCTCGGGCTGCCGCTCGGGCTCCTGCTCCGGTTTCTGGCCCGGTTTCCGCTCCGGCTTCCGTGCGGACTTCCGGGTGGGCTTGCGCTCGGGCTGGGACGTGGTGGTGGCCTTGGGCATCTCAGGCGTGCTGGTAGGCCACCAAGGAGATGCCGACGTAGTGCACGACGAAGGCGGCCAGCGTGAAGCTGTGGAACACCTCGTGGAAGCCGAACCAGCGGGGTGAGGGGTTGGGGCGCTTGGTGCCGTAGACCACCGCGCCCACGCTGTAGAGCAGCCCGCCGACGATGATCAGCGTCATCACGGCGAAGCCGCCGGTGCGCAGGAAGTCGGGCAGGAAGAAGATGGCCGCCCAGCCCAACGCGATGTAGCACGGGGTGTACAGCCAGCGCGGGGCGCCGACCCAGAAGACCCGGAAGGCGATTCCGGCGAGCGCCCCTGCCCACACCAGCCACAGCAGCAGCTGTTTCTTGCCGTGCGGCAGGAGTAGCAGGGTGAAGGGCGTATACGTGCCCGCGATGATCAGGAAGATATTGGCGTGGTCCAGCCGCCGCAGCACCGCCGTGGCGCGCGGTCCCCAATTGCCGCGGTGGTAAAGCGCGCTGGTGCCGAACAGCGCACACGCGGTGAGGGTGTAGATGGCACAGGCGAGCCGCCCGCGCGGACTGTCGGCGAGCGCTGTCAGCACCACACCCGAGACCAGCGCCGCGGGAAACATGCCGGCGTGCAGCCAGCCACGCAACATCGGCTTCAGCGGGAGCGGCGGGGCCACTTCGGGCCCTGGGGGGTTCTCAACGGCGGCATCGGATGCAGCGGCAGTCATAGCGCTCATGCTACCTACGCCACCGTAAGTTACCGGTCAATACCGAGTGGTGATGGTCACCAAGGCGCCCACTGGACAGATGGCCTCTACAGTCGGATGATCAAATGAGCGCGGTCGGCACCGGATGAGCTGAGCATCCGGGTCGCAGCCCCCAAGGGGTAGCTGTCTCCATAAACGGATATGAGTGCACATATCCGTCCAAAACCCTCAATTCGAAACGCCGGGGCGAGTGCGGCTCCGGCGGGATGGAGCGATCGTGGCGCCCAGCAATGTGGCTTCCTCCCTCACCACCACCCCGAGCCCCACGAACCACCAGGAGCTCCTCTCCTGGGTCGGCGAGATAGCCGCCCTCACCCAGCCCGATCAAGTGGTGTGGTGTGACGGCTCGGAGGCGGAGTACGACCGCCTGTGCGCGGAGCTTGTCGAGAAGGGCACCTTCAAACGCCTTGACCCGATCAAGCGCCCCAACTCCTACTACGCCGCATCCGATCCGAGCGATGTGGCGCGCGTCGAGGACCGGACCTTCATCTGCTCCGAGAAGGAGGCGGACGCGGGCCCGACGAACCACTGGAAACACCCCGACGAGATGCGCGCCATCTTCTGCGGAGAAGGCGGAGAAGGCGGAGCAGGCGCAGGAGAGGGCAGTTCCCCGGGGGAACAGGGCATCTTCCGGGGTTCGATGCGCGGCCGGACGATGTACGTCGTGCCCTTCTGCATGGGGCCGCTCGGCTCGCCGCTGTCCGCGATCGGCGTCGAGATCACCGACTCCGCGTACGTCGCCGTCTCCATGCGCACCATGACCCGCATGGGACAGGAGGTCCTCGACGTCCTCGGGGACGAGGGCTTCTTCGTCAAGGCCGTCCACACCCTCGGTGCCCCCCTGGAGCCCGGCCAGGCCGATGTGCCCTGGCCCTGCAACTCGACCAAGTACATCTCGCACTTCCCGGAGTCGCGCGAGATCTGGTCGTACGGCTCCGGCTACGGCGGCAACGCCCTGCTCGGCAAGAAGTGCTACGCCCTGCGCATCGCGTCCGTGATGGCGCGCGACGAGGGCTGGCTCGCCGAGCACATGCTGATCCTCAAGCTCACCCCGCCGCGCGGGGAGGCCAGGTACGTGGCCGCGGCGTTCCCGAGCGCCTGCGGCAAGACCAACCTCGCGATGCTGGAGCCGACCATCCCGGGCTGGACGGTCGAGACGATCGGCGACGACATCGCCTGGATGCGGTTCGGCGAGGACGGCAGGCTCTACGCGATCAACCCCGAGGCGGGCTTCTTCGGTGTCGCGCCCGGCACCGGTGAGCACACCAACGCCAACGCGATGAAGACCCTGTGGGGGAACTCGGTCTTCACCAACGTCGCGCTCACCGACGACGGTGATGTGTGGTGGGAGGGCATGACCGAGGAGCCGCCCGCCCATCTGACCGACTGGAAGGGCAACGACTGGACCCCGGCGAGCGAGACGCCCGCGGCCCACCCCAACGCCCGCTTCACCGTGCCGGCCGGTCAGTGCCCGATCATCGCGCCCGAGTGGGAGGACCCCAAGGGCGTGCCGATCTCGGCGATCCTCTTCGGCGGCCGTCGGGCCAGCGCCGTTCCGCTGGTCACCGAGTCCTTCGACTGGCAGCACGGGGTCTTCCTCGGCGCCAACGTGGCGAGCGAGAAGACCGCGGCGGCCGAGGGCAAGGTCGGCGAGCTGCGCCGCGACCCGTTCGCCATGCTGCCGTTCTGCGGCTACAACATGGGCGACTACATGGCCCACTGGGTGAAGGTCGGCAAGACCGCCGACCCCGCCAAGCTGCCGAAGATCTACTACGTCAACTGGTTCCGCAAGGACGCCGACGGACGCTTCGTGTGGCCGGGCTTCGGCGAGAACAGCCGGGTGCTGAAGTGGATCGTGGACCGCCTGGACGGCAAGGCCGAGGGGGTGGAGACCCCGATCGGGGTGCTGCCGACGCCCGAGGCGCTGGACACCGACGGTCTGGACCTCGACGACGCCTCGCTCGAACTGCTGCTGACGGTCGACAAGGACGTCTGGCGGGAGGAGGCGGCGCTGATCCCCGACCACCTGGCCACCTTCGGCGAGCACACGCCCAAGGAGCTGTGGGACGAGTACCACGCGCTGGTGAAGCGCCTGGGCTGAGTCCTCCGCGCCGTGGCCCGGGGTCCGCGCTGCCGTGGCCCGGGGCCCGCGCTCAGGCGCGGGCGCCGGGCCCGCTCATGCGGCGAGGCCCAGGGCGGCGGCGTGGGACCGCAGGCGCTCGGCCGCCAGCGTCGTCACGGCCGTGTCGGCTCGGGACGTGGCCACGACCAGGGCCCAGCCGGCCAGGGTGTGGGCCCGCTGGTGAAGGGCGGCGACGTGGGCCGGGTCCGGTTCCGTCGCCGAGGGCGCCGCGCGCAGCGGGGCGTGGCCGTCGCGCAGCCGGGCGGCCTGGCCGGCGAGGCGTTCGGCGGCGTCGTCGAGGCCGGGGTCCGGGGTGAGGGCGCGCAGCTCGTCCGTCACCGTGAGCAGTGCGGTCAGATGTCCGGCCAGCCGGATGTCCAGCTCTTCCTCGCGGGAGCGGTGCGGGAAGTCGGGCTTGAGCGCGGCCATGCTGTGGACCGACTTGGTGCGGATCGGTTCGTACATGGATGGCCTCCCAGAGGTGTCAGGAGACCATCCTAACTTAGACTCTGTCTAAGGTTGAGTCGCGGTCAAAAGTGCCCGACCGGCAAGGGGGCTCAGGGCTGGCCGTATCCGTCCAGGAAGTTTCCGATCCTGGTCACCGCGTCGGCCAGGTCCTTCTTGGCGGGCAGGGTGACGACGCGGAAGTGGTCCGGCTCCGGCCAGTTGAACCCCGTGCCGTGCACGATCATGATCTTCTCGGCCCGCAGCAGGTCCAGGACCATCTGCCGGTCGTCCTTGATCTTGTAGACCTTGGGGTCGAGCTTGGGGAAGGCGTACAGCGCGCCCTTGGGCTTCACGCAGGTCACGCCGGGGATCTGGGTCAGCAGGTCGTACGCCGTGTCGCGCTGCTCCAGCAGCCGGCCGCCGGGGAGCACCAGATCGTTGATCGACTGACGGCCGCCGAGCGCCGTGGCCACCGCGTGCTGGGCCGGCATATTGGCGCACAGCCGCATGTTGGCCAGGATCGTCAGTCCCTCCAGATAGCTGGCGGCGTGCGCCTTCGGGCCGCAGACCGCGAGCCAGCCGCTGCGGTAGCCCGCCACCCGGTACGCCTTGGAGAGGCCGTTGAAGGTGAGCGTCAGCAGATCGGGGGCGACGACGGTGGTCGGGGTGTGGGTGACCCCGTCGTAGAGGATCTTGTCGTAGATCTCGTCGGAGCAGACGATCAGCTGGTGGCGGCGGGCGATGTCGGTGAGGCCGCGCAGGATCTCCTCGCCGTAGACCGCGCCCGTGGGGTTGTTGGGGTTGATGATGACGAGCGCCTTGGTGCGGTCGGTGACCTTGCGCTCGATGTCGGCGAGGTCCGGCAGCCAGTCCGACTGCTCGTCGCAGCGGTAGTGGACGGCGGTGCCGCCGGCGAGGGAGACCGCGGCGGTCCACAGCGGGTAGTCGGGGGCGGGGACGAGGACCTCGTCCCCGTCGTCGAGCAGCCCCTGCATCGACATCTGGATCAGCTCGGAGACGCCGTTGCCGAGGAAGATGTCCTCGACGTCGAGGTCGATGCCCTGCGTCTGGTAGTGCTGCATCACCGCGCGCCGCGCGGACAGCAGTCCCTTGGCATCGCCGTAGCCATGGGCGTCGCCGAGGTTGCGGAGCATGTCCTCGAGGATCTCCGGGGGGCATTCGAAGCCGAAGGCCGCCGGATTGCCGGTGTTGAGCTTGAGGATGCGGTGTCCTGCCGCCTCCAGCCGCATCGCCTCCTCGAGCACCGGGCCACGGATTTCGTAGCAGACGTTGGCGAGCTTCGTGGACTGGATCACCTGCATGTCGGCCACCTTACGGCGGTGTGTCGGGGGCCGCTCGGTGTTTTTCGCCACGTGGACGGTGTGCGGGAGCGCCGGGCGGGGGCCGTGTGACCCCGCGCGCCGCCTCCTGGGTGGGGCGGGGGTGTGGTCCCGTGCGCTGCTCCCGGGTTGGGGTCTGTGTGCCGCCCCTGGGTGGGGGTGCGCCCCCCGTGCGTCAGCCTCTGGGTGAGGTGTGGCCCCGTGCTCCGGCCCCCGGGTTGGGGTCTGCGCGCTGACCTCTGGGTGGGGGTGTGGCTGCCCTGTGCGCCGCCCCCGGGCCGGGGCCTGTTCGCCCCCTGGGGGCGCCCCGTCCTCCGCCCCCGGGGTGGGGGTGCGACCCCCGTGCGTCGGCCCCTGGGTGGGGTGTGGCCCCGCGCTCCGGCCCCGGAGCGGGGGCGTGGTCCCATCCGCTGCTCCCGGGTTGGGGCCTGTGCGCTGCCCCCTGGGTGGGGGTGTGGTCCGTGCGCCGCCCCGGGTCGGGGGCATGGCCTCGCGTGCCGCCCCCGGGGCGGGCTGGCCGCCCCCGGCCGGGCCGCGCGCTCGGGTAACGAGTCGGTTTCCGCCGGTGATTTCCGCGAACAAGGGGTTGGCCCGAACGGGGGGCCTGGCTATCGTTCACGCACCTCACCCAATCGTTCGGCTGAACGAATAACCCCCGAACGAGCAAGGGCTGAACGCACACGGCAGACGAACGGGAAGGGCGCCATGTCCGAGACCTCCCACCGAACAGCCCCCGCGGCGGCCGGTATCCCGCGGCGGTCGGTCCTCACCGCGGCGGCGGCCGGCGGTGCGCTCGGCGGCTCCGCTCTGCTCACCGGCTGCTCGGGAGCCGCCTCCGCGTCCCCGTCGAGGGCCGTGCCCACCCGCGGCCCGACCGGGCGGCCCGACCGCGGCGGCACCCTGCGCATCGCCCGGCCGCCCGCCTCCGACGCCGAGACCCTCGACCCGGCCAGCGCGCTGTCCGCGTACGAATACCTCGGCGCGCTCTACAACCGCCTGGTGCGGATCGGGCCCGACGGCGCCGTCGCCCCCGACCTCGCCGAGTCCTGGGAGCCCGACCCGACCGCCCGCACCTGGACCTTCCGGCTGCGCCGCGGTGTCACCTTCCACGACGGCCGCGCGTTCACCTCCGCCGATGCCGCCTACACCCTGCGCCACATCCTCGACTCCACGACCGCCTCCCCCCAGGCCCCCGTGCTGGCCCCGCTGGTCGACCCCGGGCGGCTGCGCACCCCCGACGCCCACACCCTCGTGGTGCCGCTGAAGAGCCCGCACGCCGAGTTCCCCAGCCTGCTCACCCACTACAACTGCTATGTCGTCCCGGAGGGCAGCGCCCGCTCCATCGGCCGGACCGGCATCGGCACCGGCCCGTTCCGGCTCGCCTCCTTCACCGCCGCCGGGCCCGGCCGGGTCACCGCCTACCCGGACCACTGGGCCGGGCGCCCGGTCCTGGACGCCATCGACTTCTTCTCCGTCGCCGATATGCAGGCCCGCTCCAACGCCCTGCTGGCCGGCCAGGTCGACCTGCTCTCCCAGACCAATCTCGACTTCGCCACCGCCCGGGTCATCGCCGCCTCCGACCGCGCCACCATCGCCCGCGCCGAGAACGCCCAGTGGTACGTGCTGCCGATGCTCACCACCGAGAAGCCCTTCACCGATGTGCGGGTGCGGCAGGCGATGAAGCTCGCCTACGACCCCGCCCACGTCCTGAAGGTCGCCCTCCAGGGCGCGGGCACACCCGGCTGGGACAACCCCGTCCCGCCGAACGACCCCCACCACCACGCCGCCCACCCCGCCCATGACCCCGAGAAGGCCCGGCACCTGCTGAAGAAGGCCGGACACGAGCGGCTGGCGGTGGACCTCTACACCTCCTCCTACGACCCGATCTTCACGCCCATGGCCCTCGCCTACCAGGAGTCGGCCGCCCGTGCCGGTATCCGGATCCGGGTCAGGACCGCGGCCGCCGACTCGTACTACACCCAGATCTGGATGAAGAAGCCGCTCATGGCCACCTACTGGTACACCGGGCGCCCCGTCGACCAGCTCCTCAACCAGGTCTTCCGCAGCGGTTCCTCGTACAACGAGACCGCCTGGTCCGACAAGGAGTTCGACGCGCTCCTCGACCGGGCCCGCCGGGAGACCGACGGACGCCGCAGGGACGAGCTGTACGGGCAGGCGCAGACCCTCGTCGTCGAGCGGGGCGGGGCCATCACCCCGATGTTCGCGGACCGGCTCGTCGGGATCTCCCGCACGGTGCGCGGCTACGCCGAGCACGGTTTCGAGTTCGACTACCTCGGCATCGGGCTGAAGGGGGCATGAGGGGCGTGCTCTCCTTCCTCCTCCGCCGCGTGGTCTCCGCGCTCGGCACCCTGCTGCTCTCCTCGGTCCTGGTCTTCCTGGCCGTCCAGGCACTGCCCGGGGATGTCGCCACCCAGGTGCTCGGCAGGGACGCCACCCCCGACGCGGTCGCCGCGCTGCGCGACCGGATGGGTCTCGACCAGCCCGCCTGGGAGCGGTACGCCGACTGGATCACCGGTGCGCTGCACGGCGACTTCGGCACCTCGCTGGTCACCGCCGAGCCGGTGGGCGGCGAGGTCTCCCAGTACCTCGGCAACTCCGCCCTGATCGCCGTCGTCACCGTCCTCTTCGCGGTCACCGGGTCCCTCGTCCTCGGCGTCGTGGCCGGGCTGCACCGCGACCGCTGGCCCGACCACCTGATCTCCACCGTCGCCCTGATCGGGATGAGCGTCCCCGAATTCGTCGTGGCCACCGTGCTGGTGCTGGTCTTCTCCGTCACCGTGCCGGTGCTGCCCGCCGTGGTGCTGTACGGACCGGGCGCCGGCACCGGACAGCTGCTCCCGGCGGTCTGGCTGCCCGCCGCCTCGCTCGCGGTCGTGATGGCCGCGTACATCGTGCGGATGGCCCGCACCTCGGTGATCGACGTCATGGCGAGCGAATACGTCACCACCGCCCGGCTCAAGGGGCTCTCCACCTGGCGGGTGGTCACCCGGCACGCGCTGCCCAGCGCCCTGCTGCCCACCCTCCATGTGATCGCGCTCAATGTCGCCTGGCTGGTCGGCGGCGTCGCCGTGGTCGAGAACGTCTTCAACTACCCCGGCATCGGCAAGCTGATGCTCTCCTCCGTACAGAACCGCGATCTGCCGGTCATCCAGGCCATCGCCCTCATCAGCGCGGTGGTCTACGTCGTCTGCAACCTCGCCGCCGACCTCGGCGCGATGGCCCTCAACCCCAAGCTCCGCACCCGAGGAGGGAGGATCCGATGAGCTCCGTGAGGACACCCGCGGGCGCGGCCCCGGCCGCCGTGCCGCCCGCGCCCGTCCGGTCCGGTTTCGCCGCCCGCGCCTGGCGCACCGTGCGCTCCTCCCGCCCCGCCGCCATCGGGCTCGCGATCGTCGCCGTCCACGCGGTGGTCGCGCTGCTCGCCCCGCTGCTCACCCCCTACCACCCCACCGTGGGCGACGCCTCGCACGCGCTGCTCGGGCCGGGCGCGGACCACTGGGCGGGCACCGACGCGTACGGCCGCGATGTGCTGGCCCGGGTGCTCTACGGCGGGCGGTACGCGCTCGGCGTCTCGGTCGCCGGGACCGTGCTCACCGTCGCGCTCGGCACCGTCCTCGGCTGTGCGGCGGCGCTGCGCGGCGGCTGGCTGGACGATGTGCTGATGCGGGTGCTGGACGCGGTGCTGTCCATCCCCTCGATCCTCGCCCTGCTGGTCATCGTCACCGCGCTGGGCACCGGCCCCGCGGTCATCGTGCTGGCCGTCGCCGTGGTCTACGTCCCCCAGGTGGTGCGGGTGGTGCGGGGCGCGGCGCTGGCCGTCGTCCCCGCCGACTACGTGACCGCGGCCCGCGCCCGCGGCGAGCGGACCTGGTCGATCCTGCGGCGCGAGGTGCTGCCCAACATCACCGATGTGGTGTGCGTCGAGTTCGCGATGCGCGCCTCCTGGGTGGTGCTGCTGATCAGCTCGCTGTCGTTCCTCGGCTTCGGCGCCGATCCGCCCACCCCCGACTGGGGGTTGATGGTCTCCGAGAACCGCACCGCCATCACCGTCGTCCCGATGGCCAGCCTCGCGCCGATCCTCGCCCTGGCCACGCTGGTGGTCGGGCTCAACCTGGCGGCCGACGGCCTGTCCAAGGCGTGGGGCGTCGACCGGATCCGGGAGGGCTCCTGATGACCGGGACCCCGTTGAACCCCTCGGCCTCGCCGACCCCTTCGACGCACTCCTTGACCCCTTCGACCCCTTCGGCGTCCCCGGTGTCCCCGGCGGCCTCGGCGTCCCCGGCGGCCCCGGTGTCTTCGACCCGTGCGATCGTCTCCGTGGACGCGCTGTCCGTGGCCTACCGTTCGGGCGGGCGCGAGGTGCCCGTCGTCCACGAGGTGTCGCTGGAGGTGAGCCCCGGCCGGACGCTGGCCCTGGTCGGCGAGTCGGGCAGCGGCAAGTCGACGGTCGCCGCGACCCTCCTGGGGCATCTGCGGCACGGCTCGCGGATCACCGGCGGACGCGTCGCCGTCGACGGCAAGGACGTCTTCGGGCTGTCCGCGCGGGAGTTGCGGCGGCTGCGCGGCGGTACGGTCGCGATGGTCGCACAGAACGCGGGCCACGCCCTGACCCCCTCCATGCGGATCGGACGGCAGATCGAGGAGGCGGGCGGCGAGGTGCCCGTCGCGGACCTCCTCGCCCAGGTCCGGCTGGAGCGCCCGCGCGAACTCGCCCGCCGCTATCCGCATGAACTCTCCGGCGGACAGCAGCAGCGCGTCGCCATCGCGATGGCCATCGCGGCCCGCCCCAAGGTCCTCGTCCTGGACGAGCCCACGACCGGCCTCGATGTGATCACCCAGCGCGGGGTGCTGGACCTGATCGGGGCCCTGCGCGACGAACTCGGCCTCGCCGCCGTCCTGGTCAGCCATGACCTCGGCGTGGTCACGCACATGGCCGACGAGGTGTGCGTGCTGCGCGCCGGACGGGTGGTCGAGGCCGCCCCCACCCGGCGGCTGTTCGCCGCCCCCGCCGACCCCTACACCCGGCGGCTGCTGGCCAGCGTCCCGAGGATCGCGGACGCCGGGCTCGCGCTGGTGGGCGAGGACGGCACCCGGGAGATCCGGCCGAGGGCCGAGGTGCCGGCGGACGCGGACGCGGCGGTGGACGTACGGGAGGTGACGATCGACTACGGCGCCAGACGCGCCGTCCACGGGGTGTCCTTCAGCGTACGGCGCGGTGAGGTACTGGCCCTGGTCGGCGAGTCCGGCAGCGGCAAGTCCACCATCGCGTGGTCGCTGGCGGGGCTGCGGGCGCCCTCGGGCGGGACGATGACGGCCACGGCGGACGGCGGGGGCGACCTCGGCGTGCCGTCGCGCAAACGCCCCCTCGCGCTGCGGCGCAAGGTCCAACTGGTCTTCCAGAACGCCGACACCTCGCTGAACCCGCGGCGTTCGGTGGGCGACGCGGTCCGGCGGCCCCTGCGGTTCTTCGGCACGGCGGGGTCCAGGGGCGAGGCGGCGGCGCGGGCGCGGCAGCTGATCGCCGACGTCCGCCTCGACGCCGACCTCGCCGACCGGCTGCCCGCCCAGCTGTCGGGCGGCCAGCGCCAGCGGATCGGGATCGCGCGGGCGCTCGCCGGGGAGCCGGACGTGCTGATCGCGGACGAGATCACCACGGCGCTGGACGTGTCCGTACAGGCCGAGGTGTTGCGGCTGCTGGACGATCTGCGGCGCGAACGCGATCTGGCCTGCCTGTTCATCAGCCATGACCTGGCGGTGGTGCGCGGGATCGCGGACCGAGTGGTGGTGCTGCGGCACGGGGTGGTGGTGGAGGAGGGGCCGACGGAGGCGGTCTTCGCCGCCCCCGGCCACCCGTACACCCGCCAGCTGATGGCCGCCGCCCTCGAACCCGACCCCGACGCGGAGGACGCCGCGGTCCCGGCCGACGACTGGACCGACGCGGCGGAGCCGGGCGCCGTCTGGGACGAGCTGGACGGGGGACACCGGGTGCGGCGCTGGCGGGCGGCGGATGGGTGAGCC
>NZ_BBOX01000136.1 GCF_001553455.1 Streptomyces hygroscopicus subsp. hygroscopicus
GGGGGGGGGGGGGGGGCCCCCCCGCCCCGCCTGCCCCCTTCCCTTCCCGAAGCCGGGGGCGGCCCGGGAGGCCGGACGCACCCGAAGCCGGGGGCGGGCCGGGCTGTGCCGCCGCGGGCGCGCACCATCTGCGCACCGCCCCCGGACAGCACACCAGGCGCAGACAACACACCAGCCAAGGAGAAGCGTGAAGTACCGCGAGACGTTCGACCGTGAGGTGCGGGCCTGGGACGTGTGGATTCCGACCCGCGACGGGACGCGGCTGCACGCCCGGGTGTGGCGGCCCGTGGACGCCGAGTCCGACCCCGTGCCCGCCCTGCTGGAGTACCTCCCGTACCGCAAGAGCGACTGGACCGCCCCGCGCGACGCCCAGCGCCACCCCTACTACGCCGGGCACGGCTACGCCTCCGTACGGGTCGATCTGCGCGGCAGCGGCGACTCCGAGGGCGTGATGCTCGACGAGTACACCGAGACCGAGCTGGCCGACGGGGTCGATGTCGTCAACTGGCTGGCAGCACAGCCCTGGTGCACCGGCAAGGTGGGGATGTTCGGGATCTCCTGGGGCGGCTTCAACGCGCTCCAGATCGCCGCCCTGCGCCCCGAACCGCTGAAGGCGATCGTCACCGTCTGCTCCACCGACGACCGTTACGACAACGACGTCCACTACACCGGCGGTGCCGTCCTCGGCATCGACATGCTCGCCTGGGCCGGGACCATGCTCGCGTTCACCGCCCGCCCCCCGCACCCCGCCTCCGTCGGCGAGGACCGCTGGCTGCCCATGTGGCGGGAGCGGCTCGACGCGCTCGAGCCGTATCTGCACACCTGGCTGGCCCATCAGGAGCGGGACGGCTACTGGCGGCACGGCAGCGTCTGCGAGGACTACGGCGCGATCGACGCCGCCGTGCTCGCGGTCGGCGGCTGGGCCGATCCGTACCGGGACACCGTGCTGCGGCTGGTGGAGCGGCTCGACGCGCCCGTGCGGGGGCTGATCGGCCCCTGGTCGCACCAGTACCCGGACCGGGGGCTGCCGCCGGGCCCGGCGATCGGGTTCCTGCAGGAGACCCTGCGCTGGTGGGACCACTGGCTCAAGGGCGAGCCGACCGGGGTGCTGGACGAACCGCCGCTGCGCGCCTGGATCAACGACCCCGTACCGCCCGCCACCTGCTACCCGGTCATGCCCGGCCGCTGGGTCGGCGAGGACGCCTGGCCGTCGCCGTCCATCACCTGGGACGAACGCCCCCTCGGCGGCCCCGCCGACGAGCCGGTGATCGTTCGCTCGCCGCTGCACACCGGGCTGGACGCCGGACGTTTCTTCCCCTTCGGCAACGCCACCGATCTGCCGCCCGACCAGCGCGAGGAGGACGGCCGCTCGCGCTGCTTCGACTCCGCGCCGCTGACCGGGAGGGTCGAGATCCTCGGCCGGGCGCGGGTGCGGCTGCGGCTGGACAGCGCCACCCCGCGCGCCCATGTCATCGCCCGCGTCTGCGATGTGGCGCCCGACGGCTCGTCCACGCTGGTCACCCGCGGTGTGCTCAACCTGATGTCCCGGTACGGCCGGGAGAAGGCCGTGGAGTGGGAGCCGGGGACGTACGAGGACGTGGAGTTCGAGCTGAACGCCACCGGTTACGCCTTCCCGCCCGGCCATCGCATCCGGGTCGCCGTCTCCGACGCGTACTGGCCGTGGGTCTGGCCGCACGGCGAACGCGGCCAACTGACCGTACGGCCCGGCGAGAGCGCGCTGCTGCTGCCCGTACGGGACCCGGCCGCCGACGCGGGCCGTCCGCCCATCGTCTTCGAGGAGCCCGAGCAGGCCCCGCCGCTCGCCGTGACCGTCGACCCGCCGGCCGGGCCACGGCCCGAGCGGACCGTCACCCACGACGTGGCGACGGGGGAGTGGGTGCTGGACGTGGACCCCAACTACGGTGGGTCGCGGACCTATCCCGACGGGCTGCGCTACGAGGAGAGCGCCCGCGAGACGTACCGCATCCGCTCCGACGATCCGCTGTCGGCCGTGGCAAGCTCTCGGTGGACCATCCGGCTGCGGCGCGGGGACTGGGACGCGGAGGTCGTCACCGCCATGGAACTCCGGGCCACGGCGGAGGAATTCATCATGGACAGCAGCATCGAGGCACGGGCGAACGGAGAGACAGTGGCCACGCGCGCATGGCACCGCACCACGCCGAGGACCTCCGCATGACCTCGCCGTCGCCCTCCGAGGGCCCCGACCGGGCCGGGCACGCCGATAACGCCGAGCGCCCCGATCGGGCTGGGCGCCCCGACCGGTCCGGGCGCGCCGACCGGTCCGGGCGCGCCGATCAGGCCGGGCACGCCGACCGTCCGGACCGTCCGGAGCGTTCGGACCGTCCGGAGCGGGGCGAGCGCAAGGCCCCGCGCCGTGCCGTCGACGCCTCGCGCCGCACCCGGCAGCCCACGGAGGTGCGCCGCCGGCTGATCGTGGAGGCCGCGGTGCCGCTCATCGCCGAGCGCGGCACCGCGGCGGTGGGCGTACGCGAGGTGGCGGCCGCGGCGGGGGTGTCGGTCGGCACGGTCACGTACCACTTCGAAAGCGTGCAGGAAGTCCTCTCCGAGGCGATGGTGCTGCACATAGAGCGCTATTACGCCGCGCTGAGCGAGGCCGCCGCCCAGGCCACCAGCGGGGCGGAGGGGCTGCGGCTGCTCATCGACGCGCTCTTCACGGACGACACCGACCGGCACTGGCGGATGTGGTTCGACTACTGGAACGCGGGCGAGCGGGACCAGACGTTCGCCCGGGGCCAGGCCGAGCGGTACGAGACCTGGCACGCGGAGATCCAGGCCCTGGTGGAACGGGGCCGGGACGAGGGCGACTTCCGCTGCGACGACCCGGCCGACTTCGCCCTGCGGTTCTCGGCGCTGGCGGACGGCCTCGCCCTGCGCCGCCTGCGGCAGGTGCCGACGCTGAGCGTGGCGGACGCCCGACGGCACCTGCGGCGTTTCGTGGACGCGGAGCTGCGGGGCTGAGGCGGGGGCGCGCATCCCCGGGTGGCGCTGGAGGTGCCCGAGGCCCGTGCCGCCCGCGGCGGGCTGCTCCCCTCCCTGACACCGGGGCTTCTGCCCCGGTCTCGGGGTTCGGGCGCGGAGCCCGCGCCATGCGGCGGAGCCGCATACGGACGCTGCGGGTGGGACTCGGCGAGGCGTGACGACGGAGGCTGCCCGGGTCCGGGTTCTTTTTCAGGCCCGGAGTCACGTTCAGGTCCGGGCTCACGTTCAGGTCCGGGCTCACCCTCATCAGGCGCGGCGGATCGCGCGCCCCGCCAGGACGTCCGTCCGCCGCCCGTCCTCGATGATGAAACGGCCGTCGATCAGCACGTGCGGAATCCCCGTCGGCAGGGTGCGCGGGGCGTCGAACGTCGAGCCCGCCGCCACCGTCTCCGGATCGAAGAGGACGAGGTCGGCGCGGTAGCCCTCGCGGATCCGGCCCCGGTCGGGGAGGCGGAGGCGGGCCGCGGGGCGGGCGGTCAGGTGGGCCACGCACTCCTCCAGGGAGAGGACGCCCAGCTCGCGGACGTAGCGGCCCAGGTAGTGGGGGAAGGTGCCGTACGCCCGGGGGTGGGGCTTGGCGCCGTGCAGGATGCCGTCGCTGCCGCCGGTGTGAACGGGGTGCTTCATGATCGCCTGGACGTTCTCCTCGTGTCCGACGTGCTGGAGGATCGTGGGGCCGAGGTGGTCGTCCAGCAGGAGGCGGCGCGCGGTGACCCAGGGGGCCTCGCCCCGTTCGCGGGCGCTCGCGGCGACCGTTTTGCCGACGTAGCCGCTCAGAGCCGGGTCGTTCACACCGGAGATCTCGATCGTGTCCCAGTTGATCGGCACCCCGTGGCAGCCGTCCGCACCCTCCTCCTCCATCACGTGCCGGATGCGCTCGGCCTCGGCGTCGTCGCGCAGCCGCGCGAGGGCCGCTTCGGGGCCGCCTTCGGCCGCCCAGCTCGGCAGCATCGCGGCGAGCGTGGTGCAACCGGGGAGGTAGGGATAGGTGTCGAGGGTGATGTCGGCGCCCTCGGCGAGCGCGGCGTCCAGCAGGGCGAGCAGCTCAGGGGCGCGGCCCTTGTTGACGCCGAAGTTCATCGTGGCATGGGCCAGGTGGAGCGCACAGCCGGCCTCCCGGGTCAGGGCCACCATCTCCTCGTAGGCGCGCAGCGCGCCGGCGCCGTACGAGCGGTGGTGCGGGCAGTAGTAGCCGTCGTAGGCGGCCACGATCCGGCACAGCTCGGTGAGTTCGGCGTCGGAGGCGTACATCCCGGGGGTGTAGGTGAGCCCGGAGGACAGGCCCACGGCGCCCTGTTCCAGCCCCTCGGCCACCAGCTCCTTCATCCGGGCCAGCTCGGCGGGCGTCGCGTCCCGGTCCTCCCAGCCGAGGGCGAGCATCCGGACGGTGCCCTGGGGGATGAGGTACGCGGCGTTGACCGCGATGCCTTGGCCGTCGAAGCCGTGGTCGAGACGGTCCAGGAACTCGCCGACGGTGCGCCAGGTGAAGTCGATGTCGGAGCCGTCACCGTTCCAGCCGGTGATGGCGGTACGGATCTGGGCGAGGGTGCGGTCGTCGACGGGGGCGTAGGACAGGCCGTCCTGCCCGATGACCTCCAGGGTGACGCCCTGCGCGGCCTTCGCGGAGTGGTCGGGGTCCCGGAGCAGCGCGAGATCGCTGTGCGCGTGCATGTCGATGAAGCCGGGCGAGAGGACGAGCCCGTCCGCGTCCACGACCCGCCCGCCCGTCGGCCGTGGCCCGCCGCCCTCGGGCACGACAGCGGCGATCCGCCCGCCGGCCACGCCGACGTCCGCCCGGAAGCGGGCTCGTCCGGTGCCGTCGACGACCTGCGCGTCGCGGATGACCAGGTCCATGTGGGTGCCCTCTCGTATGCCGGTCGCGCCTGCGGCGCGGTGTCCTTCCCCACCCATCGCCCTCCACCCATCCGCCCTTGATCACAGCGGGGACCCGCCCCGGGTCCCCGAAGCCGGACCCCGAAGCCGGACCCCGAAGCCGGACCCCGGAGCCGGGTGAGGGCTCGGGGCCGCGCCCCGGGGAGGGGCAGGCGGGTGGGCTGGAAAGCGGGTGGGCTAGAAAAACGTGCGGATGTAGTCCGAGACCGCGCCGTCCGCCTCCGCCACCGGGATCAGCTGCCACTTGTCGAAGCTGGTGCACGGATGCGAGAGCCCCAGGCCCACCCAGTCGCCGACCTCCAGCTCCGTGCCGTCCGCGACGGTGACCCAGGCGTGCTGGTCGGACAGGGCCGTGACGGTCAGACCCGTGGCGGGTCGGGTGGAGCCGTCGCGGGCGGAGCGGATGAGCTGGGGCGCGGGCAGGTCGAGGTCGTACGCCGCGTCCCGCTTGCCCGCGTTGAGGAACGCCTGGCCGGGTTCGGGGCGGGAGACGACCTGGGCCCACAGGCGGAAGGCCGGTTGCAGCTCGCCCTCCTCCGGGACGCGGTTGAACGGGGTGATGTGCCGGTAGTGCCCGTCGTCGTGGGAGACGTACGCACCCGAGCGCAGCAGCTTCAGCACCGGCCGGGACAGCGCGGGCAGCTCCGCGAAGACATCGGCCACCGCGTCGAACCACGCGCTGCCGCCCGCGCTCACCACGATCTCGTCCTCCGCGCCCAGCCCCGCGAAGCGGCCCGCCGCGTCGAAGTCGGCGGCCAGCGCGGTGAGCCGGCGCAGCCAGGCCCGGACCCGCTCGCCGTCCGCCCCGGGCACCTCGCCCTCGTAGCCGGCGACGCCGACCAGCCGCAGGGTCCCGGTGGCCGCGACCGCGTCGGCGACCGCCGCGCACTGGTCCGCCGTGCGCGCGCCCGTGCGCGCGCCCTCGCCCGCGCCCAGTTCGACCACCACATCGACCGGCCGGCGGGCCCCGCCTCCCGCAGTGCCTCGTCCATCAGCTCGACGCCGCGCACCGAGTCGACGTAGGCGATGAAGCGGAAACCGGGGTCGGCGTCGAGTTCGGCCGCGAGCCAGTGCAGGGCGGCAGCGTCGACGACCTCGTTGGCGAGGAAGATCCGCTGGATGCCGAAGGCCCGGTAGATCCGCACCTGGGTGGGGACGGCCGCGGTGATGCCCCAGGCCCCGTGCGCGAGCTGGCGCTCGAAGAGCTGAGGGGCGAGTGAGGTCTTGCCGTGCGGGGCGAAGGCGAGCCCGTGGACGGCGGAGTAGCGCTCCATCGCCAGCAGGTTGTGCTCCAGGGCCTCGGCCGACAGGGTCAGGACGGGTGTGGTGAAGCCGCCGGTGAACAGGGAGCGCCGCTCGGCGGCCAGCTCGCCGACCGTGAGCCCCTCGGCGTTCGGGGGCAGCCCCTTGAAGCGGTGGTCGACCCGCTCCCGCGCGAGGGCGGCGACGGCCGGGTGGCTGTGGTCGGTGGCCATGGAGACGCCTCCATACGGTTCCGGTTGCAAAATATGCAACGTTCATTGCGCATAACGCTTATCGCTGTCTAACATCCCGCCCAGCACCGGGTCAACGGTGTGAGACCCGGCCCCCACCCGTCCAGCCCCGGCCATCCCCCCGAGCCGACCCCCCCAGAGCCGACCCCCGATCCGTCCCCCCTCCGCCCCCGCCCGTTCCCGCTCGTCCCCGCCCGTCCAGTCCCAGCCGCCCGCCCAGCGAGGAGTTCGACCGACCGTGCCCCCTCTCCCCAGCGACGAGGCCGCCGACGGCACCGGTGTCGCCGATGTCGTCGATACCGTCGATGTCGTCTGTCTCGGCGAGTCGATGGTGACCTTCCTGCCGTCCCGCGCGGGCCGGCTGGCGGACGTCCCCTCCTTCGCCCGGGGCATAGGCGGTGCCGAGTCCAATGTCGCCTGTGGACTCGCCCGCGCCGGGCACAGCGCCCGCTGGATCAGCCGGGTGGGCGCGGACGGCTTCGGCGAGCACCTCGTGCGGGAGATCGCGGCCACCGGCGTGGACACGCGCTACGTCCAGCGCGATCCGCACCGTCCCACCGGCATCTACTTCCGGACCGCGGGCGAGCGCGCCGTCGGCTCCGAACCGGCCGGGCCGGAGGGGGCGGCGGGGCCTGACGCGTCTGACAGGCGGGACGCGTCTGACGGGTCTGACGGCCCGGACGGCGCCGCCGAGCCGCTCGCCGAGGTGCTCTACTACCGGGCCGGATCCGCCGCCGCGGCCATGTCCCCGGCGCTCGTCCCCCGGGAGTGGGCGTGGTCCGGCCGGGTGCTCCACCTGAGCGGTATCACCCCCGCCCTCTCCGCCGACTGCCGCGCGCTGATGCGTGAGCTGACCACCCGCGCCCCCGGCCGCCCCCTCGTCTCCTTCGACCTCAACTACCGGTTCTCGCTGTGGCGGAACGCCGACGCGGGCCGCAGCGGGAACGGGGAGGGGGACGGGCGCGCGGACGACGGACGCGCGGACGCGGACACCGGCGCCGAACCGGGACCCGCCGTCCTGCTCGGCCTGGCCCGCGGCTGTGACCTCGTCTTCGTCGGCGAGGACGAGGCCGAGGCGGTCTGGGGGGTGCGCGGCCCGGAGGCGATCCGGGCGGCGCTGCCCGAACCGGAGCTGCTCGTCGTCAAGCAGGGCAGCGCCGGGGCCACCGCCTACGCCCGCCGCCCGGACGGCACCGACGCCGTGACCTTCGAACCCGCCCTGCGCGTCGATGTCGTCGCCCCCGTCGGCGCGGGCGACGCCTTCGCCGCCGGTTTCCTCTCCGGCACCCTGCGCGGACTGCCCATCGCCGAACGGCTGCGCCACGGCCACCTCATGGCCGCCGCCGCCCTCACCGTCCCCGGCGACCTGGGCACTCCGCCGTCCCGTGAGCGCGCCGACCACCTGGTGGCGCTCGACGCCGCGGAGTGGGGCACACTGCGATTCGGCCCCGGCTGGACGGATCTGCCGAGTCCCGCCGAGAAGTGGGCCGAGACCGCAGCGGTGGAGGTACCCGACCCATGAGCCAGACCGTCGACCGAGCGCTGAGCATCCTGCCGTTGCTGGCGGAGGGCCCGGCCAACCTGGAGCAGGTCGCCACGCGGCTGGGCGTGCACAAGTCGACCGCGCTGCGGCTGCTGCGCACCCTGCACGAGCACGGCATGGTCTACCGCCAGCAGGACCAGCGCTACCGCCTCGGTGCCCGTCTCTTCGCGCTCGCGCAGGAGGCGGTGGAGAACCTCGACGTCCGCGAGATCGCCCACCCCCATCTGGTGGCGCTCAACGAACGGTGCGGGCACACCGTCCACCTGGCGGTGTACGAGGAGAACGAGGTGCTCTACATCGACAAGGTGGAGAGCCGCTACCCGGTGCGGATGTACTCGCGGATCGGCAAGCCCGTCGCCATCACCGTCGCCGCGGTGGCCAAGCTGCTCCTGGCCGACCTGCCCGAGCCGGAGCGGCGGACGGTGGCCGAGCGGCTCAGCTACCCCGCCTACACGCCCCGTTCGACGCCGAACGCCGACGCCTTCCTCAAGGAACTGGCGGCCGTACGCGAGCAGGGCTGGGCCACCGACTTCGGCGGCCACGAGGAGTCCATCAACTGCGTCGGGGCGCCGATCCGGGGCACGGACGGACGGGTCGTCGCCGCCTGCTCGGTGTCGGCGCCGAACGTCGTGGTCACCGCTGAGGAACTCCTCTCCCTGCTCCCGCTGGTGCGCCGCACGGCGGAGGAGATCAGCCGGGAATACTCGGGCGGCGCCCCGGTGTCCCACGCACCGCACGGCGCGGGCACGGCGCCCGGCGCCACCACACCGCATGACCCATCGCACGGAACACCCGAGAAGAGAGCCGAGGAAACCTCCTCATGAGCGAGAAGCCGCAGAAGACCGCGATCACTCCGGCGACGCACACCACCCCGCCCGCCAAGTTCTCCCACGGCGTCAAGAAGGGGAACATCCTTCAGGTCGCCGGTCAGGTCGGCTTCGGCCCCGCCGTCCCGGGCCAGGCACCCACCCCCGTCGGGCCGACCCTGCGCGAGCAGACCCTGCAGACCCTGCGCAATGTGCAGGCCGTGCTGGAGGAGGGCGGCGCGAGCTGGGAGGACGCGGTGATGGTGCGGGTCTACCTCACCGACACCGGCCACTTCGCCGAATTCAACGAGATCTACAACGAGTTCTTCGCCGACCTCAAGGAGGCCCCGGCCGCTCGTACGACGGTCTATGTCGGCCTCCCCGCCGGTCTGCTCGTCGAGATCGACGCGCTCGCCGTCCTGGGCTGACGCCGTGAACCCCGCGGCGGGCGGGAGCGCCGCCCGCCCGCCGCGGATGCCACCTCCGCCGCACCCCGCCCGCGTCCGGACCGACCCGCCGCCATCCGGGCCGACCCGGACCGCGTCCGGCCGAGGC
>NZ_BBOX01000137.1 GCF_001553455.1 Streptomyces hygroscopicus subsp. hygroscopicus
GGCCCAACGCGCCCCGACCAGACCCGACACGCCCCGACTCGTCCTCCCCGTCCCCGCCGCCGGAAGTCCGAGCTTCTGATCCCCCGCATCCAGGTTCCCCCAGCGCGCGGCCCACCGCCGTGCGGCGATGCCCCCTACCCACATTCCGGAGTCCCCCATGCTGTTCGCGGCCGCCCCCGCCCCCGAGACGCCACCCCACACCGGTGGTCTGCTCGCGCTCATCCCCGGTACCACCGGTCTGCTGACCGTCGCCGCCCTCGGTATCGCGCTACTGCTCTACCTGATCATCAAGGTCCGGCTGCAGCCCTTCGTGGCGCTGCTCGGCGTCTCCATCGTGGTGGGCCTGGCCGCCGGTCTCTCCGTCACCGAACTCTTCGGCACGGTCCAGAAGTCCGACGCCGTCTCGCTCATCGAATCCGGTATGGGCGGCATCCTCGGCCATATCGCGATCATCATCGGCCTGGGCACGATGCTCGGCGCGATCCTCGAGGTCTCCGGCGGCGCGGAGGCGCTCAGTGCCCGGCTGCTCGGCCTCTTCGGGGAGCGGCGGGCGCCGCTCGCGATGGGACTGACCGGCCTGATCTTCGGCATACCGGTCTTCTTCGACGTCGGCATCTTCGTCCTCGCGCCGATCGTCTACGCGGCCGCCAAGCGCAGCGGCAAATCGATCCTGCTCTACGCGATGCCGCTGCTCGCGGGCCTGTCCATGACCCACGCCTTCCTGCCGCCGCACCCCGGCCCGGTGGCCGCGGCCGGACTGCTCCACGTCGATCTGGGCTGGGTCATCCTGATGGGCATCGTCGTGGGCATCCCGTCGGTGCTGGCCGCGTGGGGCTACGCCGCCTGGATCGGCAACCGCGTCTTCGTCCCCGTACCGCAGGACATGGTCGAGGCGGCCGAGGAGTCCCGGGAGGCGGTCGCGGCCCAGCAGCGCGCCTCCGGCGCCACCCCGGCCGAGCGGCCGGTCTCGGTGGCCACGGTCCTCACCATCATCGGCACCCCGCTCGTCCTCATCCTCTGCGCGACCTTCTCCTCCATCGCGCTGGACCCCAGCACCGGCCGCTCGGTCATCGAGTTCTTCGGCCACCCGTTCGTGGCGCTGACGATCGCCCTGCTGCTCGCGTACTACCTGCTGGGCATCCGGCGCGGCTGGTCCCGCAAGTCCCTGGAGACCGTCTCCACCGCCTCCCTCAAGCCGGTGGGCAACATCCTGCTGGTCGTCGGCGCGGGCGGGGTCTTCGGCGCGGTCCTCAAGGGCAGCGGCGTCGCCCAGGCCCTCGCCGACGCCTTCGACAGCGCGGGCCTGCCGGTCATCCTGCTGTCCTGGCTGATCTCGGTGGTGCTGCGGGTCGCCCAGGGCTCGGCGACGGTCGCGATCGTCACGACGGCGGGCATCGTGACCCCGCTGCTCTCCGACGGCCACTACTCCCAGGCCCATCTGGCCCTGGTCATCATGGCCATCTCGGCGGGCTCGATCTTCGCCTCGCACGTCAACGACGGCGGCTTCTGGATGGTGGCGAAGTACTTCGGCATCTCCGAGAGCGACACGCTGAAGTCCTGGACGGTCCTGGAGACGGTGCTGTCGGTGGCCGGGTTCGTGGTGGCGGGGCTGCTGAGCATCGTCATCTAGTACGTCAGGCCAGTACGTCAGGCCGGAACCAGTACGTCGGGCCAGTACGTCGGGCCGGAACCAGTACGTCGGGCCGGATCGCGGGTCCGTGGCATCTGCCGCGGACCCGCGCCGTGTTCAGGTCCCGCGCCGTGTTCAGGCCGCCACGGCGACGTCACGCAGCCCACGTCTCTTTATGTTCTCCATACATTCAACTCACCACCCCCGTGAGCAGCACGATCACTTCCTAGGGTCCTTCAGGCACGTGAAGGAAGGGACCCATGGAAGAAACCCGCGCGATCCGGGCTCGCGGTATCACGAAGAGCTTCGGTGATGTCGTCGCTCTGGACGGCATCGATCTCGAGGTAACGCAGGGTCATATTCACGGCCTGGTCGGACCGAACGGCGCCGGAAAAACGACGTTGCTCGGCCTTCTGCTGGGGCTCGCGGTGGCCGACAGCGGTCGCCTGGAGGTCCTGGGTGCACCGGTCGAGCGGGCGCTCGACGCTCCCGACGGTGTCACCGGCTTCGTGGACGGCCCCGCCCTCTACCCCTCGCTCACTCCACGGCAGAACCTCGCCGCGCTGGCCGCACTCCGCGGCCACGACGCGCGGACGGCGGGGATCGACGACGTACTCGCCGAGGTCGGCCTCACCGACGTCGCCGACGACCGCACCCGCGGCTTCTCCCTCGGCATGCGCCAGCGGCTCGGGCTCGCCGCCGCCCTGCTGACCAGGCCCCGGCTGCTCGTGCTCGACGAACCGTCCAACGGCCTCGACCCGGCGGGCAAGAAGCACGTACACGGTGTCCTCGGCCGGCTCGCGGCCGACGGAACCGCCGTTGTGCTCTCCAGCCACAACATGGACGACCTCGAGGCGCTGTGCTCCGAGGTGACCATCCTCGCCGCCGGACGCGTCGTCTTCTCCGGCCCGCTGTCCAAGCTGGCCACCGAGGACCGTGAACTCGACTACCGGCTGCTCACCTCCGACCCGCGGGCCGCGCGCCGGCTGGCGGACGACGCGCCGGGGATCGAGGTCGTCGACGGCGCCGGGGCGCGGCAGGACGCCGAACCGCTCGTCGTACGCGCCCTGGTGCCCGCCCTCGACCACCTCGTGGCGCGGCTCGTGGCGCGGGGCGTCGCGCTGCGCGAGCTCACTCCCGTGGTGTCGCCGCTCGAAGCCGCGTTCCTCGCCCTCACCGAACAGCAGGAGGCGGGCAGATGACCGCGACCCTCACCCGGAGCCGGGAACGGGAACCCGGGCAGGTGACCGGGGGCCGTCGCGTCCCCGTCGCCCGCGCCTGTCGATTCGAGCTGGTCAAGCTCGTCTCCCAGTGGCGAATTCGCCTGCTGGTCCTCGCCTGCTGGATCGCTCCCGCCCTCTTCGTCGTCGGGGTGGGCCAGCAGAGCACGCTGCCCGTCGACACCCTCTTCGGGCGCTGGATGCTCGCCTCCGGGTGGGCCGGGCCGCTGGTGATGCTCGGTTTCGCGGGGACCTGGGCGCTCCCGCTGCTGACCTCGGTCGTGGCCGGTGATGTCTTCGCCTCCGAGGACCGGCTCGGCACCTGGCGCCATCTGCTCGTCGCGGTCCGCTCGCCCCGGCGGATCTTCGTGGCGAAGGCGGTGGCCAGTCTCACCGTCCTGCTGCTGCTCGTGGCCGGGCTCGCGGTCTCCAGCACCGTCGGCGGCCTCCTCGCGGTCGGCAACCGGCCGCTGGTCGGTCTCGACGGCCATCTCCTGGCACCGTCGGACGCCGCCGCCTCGGTCCTGCTCGCCTGGGTCTGCGTCCTCGCTCCGACCCTGGCGCTCGCCGCACTCGGCTTCCTCGGCTCGGTCACGCTGGGACGGTCCCCGATGGGGCTGCTGGTGCCCGTGCTGGTCTCGCTCGCGATGGCGGTCGCCCAGATGCTGCCGCTTCCGGTGGCCGTGCGCGTCGCCCTGCCGAGCTACGCCCTCATCTCCTGGAACGGTCTGTTCACCAGCCCCCGGCAACTCGGCCCGCTGCTCATCGGCATTGCTGTCGGCCTCGTGTGGGCCGTGGTCGCGACGGCGCTGGCGTATGCGCTCTTCGTACGGCGCGACTTCACCCACCCGGCCCACGACGGTTCGGGCCGCCGCGCGATCGCCGTCGGGGTCCTGCCGCTCGTCGGGGTGGCCGCCGCGTCGTTCGCGGTCGTCGCCGCGACGACCTCGGCGACGGGCTCGGGAATCGAGCAGGACAAGGTGCAGCGCTCGCTCGCCACGGCGTTCGCGCACCTGTACCGCATGCAGACCGACCAGCTCCACCGGCCCGCCGTCACCGAGGCCCAGTTGAAGGCCACGGCGTCGTGCGGCAAGGGAAGCACCAGGGTCGCGGCGGAAGGTCCGGGCAACGACTGGCGCTGCGTCGTGACCTGGCATCTCCCCGGCGTCGAGGCCTCCGGACAGGCCATCTACCAACTCGACGTCACTCCGGACGGGCGGTTCATGGCCGATGGCGATGGACCGAAGGAAGTGAACGGCTACTTCCTGGTGCGGACGCCCGAAGGGGACGCACCGAACCCGCTGTGGCAGTTCGACGGCAACGTCGAACTGCTCGACACCACCCCGAAGGGATAACACCCCATGCAGGTAACTCGCTGCCGCAAGCCGGCCGAGGAAGCCCGGATCAGCCTCATCAGCAGACGCATCGGCCGCCGGATACCGCTGTTGACGGCGGGCACCACCGCCGTCGCCCTCGTGGCCGCCGGTACGGCGCTCGGGCAGACCCACCAGTTCGGCACGGACCAGGTCGGTCAGGTCACCGAGAACGGCCAGGTCGTCTCCAGCAACCAGTACATCGCCCCGTACGGCGACCGTCTCGTCATCAACCAGGGCAAGATCATGTCGTCCTCGGTCAGCCCGGACGGCACGCACCTGGCCGCCTCGGTCACCGACGGTGGCGCGGCCCTGGCCATCGTGGATCTGAAGAACTGGAAGACGCAGCAACTCGTCAGCAACGCCGCGTCGTCGAACCCCCGCATCAGCAGCAACAACGTGGGCCAGGAAGGCCCGACGTACTCGCCCGACGGCAAGCAGCTGTGGCTGGGCCAGCCGGACGGCTACACCGTGTTCACCGTGGACGCGGACGGCGGCGTCTCCAGCCCGCGGACCGTCACCGTCCCGGCGGACGGCTCGAAGCGTGCCCTGGTGGGCGAGGCCGTGTTCTCGGCCGACGGCAAGACCGTGTACTCCGCGGTCAACGGCCAGAACCGGGTCGTCGCCATCGACGCCGCGACCGGGACCATCGAGCGGAGCTGGAACGTGGGCAACGCCCCGCGCGACATGGCCGTCGTCGGGAAGAAGCTCTACGTGAGCAACGAGGGCGGTCGCCCGGCCAAGCCCGGCGAGCCCACCATCAACTCGTACGGCACCCAGGTGCTCGCCGACCAGAAGACCGCCGCCACCACCAGCGGCACGGTCAGCGTCATCGACCTGGCGAACCAGGACGCCGCGGTCTCCAGCATCGAGGTCGGTCTGCACCCGACCGCCGTGTACGCCAAGAACGGCGTGGTGTTCGTCACCAACACCGCCGACAACAACGTGTCGGTCATCGACACGGCGAAGGACAAGGTCGTCCAGACCATCTCCACCCAGCCGTGGGCCAAGGCCCGGGTGGGCTACGAGCCCAACGCGGTGACCCTCACCGACGACGGTCACCTGCTGGTGACCCTCGGCCGTGCCAACGCCGTCGCCGTCTACAAGTACACCTCCGCGCAGGAGCCGGTCTCTTACGTCGGCCTGCTCCCCACGGACTACTTCCCCTCGGAGATCACCACCTCCGGCAACCAGGTGTACGTCTCCAACACCCGTGGCATCGACGCCCGCCGTAAGGCCACCGGCGGTCACGGCACCCACGACACCACGTCGAGCGTGCAGCGGTTCACCCTCCCCGACGACCGCGTGATCAGGTCCTACACGGGCAAGGTCTTCCAGCAGAACGGCTGGAACGGCGAGTCGCTCAAGAAGTCCGACGGCGCCCCGGCCAAGCCGGTGCCGGTCCCGGCCAAGCTCGGCGACCCCTCGACGATCAAGCACGTCTTCCTGCTCGTCAAGGAGAACCGGACCTACGACCAGGTCTTCGGGGACATCCCGAAGGGCAACGGCGACCCGTCGCTGGCCCAGTACGGCGAGAACGTCACGCCGAACCAGCACGCCCTGGCCCAGCAGTTCGGCCTGTACGACAACACGTACGACATCGGTACGAACTCCGCCGAGGGCCACAACTGGCTGATGCAGGCCGACAACCCGGAGTACACCGAGTCCTCCGCCGGTGAGTACACCCGCAGCTACGACACCGAGGACGACGCCCTCGGCCACCAGAAGACCGGCTTCATCTGGACCGGTGCGCAGGCGGCCCGCAAGTCGGTACGGAACTTCGGTGAGTTCCAGCAGTTCCTCACCAAGCCGTCGGGCGCCAGCTGGCAGAACCTGTACTGCGACACCAAGAACATGGCGGCGACCGGTCAGGACACCGCCTACCCGCTGAACTCGAGCTCGCCGATCCCGTCGCTCAACGACGTGTCGGTGCACGGCTTCCCGAAGTTCGACACCAGCGTCCCGGACGTCTACCGCGCCGAGATCTGGAAGCGGGACTTCGAGAAGAACGGTCCGGCGAACCTGAACATGTTCTGGCTCTCCAGCGACCACACCGGCGGCCCGGTGAGCGGTGCCGCCCAGGTCGCGGACAACGACCTCGCCGTCGGCAAGATCGTTGACAAGATCTCGCACAGCAAGTATTGGAAGGATTCGGCGATCTTCGTCGTCGAGGACGACTCCCAGGCCGGCCTCGACCACGTCGACGGCCACCGTGCCCCGGTCCAGATCATCAGCCCCTGGGCCAAGCACGGCGCGGTGGACAGCCACTACTACTCGCAGATCAACATGATGCGGACCATCGAGCAGATCCTCGGGATCCAGCCGATGAACCAGAAGGACACCGCGGCCACCCCGATGACCTCGGCGTTCACCCAGCGCCCGGACTTCACGCCGTTCACCGCGCTGCCCAACCGGGTCTCGCTGACCGACGGTGTGAAGACCCCGCCGTCCTGTGGCCTGGACACCCCCGCGGCGCAGAACCCGAAGGCGGCGGCCGTGCCGTCGGCCTCGGTACCGGCGGACATGAAGAACGTCGCCGCCCAGTGGGACCAGTGGAAGTCGAAGCAGCGGCTGACCGGCCCCCACGCCGTTCCGGACTACGCTCCCCCCGCCCAGATGAACCACCTCACGTGGTACGAGACGCACAACTGGGCCAAGCCCTACCCGGGTGAGAAGAAGATCTACGCTCCGAGGGACGTGCCGGGCGCCTACATCCCGTCGGCGGAGAACGACGGCTGACCCAGGCTCACGTAGCAGGCGGCCCCTGACCGGCGTCATCGCCGGTCAGGGGCCGTGATTTTCGGATCAGGTGGTGGGAAACTCCCCGCGCTTGACGGCGGAGACGAACGCCGACCACGCGGACGGCTCGAACACGAGCGCCGGGCCGTCGGGGTTCTTGCTGTCGCGGACGGGTATGTCGGCGTGGCCACGGGCTACTTCGAGGCAGTCGCCGTTGCTGGGCCCGCTGTAGCTGGACTTGAACCAGCCGGTGAGGGCAGAGGCGTCGGAGACGGTGTGATCAGTGCTGGCCATGTTCGTGTTCCTCCGCTATAGCCCTGATCAGGGCCAGGGATTCGTCATGCGACACCGCATCGCCCATGGCGAGATCGTAGGCCGACTGACAGGAGCTCACCAGGGTCGGGTCGTCCATCAAGTTGCCCGTACGGAGACCTTCGACGTATGCGACGGGTGCGGCATCGGTGAAGCGCATGAGGGTGACCATGCTCTCGATGAGAGCGTGAGCCCCGATGCCGAACGGCAACACATGCAGCCGCAAACGTCCAACCTCGGCCATGTCCGAGATCTTGCGCAGTTGTTCCGCCATGACATGCGGCCCACCGACCCGGCGCCGGAGCACCGCCTCATCCAACAGGGTCCACATGACGGGACTCAACGGATTATCGAGAATTCGGGCACGCTCCACGCGGTTGACCACGCGCCGGTCAAGATCCTCGGTGCGGTAGTTGGGGCTGGCCGTGCGCAGCACCGCACGTGCGTAGGCGTCGGTCTGGAGCAGCCCAGGAACGAGAGAGAGTCCGTACAGCCGAAGCTCTGACGCCTGCCGCTCCAATTCCGCCGCGACCGCGAAGTGGTCGGCGAACTTCGACTCCAGATCCTCCAGCCACCGCGCGAAGAACCCGTCCGTCCCCAGCGCCTGGTCGATCCGCGTCGCGTCGTCCGGCCTCGGCAACCGGCGTCCCGCCTCGAAGTGGCTGATCAGCGTGGGCGAGCACACCACGATCTCGCTCAGTGCCTCCTGTGTCATGTCGGCCGCTATGCGGCGGAGCCGCAGCTCTTCCCCGTACTTCTCCCTCGGTGTGCGTGGCCTTCGATCCATCTTCATGGGCTGACTCCCCGAGTTGAAAGGTGCCTGGTCAGGCTCGCCCTCCTGGCAGCGTAGCCAGAACACCCTCCACTCTGTGAGGAAAGCGCCACACAGCGTGAAGAAACGCAGGACCCTCGCGACCGGGGTGCACCGGCCCGAGGGCGTGGCCCACCAGCTGACAGGAGCTGATGAACATGAAGGACCCTATGGGGCGGTTCCTCGCATGCGTGAGTGCACTTCTCGCCGTACTGCCGCCCGGCCGTCATCGGGCCGGGGTCCGGGCGGTGATCCACGGTGTGGAGGTGTCCGGATGGACGCGATGACCGGGCTGCGCCTGCTGCCGTGGACGGACCCCGACGGAAAGCCGTGTTATCTGTCGTCGGATGACGGGAGCAGCCCCCTGAGCCGACGGGCAGACGCGATCGAGGCCGTACAGGAGTCGATGGCGGCCGAACTCCTCCGGCACGCCCGGGTGCTGCTGGACGCCCCCAGGGCGGACAAGCGAGAACTCCGCTACCTCGCGGAGCGGCTGTGTGAGGCGCTGCGCGACGTGTTGCGGGTCGCCGAGAGCCGGGGCGCCCGCCTGCCCTCGTACGGCGAAGGCGATGACCCGGCGCCCCGAGGGGGTGGCTGTGACTGACTGGCAGATCGGTCCCGTTCCGGGCCGGGGCTTGCGCCGGGGGAAGGGCGGGGAACTCGCGTTGCCGCTCCAGATCCTCCATGGCGGGCAGCATTGCGCCATCGCCGAGCTGGAGCTGACTTCCGCGGAGGCGGAGTCGCTGCACGCGGCCCTGTGCTACGCGCTCAGTGAGCAGCCCCCGCCCCCCGATGCGCCCGAGTGCCGTCAGCCCGTCCGCTACCCGGGCGGCCGACAGCGGTACTGAAGACCGACCACCCACTCGGCATCCCCGCCGCCCCGAGACGGCCGGAACGTGTCCCCAGCGGCTCCGGAAGCGTGACGCGCGCCCGCTTCCGGAGCTGTCCCACGGTCGCCTGTCCAGGCGGCGGCCGAGGCTGTCGGTCGACCTCCACCGAAGGAAGGGAGTTCACCGCAGGCTGGCCGCACGGCAGAACCCTGATGCAGCGGACGCTGAGAAGACCGCAGCAAGAGGCTCGATGGCGAGGAGCGACCTTGACCTGCGACCGCCATGGCTGGTCGGCTTGGAGTTCGAGGAGTCGGACTCGGGGGTCTCTTTCGTGGTCAGGTCGGTTGTGGGTGCGCTGCTGTGGGTCACCAGCGGTGGGGCGGGTACGACGGGTCCCGGCAGCCCCTCCGGGACGCGGGCATGAGGCTGCGGCGGGGCATCGCGATCGCCGGCGTGGCCGGCGGTGTCGCGGTGACGACGATGCTCGTGGGGCTTGTGACCAACGCGGTGTCGGACCAGTCCCGATGGCCCGGTTGGCTGGGGTGGCTCCAGGAACATGCGTGGTTCTCGTTCGTCCTGCTGGGTGTGGTGATGGCCGTCGGGAGCGCGCTACTGGCCACGCTGTCCGATACCCAGGCGCCGACACCGTCAGCTGACCCGCCGCTTCGACCGGGGAATGAGGCGGAGCCGCCAGGGGCCGCGCTGGTGTTGCGGTCGCTGCCACGTGACACTGCGGCGTTTACCGATCGGACCGCCGAGTTGGCATCGCTGATGCGATCGGTGCAGGTCTGGCAGGAAAGCGGTGAGGCCCTCCCGGTTCATGTGGTCGACGGCATGCCAGGGGTCGGGAAGACCACTTTCGCGGTGCATGCCGGACACGTCCTCTCGGAACGGTTTCCGGACGGGCAGCTCTTCGTGAACCTGAATGGACACACGCCAGGACAGAGCCCGGTGCAAGCGACCGAGGCGCTGGCCTCCCTATTGGCGGCCACCGGGGTGCCGACACAGCAGATACCCATGGGCGATGACGTGGGGGCGGTCACCCAGGCGCGGGCCGCCATGTGGCGGAGCCGGCTGGCTGACAAAAAGGCGTTGCTCATCCTCGACAACGCGGCGAGCTATCGCCAGCTAGAGCCTCTGCTACCTGGTGGGGGCGGGTGTCTGGTGCTGGTGACCAGCCGGAAGCGACTGGCGGCGAACGAGGAAGTGGTGCTTCCGGTCGAGGCGCTGCTGCCCGATCATGCGATTGACCTGTTTGTGCGGCTCAGCGGGCGGCCGACTGACTCCCTCGACAGGAGCGTGGTCGGGGCGCTGGTGCGGATGTGCGGATACCTGCCGCTGGGGGTGTCACTGCTCGCGGCCAAGCTGCGGCATCATCCGTCCTGGAGCGCTGAGGACCTTCGGGAGCGGTTGGTGGCGGCGCGGGACCGCCTCGGGGAGCTGCGTGCCGGGGAGCGCGCGGTGACCGCGACGTTCGATCTTTCCTACCGGGATCTCCCGCAGGAGCGGCAGCGCTTCTTCCGGATCCTCGGTCACTATCCTGGCACGGATCTCGATGCGTATGCCGGGGCCGCTCTGGGCTCGGTTTCGGTGGCAGAGGCGCGGCGCCATCTCGACGCGCTCTACGACGACCACCTGATCGATGAGCAGCCGAGTGGCCGATACCAGCTCCACGACCTCTTACGCGACTACGCCCACGGTCTCGCGACCGGGGAGAGAGTCAGTATGGATGACGTTCAGAGCATGACCCGGATCTGCACGTACTACCTGGCTGCTCTTTCGGGCGCGAACAGGCACATCGTTCGCACTGAAGCGGTCGTGCCCTCCGTCCCGGACGATGCTCTGAGGGAGGAGACGCCGCCTACGGAGTCGCGTGCCGCGGCTCTGGGCTGGTTGGAGCACGAACGACCCAACATTTTGGCGTGTATCCGCCGGGCTAACAGCCTCGACCTGCACGGACTCGTGATCCGCCTGGCTGCGGCAATGGCTCCCTATCTGCGGCAAGCCGGGCCCTGGGATCAAGCGGTGGGGCTCCATCGGACCGCGGCCGACGCGGCCCGCCGGACCGGCGACCGGCAGGCCCTGGCCGGCGCGCTCGCCGAGCTGGGCGTCGTGCGGCGCTTCATGGCGGACTACTCCGAGGCGGCCGAGACGCTGAACGAGGCCGTGGCGGAGTACGAGGCGGTTGGCGATCGGCAGGGCAAGGCCGCCGCTCTGAACCAGGCGGGCATCGTCTGGTACCTGACCGCCGACACCGAGGCGGCGACCCGAGCTCAGACCGAGGCCCTTGCTCTCTATCGCGCGGTGGGAGACCGATTCGGACAGGCCAACGCGCTCGCGGACCTCGGCATGGTGCGTCGGCAGACGAGCCAGTTCGATGCCTCCGTGGAAGCGCAGACGGAGGCCCTGTCGATCTACCGCGAGCTGAACGATCGATACGGTGAGGCGAATTCGCTACGTGATCTGGGCGTCGTGCACTGTCTCATGGGTGAGTACGAACTGGCCGCACGGCGACATCGCGAGGCGCTCGACATGTACCGGGAGCTCGACGACCGAGTCCACCAGGCATACGCCCTCAATGAACTCGGTCTGGTACGGCGGCTTACTGGTGATCTCGACAGGGCACGGCAAGACCACACTCAGGCGCTGGAGCACTACACCGAGCTCGGCGACCGCTTTGGTCGCGCCAACAGCGTCCGTCATCTCGGGGTGCTCGAGCGCTTGTCCGGGAACCAAGCGGAGGCGGGCCGACTACTGGAAGAGGCCCTCAGCACATACCGTGATCTCGGCAGCCGCGGGGGCGAAGCCGCCGCGCTCAGCGAGCTGGGTGTGATCCGCGGCCTGGTCCGAGACCACGATGGCGCGGTGGAAGCGTTCCAGCACAGCCTGGAGATCCTGGGTGGCCTGGGCGACCGATGCGGTGAAGCCGAGGTTCGCAACCACTGGGGGATGCTGCTGCGTGCCTACGATGACCCCTCAGCCGGACGAGGCCACTTCGAGCAGGCGCTGAATCTAGCTCGCGCCATCCGCTGTCCCTTGGAGGAAGCCCGGGCGTTGGAAGGCATCGGCCGCTGCGACTGGGCGATCGCAGGGCACGCTGAGGCTGAGCCGTCGCTGCGCGAAGCCTGCACTGTGTACCGGCGGTTGGGCGTGCCAGACAAGGCTGATGAGATCGAGCAGCTGTTGTCGTCCCAAGCGCGGTGAGTCAGCCATGTGGCCGGTTTCCACGTGCCACGGTAAGTGGTGGGGCTGCTACGTTGAGCCGACTTGCCATGTCAATCGCCATCGCACCGTGACAGCCTCCGGTGCCCCCGCCACGAGGAGCGTTGAATGCCGTCTCCCATGTCCGTTCCCGCGCCGCACGGCACAGCATCGTTCGCCCCGGAGGCCGCCCAGAGCAATCCGGTCCTGGCTCGCGTCGCTGCTCGCGTACGGCAACGTCTGGAAGCCGAGCAGGCCGCCACCAACCGCACGGGCGATGGCACCCACGCGGCCTCGCTCATCTGGCCCCGACCCCTGTGAGCATGCTCGCTTGATGACAGGGTCCGAGGACTACGCCCCACTGCGCACATTCATCTTCAAGGTCGCCAATCGGTGCAACATCGACTGTGACTACTGTTACGTCTTCAATTCAAAGGACCAGACGTCACGGCATCTGCCCGCCCGGATGGGTCTGGACGTGGCCCGGGCCGCAGCCCAGCGGATCGGCGAGCACGCCATGGTGCACGGCCTTCGGGACGTCCATGTCGTCCTGCACGGCGGAGAGCCGCTGCTTGTCGGACCGCGGCACATGGCAGACGTGCTGAGCGCCGTACGGGGCGGCATTCCTGCGGAGACGACGGTCTGCTTCGAACTTCAGACCAACGGCACCCTGCTGACCAAGGCATGGCTGGACCTCTTCGAGCAGTACCGGGTCGTCGTGGGTGTCAGTCTCGACGGGCCTCCGGCCGCCAATGACCGGCACCGGTTGACTCATGGCGCGCGGTCGAGCGCCACCTCAGCCGTGCGAGGCATTGAATTACTGCGCTCCCGGCCGCAGTTGTTCGCCGGCCTGCTTGCCGTGGTCGACCTGGCCAATGACCCGGTTGAGGTCCACGACTACCTGGCGTCGTTCGAGCCCCCGGTGATCGACTTCAACCTGCCGCACGGAACGCACGACAACCCGCCGCACCGCGGCGACCCGAGTGTCCCCGAGTACGGGCGATGGATGAGCCGCGTCTACGACGCCTGGCTGGCCCGACCCGAGTACCAGCACACCATCCGGATGCTGGAGGACATCGTGGCACTCAGCTCCGGCGTGCGAGGCTCCGTCGAAACCCTCGGTCTGGCCCCGCCCACCAGCATCGTCATCGAATCCAACGGCACGGTTGAAGGCGTGGACACCCTTCGCTCTGTCGCGGAGGGTGCCTCATGGCTGGGACTCGACCTCCTCCGCCAGTCCTTCGACGAGGTCATGCGTCATCCGAAGCTCCTGCACCGACACATTGGCAGGTCAGCGCTGGCTGAGCAGTGTCAGAAGTGCCCGCTGGTGGAGGTGTGCGGCGGAGGCTACCTTCCCCATCGCTTCAGCACCGACCGAGGCTACCGGAATCCCTCCGTGTACTGCGCAGATCTGCAATACCTCATCCGGCACGTCCAGGACTCCCTGAGTCATCACGGCTGGAGTGCACACACACCAGCCGCTCCGCCCCCTTAGCCGTGCCGCCACGGCTGCGTCCGCGTTCCAAGCAATCGAGCGAAGCGATCATGTACGACAGGAGATACCGATGAGCGTGACGATCCGCCCCGCCGACAGGCGGGACATCCAGGCTCTGGCCGAGCTGATCGAGGAGATCGAGCGCTTCTACGGCTCGACGCGGATCCAGCCGCTCGCGGAGCGCCAGTCCCAGGTGGAGGAGGCGCTCTTCGGCTCGCCGCCCATGGCCTCCGCCCTCCTCGTCGAGGATGAGGCCGGTGGTCTTGCCGGTCTCGCCGCCTACTCGTTTCTGTGGCCGGCCGCAGGCTCCTCCCACTCGCTCTTCCTCAAGGAGCTCTACGTCCGCGACACCCTGCGCAGGCAAGGCGTCGGGGCACGGCTCATGAACGAACTCCAGGCCCTCGCCGCCGCCCGTCCCGGATGCAGCCGCGTCGAGTGGATGACCGACCACGACAACCCGAGTGCACGCGCCTTCTACAAATCCCTCGGCTTCGCCGAATTCGACGGCAAAATCATCTACCGGGTTGACACCAACACGACGTGAGGATGGCGTGTGACCGCCAAGGAAGTGCGCTGCGAACGCTGCGAGAACATCATCGGGCTGGGCTGCTGCTGCCCACCCGACGGATCCATCCCCAAGGCACGCCCCGCATCTCAGGTGAGACAGGAATGGCGCCGCTTCCCTGCGGACACCATCCTGATCTCACCCACGCGGTATGCGCATCTGCCAGGAGCATGTACCCACGTATCCGAAGAGTTCGTGAAGGCGCCACGCTGGGGATGGATCCCCGATCCGCCCTCCGGTCTCTGGGACCGCTTGTGCAGCAGTTACCCGGCAATCGCGTCAGAGGGCAACACCACGCGCCGGGCGATCCGGCGCTGCGAGGAATGCGAGGCGACGTTGTCGGCCACGTAAGCCGACACATACCTCTCGGCCTCGCCCGTCCATGACCACGCTGAGCACCGTCCAGGCACCGAACCGTCGCCACACCCCCGGGCGCGGGGCGCCCTGCGCCAGGCGCCGCCCCGGCGGTCTCGCGCCGGGACGGCGCTCGCGGGCCGTACGGCCTCGGCTCAGGCGCAGTACTGCGCCTCCTTGCCGATGGACCGGTACATGCAGTCCGCGTTCTCCACGAGTTGGAGCACCGCGTCGCGGTTGCGGCTGGTCTCGCGGTCGATGACCTCGTCGGGCGGGTAGAAGCCGCCGGCGCCGGAGGAGGTCGGGTACATCTCGAAGGTGTAGGCGAAGATCTTCTGACTGCCCCACAGGTAGTCGTCGATCGCGCCGTCGGTGATGTAGAGGTCGCTGGACTGCTCGGGGGTGTAGCCGTTGCTCGCGGCCATCTTCTTGCCGACCGTGGCGAAGGCGTCGTAGTCGTCCCGCGTCATGCCGGTGGTGGTTTCGTCGTACGTCCACCCGAACGGCCACAGCACCAGTTCGCTGTAGGTGTGGAAGTCGATCGCGGCCTTGATCTGCTGCTTGCCGCCGACGACGCGGCTGCGGGCGAAGTCGGCGACGACCTTCACCTCGGGGGCGGATTCGGCGCGGGCGCCGCGGTAGGTCTCGGAGCCGGGGGAGCCGGAGGAGCCGCCGCAGCAGCCCCATTTGAAGTTCCAGTTGCGGTTGAGGTCGGTCCCGATGGAGGAGGAGCCGGAGTTGGGCTGGCGGTTCTTGCGCCAGCTGCGGTAGGAGCCGGTGGCGATGTCGTATTCGCCGCCGTCCGGGTTCACATCCGGGATGATCCAGATCTCCCGGCCGTTGACCGCGCTGGTGATCCGGGGGTCGCTGCCGTAGCCCTCGGTGAACTGCCGCACCAGGTAGAGGGCCATCTCCACGGTCAGGTGTTCCCGCGCGTGCTGATGGGCAGTGAAGAGGACCTCGGGTTCGTTCTCGTCGGTGGCCACGTTGTCGCTGATCTTCAGGGCGACGATGTCACGGCCCTCGTACGACTTTCCGATGACCCGCTTGCTGAGGATGGACGGGTACTTGGCGACCGCCGCGTTGATCTCGGCGTTGGCCTCGGCGTAGGTGTGGTACTTCGCGTCGGCCGGGGGGAAGTCGAAGGGCCTCGCGGCCCTGCCCGCGCTCCGGTCGGGCGGGCCCGGCAGCGCGGTGAGCCGGTAGCCGAGCGCCCGCAGCCGCGTGGCCTGCGCCGGGTCGGCGGTGACGACCAGGGAGCGGGCGTCCACCTCGTCGATGGAGACTCCGGTGGCCGCGACGGCGGCGCGAGCGGCCGGGGTGGCGGGGCCGGAGACCTCGTACTGTCGCACGGTCTCGTCGGCGCCCTGGGCAGTGGGTGATGCGGTGCGGCCGGTGCCGGGCCGTGGAGCGGGATCATCGGCCTGAGCTGCCATGGGTGCGGCGAGTGCGAGGGTGAGCAGGGCGGTGAGGGCGGTGGCCCGTCTACCGCTGATGCGACGTCGCATGACATCTCCTTGGGGGGTGGAACTGCTGCTAATTGACAGTGCACGGGCGTGTTGGAGCGTGCGGGAGTGAGTGCTGCGGTGACGGTGGGCGGATTCGGTGGAACGGGAGTTCTTGCATCGAATGCGTGACCTCCCCGGGGGAGGCTCGTTGTGCGGGATGACGGATCTTCGGTATCGGGCGGGGGTGAGGAGAATGGGTGGGCGGCGGAAGGTAGCGGCGCCGTTCGTCGCGTCCGGGCCTTGTGGTGTGGCGATCCGTGCCCGACTGAAGACGCTCACGCCCGAGGATGAGAATGTCCTGACGCTGGTGGGTGCGCACCTGGGCTCGCTCGCTTCGAAGGACCTCAAAGCGCGTTGCGTTGACGGTCTGGAGCACTCCGCTCGGACCTGGGCGGCCCGGAAGCGGGAATTGACGGCCGCCTCGTCGTCCCGATGGGCGGGCAGCATCACGAAGGCCACGCACGATCAGTGGGCGCTTGTCCGGCGCGGGCAGTCGGCGTACGTCCAGTCTCTTGAAGCGAGCATCGGGACGCTTCAACGCCGTCTTTCCCTGCCGATCGGCGAGAGAGGAACCAGGCATTCGCCCGGCGGCTACCGGTCGGCGCACGAGTGGTTCCACAAGACACGCCGCCTGCACGCACTCGAAGACCGGCTCGTCTCCGTCAGCGCCGACCGTGAAGCCGGTGTCGTGCGTGTGTCGCGGGGCGGGAAACGTCTGTTGAAAGCGCGTCACAACCTCGGCAAGGCGGGGCTCACTGAGGCCAAGTGGCGTGAGCGATGGGAGGCGGAGCGCTGGTTCCTCCAGGCCGATGGCGAGTCCGGCAAGAGGTTCGGGAACGAGACGATCCGCGTCACGCCCGAGGGCGAAGTGAGCATCAAGCTCCCGTTCCCCCTTGCCGAGCAGGCGAACGCGGGGCACGGCCGGTACGTCCTCGCCGCGAAGGTCCGCTTTCCTCACCGGGGCACAGAGTGGGCCGACCGCGTCGCCGCGAACCGGGCTGTTGCCTACCGCATCCACTACGACGTGCAACGCGGACGCTGGTACCTCACCGCGTCCTGGACGTTCCCCGTCGCCAAGACGATCCCGCTCGATGACGCACTCGCCGACGGAGTGATCGGCGTGGACACCAACGCCGATCACCTCGCCGCCTGGCGCCTGGATACTCACGGCAACCCCATCGGTCATCCGCGCCGATTCTTCTACGACCTGTCCGGTTCGGCCGACCACCGCGACGCCCACGTCCGCCACGCCCTGTCCCGGCTGCTGAACTGGGCCAAGACCTGCGGCGTCAAAGCCATCGCCGTCGAAGATCTCGACTTCACCGCCGAGAAGACGCGGGAGAAGCACGGGCGTAGGAAGCGCTTCCGCCAGTTGATCTCCGGTATGCCCACCGGCAGGCTCCGCGCCCGGCTCACGTCCATGGCCGACTCCACCGGAATAACCATCATCGCTGTGGACCCGGCCTACACCTCGAAGTGGGGCGCCCAGCACTGGCAAAAGCCGCTCACCACCAAGAACCGTAAGACGACCCGTCACGATGCCGCCAGCATCGCGATCGGGCGACGCGCCCAAGGGCATCCGATCCGGCGACGGACGGCACCGCCCCCTGCACACCAGAGTGATGTGCAGGGGCATCGGACCGTCCAGGCCGGTGTGGAGGCTCCTGTGCGTGAGGGAACCCGCCCCCGCATTCCAGGACCACGCACACGATGCGTGCCGCCGGACACGGAGAGAAAGCGGGCAACCAGGACACCCAAAACCGTTCGGGATGTCCGTAGTGACCAGGTGTGGGTACAAGACTCACTCCTTCTCACTAATGAGGAACGGTGAAGGGCGAGCGACTGCTGCGCCAGTGTTCGGCCATGCGCATGACATGCGCAAGGGTGGGAAATGGTCGAAGCCGAAGGCACCTCTCATCGGAGGCACCTCCCATCGAGGAAGGAACCCCTCGCATGCACAGATCTCTCGTCGGTGCGCTCTCGGCCCTGTTACTGGGCGGCGCGACCCTCGTGGGCGCGGGCGCGGCGCCCGCGACGGCCGCGTCCCCCGCGGCCGCGTCCACCGCCAAGGCCCCGAAGGCCGTGAACTTCGCGGGCACGGTGGCGCTCAGCAACTGTTCCGGCTCCGTCGTCCGGACGCCGGGCTCGGTCGACAGCGACCCCGCGCTCGTCCTCTCCAACGGCCACTGCCTGGAGAGCGGCTTCCCCGGTGCCGGAGAGGTGATCGTCAACCAGCCGTCCAGCCGGAGCTTCACCCTGCTGACCGCTTCCGGCGGCAGCGCCGGCACGGTACGGGCCAGCAAGATCGCGTACGCCACGATGACCGACACCGACATCTCGCTGTACCAGCTGACGTCCACATACGCCCAGATCCAGTCGGCGTACGGCATCAAGGCGCTGCAACTGTCGGACAGCCACCCGACCCAGGGCTCCGCCATCAATGTCGTCTCCGGCTACTGGAAGAAGATCTACTCCTGCAATATCGACGGATTTGTCTATCGTCTTAAGGAAGGGGAGTGGACCTGGAAGGATTCGGCCCGCTACACCTCCGCCTGTAACACGATCGGCGGAACGTCGGGCTCTCCCGTCGTCGACTCGGCGTCCGGCAAGGTCGTGGCCGTGAACAACACGGGCAACGAGGACGGCGGCCGCTGCACCCTGAACAACCCGTGCGAGGTGGACCAGAGCGGCACGGTGACGGTGCGCAAGGGCATCAACTACGCCCAGCAGACCTACGGCATCACCAAGTGCGTGACCACCGGCAACAAGATCGACCTGAACCTGGCGGGGTGTGCGCTGCCCAAGCCCTGACGAACGCCTGTACCCCTGAACGCCAGTGCGCCGGTGCGCCCCGCTTGCCGCAAGCGGGGCGCACCGGCGCACGCCGGACCGCCGTGCCGGTCTCGGGGGCGGCGTCCTACAGGCCGTGGACGTGTGCGCCGACCGACTTCGACCAGGCGTTCCCATTGGCCGCGTCCCAGTTGGTGGACCAGGTCATCGCGCCGCGAATGCCGGGGTAGGTCTTGGACGGCTTGAAGGAGCCGCAGCCGGTGCCCTTGGCGAGGCAGTCGAGGGCGTCGTTGACGACGCCCGGCTCGACGTAGCCGGAGCCGGCGCCGCTGGTGGAGGCGGGGACGCCGATGCCGACCTGGGAGGCGTCGAGGCCGTTCTCGAGCTGGATGCAGGCGAGGGCGGTGAGGAAGTCGACCGAGCCCTGGGAGTAGACCTTGCCGTCACAGCCCTGCATGGAGCCGCTGTTGTAGTACTGCATGTTGACCACCGTCAGGAAGTCCTTGATCCCCAGGGCGGTCTTGAAGTACTCGGTGGACGCCGACTGCATGTCGATCGTCTGCGGCGCCATGGTGACCACGACATCGCTCTTCTTGTCGTGGATGGCCTTGAGGGCCTTGGTCATGTAGGTGGAGTTGACGCCGTTCTCCAGGTCGATGTCGACGCCGTCGAAGCCGTACTCGTCCATCAGGCCGGTGATGGAGGAGGCGAAGGCATCCGCCGAGGCGTCGTCGCTGACCGAGATGGTGCCCTTCTCGCCGCCGACGGAGATGATCACGGACTTCCCGGCCGCCTGCTTGGCCTTGATGTCGTCCTTGAACTGCTGCTCGTCGCCGTAGCCGGTGGCGGGGTCGAGCTTGAAGTCGACCGCTCCGGGGGAGCCGGTGGCGTCCGCGAAGGCGACCGCGATGATGTCGTAGTCGTCCGGGACGTCCGAGAGCTTCTGCTTCGTCGCGCCGTTGTCGAAGTTCTGCCAGTAGCCGGTGACGGCGTGCTCGGGGACGGCGGCGGCGCCGTGCCCGGCGGCGGGGTGCTCCTCGGCCGCGTTGGCCGTACCGGCGGATATCAGCCCTCCGGTGGCGAGGGCGACGACTGCGGCGGCTCCGATCAGCCGCTTGGTGAACTGTGCGCGTACCACGACAGCCTCCGTACGTGGGGGGAAATGTGGGGGAGGTGGTGCCAGTGCGCGTTCAGGGGCCCCTGTGGCGTGCGTATAAGGTGGTCCAGACCAATGCGGTTGTCAACCCCACGCGCCATCTCCCCGGTACGGGAGGGTGAAAAATGCGGATGAGGGGGCCGGAACGCTTGCGCCCCGGCCCCCTCGCCCCTTCCGCGGAAGGGGCCGCGTCACGCTACGGCAGCCCGTGGACCTTGGGGCCCACCGCGCCGGACCACGCGTTGCCCGCGGTGGCGTCCCAGTTGGTGGACCAGGTCATCGCGCCGCGCAGCTCCGGATAGGTCCTGGCCGGCTTGAAGGAACCGCAGTTGGTGCCGCGGGCCAGGCAGTCCAGCGCGTTGTTCACGATCGCCGGGGAGACGTAGCCGCTGCCCGCGCCGCGCGTCGAGGCGGGCACGCCGAGGCCGACCTGGGACGGGGACAGACCGCCCTCCAGCTGGATGCAGGCCAGGGCGGTGAGGAAGTCGACCGAGCCCTGGGAGTAGACCTTGCCGTCACAGCCCAGCATCGAACCGCTGTTGTAGTACTGCATGTTGACGACGGTCAGGATGTCCTTGATGTTCAGCGCCGTCTGGAAGTAGCCGTTGGACGTGGACTGCATGTCGATGGTCTGCGGGGCCATGGTGATCACCAGCCCGGACCCGGCCTTCGCCGACAGCGCGCGCAGCGCCTGGGTCATGTAGGTGGCGTTGAGGCCGTTCTCCAGGTCGATGTCGACGCCGTTGAAGCCGTACTCCCGCATCAGGGCGTAGACGGAGTCGGCGAAGTTGTTCGCGGACGCCGCGTCGTTGACCGACACCGTGCCGTTCTGGCCGCCGATCGAGATCACGACGGACTTCCCGGCCGCCTGCTTGGCCTTGATGTCGTCCTTGAACTGCTGCTCGCTGCCGTAGCCGACGGCGGGGTCGAGGGTGAAGTCGACCGCTCCCGGGGTGCCGGTGGCGTCCGCGAAGGCGACCGCGATGATGTCGTACTGGTCCTGGACGTCGCGCAGCTTCTGCACGGCCGCGCCGTTGTCGAAGTTCTGCCAGTAGCCGGTGACGGCGTGCCGGGGCACGGTGCCGCCGCCACCCCCGCCGCTCCCGGCCGAGGTCGTGCCGGTGACGGCGGACGACCGGGGCGACTCGCCCGCCGCGTTGGTGGCGGTGACCTCGAACCGGTACGAGGTGGACGGCGTGAGCCCGGTCACGGTCGCCGAGGTGCCGCTGACCGACTGCACCCGGGAGCCGTCGCGGTAGACGTGGTAGCCGGTCGCGCCGGTGACCGGGGACCAGGACAGGGCGATGGAGGACGAGGTGACGGCGCCGGTCTTGAGGCCGCTCGGCGCGCCCGGCACGGGGTCGCCGGGGTTGCCGGGGTCGCCGCCGGGGCCGGTCAGGCTGATGTCGTCGGCGTAGTAGGCGGGCTGGCCGTACCAGCCGTGGGTGTAGACGGTCACCGAGGTGGTGTTCGCGCCGGTGGTGAAGGACGTGCTGAGCTGCTGCCAGCCGCTCGCGGAGGGCGTCCAGGTGGAGACGTCGGTGGTGCCGGTGCCGCTCGCGCCCAGGTACACATAGCTGCCCTGGACCCAGGCGGTCAGCGTGTACGAGGAGTTGGGCCGGACGGCGACGGTCTGGGCGCAGCGGGCGTTGTCCGTGCCCGCCGGGGTGGCCTTGAGCGCGGCCGAACCGCCGTGCACGGGGCTCGCGACCGTGCTGCCGCTGCCGGCCGAGCAGGTCCAGCCGCTGAGTCCGGACTCGAACCCGGGGTTCTGGGCGAGGTTGGCGGCGGCGGCGCCGGCGGGGGTGCCGCCGAGGGCGACGAGGGCGGTGGCGCCCAGCGCGGTGGCGGCGAACGCGCCGGTCAGCCGGGCGAACCGGCGTCTGAGCCGGGTGGGGTGGGGGTGTGGGGCGCGGTCCATGACTGCCTCCGTGGGGGAATGCCGGTGGAAAGCCGGTGGAAAGCCGGTGGAAAACCGGGGGAACACCGGTTGCAAAGCCGGGGAAAACCGATGGAAAGCCGGGGGAAAGGAGGAGCTTGCGGACGGTGGCCACCGTATGAACGTAAAGTGGTCCAGACCAATCGTGTTGTCAAGGGGATGCGCGGACTTACGGTACGGAGCGGGGTGAGTAACCCAGAGGAACTGTTCTCTCCCGCGGCTTTCGTGGATAAAGTGACGATGCACCAGGACAGGGGCAGTAACGACCTGCGGCCGCCGCCGCTCGGCGCCGATGTGAGACGGGGTAGCCGACGTGCCCACCGCGATAGCAGTCACCGGCCGGGAGCTGGTGCTTCCGCCGCCCGACGGACAGACCCCGTCGGCCGTAGTGCTCCGCTCGCCGGACGCACAGTCGCTCGACGACGCGGCCGCCGAGGCCGCGACCCTCCTCGACCAGCAGGGCTACCTCGTCGTGCTCTACCCCGCCGCGACCCCCGCGGCCGTGGTCCGCAGACTGCACACCGTGCGCTCCGTCCTGGAGAGCGACCGGATGGCGCTGCTGCCGCTCGAACTCCCGCCGCTGGCCGTCGCCGTGCTGGCCCGTCAGCTGCGCCAGCTGTCCATATCGGACCTCAGTCCCGGCGTCCTGGCCTGCGCCGCCCGGCTGCTCTCCCACTACATCCACGCGGGCGCGCTCCTGGGCAGCGTCGCCCGGCTGGACCGGGTCCCGGTCAGCCTCACCTCGCACGTCAAGTCCTGGATGCCCGGCGCCCAGTTCGGGGTGCTCGCCCACCCCACCCCGCGGCTGGTCAGGGCCGGCGGCCCGGCGGACCTGCCCGCCCCCGGATACGCCACCGCCATGACCGTCGCCCGGGGCCAGCTGACCAGCCATGGACACGGGGTCGGCGGCGCGGGCCGGCACGACGACTGGGTCACCGGCGCCCTCGCCCCCGCCTGGGGCGTACGGGGGCTGGAGGAGGTGCCGCTGCCGCCCGAGTCGGCGCGCTGGTGGGGCACCCCGAAGCTGATCGAGTTCGCCGCGGCCATCCCCGACCTCTCGGTCCTCTACCAGCTCGTGGCCTCCGTGCGGAGAGAGGAATGCCACTGGTGCGGCTTCGAACTCATCGGTGACCGCTGTGCCTTCTGCTCCTGCCCGGTGGCGCGCGGCGACGAGATCCCCGCACTGCTCACGTCCCCACGTCCCGCCCTGACCAGCCGGTAACGTCCCCGAACGAGGTTGTGCGTCCCATGAATTCACGCCAGCGCCGCGGAGTCATCCTGCTGCTCCTGTCGGTCCTGTGCGCCGTCGGCGCCTTCGCCGGAGTGCTCTCCGTCATCGACGACGTGGAGTCGAAGGTCGGCCCCGAGACCACCGCGTACAAGCTCACCTCGGACGTCAAGCCGTACAAGGCGCTGGACCCGGGGGAGTTCGAGAAGGTCTCCATGCCCGAGCGCTACGTGCCCTCCACCGCGGTCACCGATCTCGCCGAGCTACGCGGGAAGATCGCGGTGACCCAGCTGTCCAAGGGGTCGCTGCTGCAGCGCGACATGATCGTGGACCGGCCCGCCCTGAAGCCCGGCCAGCAGGAGATCGCCATCATGATCGACGCGGCGACCGGGGTCGCGGGCAAGATCACCCCGGGCGCGAAGGTCAACATCTACGCGACCTTCGACGGCGGCACCCGGGGCGAGGAGCCGGTCTCCAAGCTGATCGTCGCGGGCGCCGAGGTGCTCGACCTCGGCAAGATCACCGCCCTGGAGCCGGACCGCGACGACAAGCGGCGGATCGACCAGGCCGTGCCCATCACCTTCGCGCTCGACACCAAGAACGCGCAGCGCGTGGCGTACGCCGAGTCCTTCGCCTCCCATGTGCGGCTGGCGCTGGTCGCCCCCGGCGGAGGCTCCTCGACAGAGCGGGGCGACCGCACCTACACCCTCGACGGCGACAAATGAGTGAGGAGGTGCCGCGGTGACGATCAGGATTCTGCCGGCCGTCGGCGACCCCGACGCGACCCGCTCCCTCGGCGGGCTGCTCGGCCAGCTGCCCGGTGTCGAACCGTCGGCACCCGTCGGTGACTCGACCCTGCTGCTCGACACCCTCGCCTCGCTGGCCGCCGCCTCCCTGGAGGAACTGCCCGAGGTCGTCCTCGTCCACGAACGCATCGGACCGGCCCCCGCGCTGGAGCTGATCCGCGAGATCGCGCTGCGCTTCCCGGCGGTGGGCGTGGTGCTGGTGACCGCCGACGCGGGCCCCGCGCTGTACTCGGCCGCCATGGACGCCGGCGCCCGCGGCGTCGTCGGGATACCGCTGTCGTACGACGAGCTGGCCGGCCGCGTCCAGGGCGCCGCCCAGTGGGCGACGGGCGTGCGGCGCCACCTCGGGGGCGGCGGCGACCCGTTCGCCGCCGGACCCGGCGGCAAGCTGGTCGCGGTCGCGGGCGCCAAGGGCGGGGTCGGCACCACCGTGACCGCCGTCCAGCTCGCGCTCGCCGCACGGGCCGCCGGCCGCAAGGTCGCCCTCGTCGACATGGACCTCCAGTCCGGGGACATCGCCTCGTACCTCGATGTCCAGTTCCGGCGCTCGATCGCCGATCTGGCGCAGATCAGCGACATCTCGCCACGGGTGCTCCAGGACGCGGTGTTCACCCACCAGACCGGGCTGGGGCTGCTGCTCGCGCCGGGCGAGGGGGAGCGCGGCGAGGAGGTGACCGACCGGACCGCCCGGCAGGTCATCGGCGCGTTGCGGTCGCGCTTCGACCTCGTGGTCGTCGACTGCGGTACGCAGATGACCTCCGCGGGAGCCGCCGCCGTGGAGATCGCGGACACCGCGCTGCTGGTGACCACCCCGGACGTGGTCGCGGTGCGCGCCGCCAAGCGCATGGTCCGGCTCTGGGACCGGCTCCAGATCCGCAAGGCGGAGGAGACCGTGACCGTGGTCAACCGGCACACCCGCAGCGCGGAGATCCAGCCGCAGCTGGTCCAGCGGGCCACCGGGACCACCGTGGCGCGCACCGCGATCCCGGCAGGCTTCAAGGAGCTGCAACCCGCCGTCGACGCCGGCCGGATGCAGGACCTGGACGCCAAGTCGGCCGTCAAACAGGCGCTGTGGGGGCTGGCCGGTGAGCTGGGCCTGGTGGACGCGGCGCCCCCGGGCGGCGGGCGCCGCGCTAGCCACCGGGGCGGCCACGCGGCCCAGGGCGGCGAGCGCACACTGCCGGGGTTGCGGCGGCGCCACGCCATAGAGGCGGGCGGCGGGGGGACGGCGGAGCGGAGCGGGGGCGACGGCACCGACGCGCGGGGCGAGACCGCCCCGTCGCCCCCCGCCGGCCGCTTCCTCCGCAAGCGGGGCGACCGCGGCCAGGTGACGGTCGAGTTCCTCGGCGTCCTGCCGCTGGCGCTCATCGTGCTCGTGGTCATCTGGCAGGCGGTGCTGGTCGGCTACACGTACTCGCTGGCGGGCAACTCGGCCGACAAGGGCGCCCGCGCGGGCGCCGCCGAGGGCGCGGGCGCCTGCCAGGAGGCGGCGCGCAAGGACATCCCCGGCTCCTGGACCGCCGACATCGACTGCGCGGGCGGCGACGGCTCGGTCTACAAGGCCACCGTGAGACTGCGCGTGCCGATCCTCTTCCCGGGCGCCGCCGACTTCCCGTGGACGGTCACGGGCGCGGCGGGCGCGGCGGACGAGACCGACCTGGCGCGCGGAGGGGAGTGACACCATGACCCGGCACCGGACACCCGTACCCACCGACTCCAGCGGCCCGGCCGGACGCGGCCGGGATCGGGGCTCGGCGTCCATCGAGTTCCTCGGGTTCCTGCCGGTCCTCATCCTCGTCGCGCTGGCCGCCGTACAGCTCGGGATCGCCGCGTACGCCGCGCAGCAGGCCGGGACCGCCGCGCGGGCGGCGGCGCGGACGGCCTCGCTGGACGATCCGCGGATGAGCCCGCAGGCCGCCGGGAAGGCGGCGATGAGCGGATGGCTGGCCGACGGGGCGAGCATCGGCGGCGGGGGCTGCGGCGGCGGGGAGGCGCGGGCCACCGCGACCGTGGAGATCCCCTCCGTCATCCCCGGCTTCGACTTCGGCAGCGCCGAGCGGAGCGCCACGATGCCCTGCGCCGAGGGAGACGGCGCGGACGGCGGTACGGGCGGTACGAGCGGTATGCGCGGTACGGGCGATGCGGGGGCGGCAGCGATGGGAGGCGGCCGATGAGCCTGCGGGCCCGTATCACCGCGCCGGAGGGGAACGGCGAGGGCGGCGGACGTCAGGACGGGCACCTCGTCTCCGTCTACCGCGCCAAGCTGCTCGAGGAGATCGACCTCGCCGAGATGTCCTCGCTCGCCGCCGCCGAGCGCCGCTCCCGGCTGGAGCGCGTGCTCGGCCACATCATCAGCCGCGAGGGCCCGGTGCTCTCGACCAGCGAGCGCTCCCAGCTGATCCGCCGGGTGGTGGACGAGGCGCTCGGCCTCGGGGTGCTCGAACCCCTCCTCGAGGACGCGTCCATCACCGAGATCATGGTCAACGGACCGGACCAGATCTTCGTGGAGCGTTCGGGCCGGGTCGAGCTGGTCCCCGTCCGCTTCGCCTCCGAGGAGCAGCTGATGCAGACCATCGAGCGCATCGTCTCCACGGTCAACCGCCGGGTGGACGAGTCGAATCCGATGGTCGACGCCCGCCTGCCGTCCGGGGAGCGGGTCAACGTGATCATCCCGCCGCTCGCCCTCACCGGTGCCACGCTCACCATCCGCCGCTTCCCGCGCGCCTACACCCTCCACGAGCTGATCGGCATGGGCACGCTGGACGAGCAGATGCTGATGCTGCTCGCGGCGCTGGTGCGGGCCAAGTTCAACGTCGTGGTCTCCGGCCCCACCGGCTCCGGCAAGACCACGCTGCTCAACGCCCTCTCCGGGCTGATCCCCGACGGGGAGCGCATCATCACCGTCGAGGACGCCGCCGAGCTGCAACTCCAGCAGACCCATGTCATCCGGCTGGAATCCCGGCCGCCCAACGTCGAGGGCAAGGGCCGGATCACCATCCGCGACCTGGTCCGCAACTCCCTCCGGATGCGCCCCGACCGCATCATCGTCGGCGAGGTGCGCGGCGGTGAGACCCTCGACATGCTCCAGGCCATGTCCACCGGCCACGACGGATCGCTGGCCACCGTCCACGCCAACAGCGCCGAGGACGCGCTGATGCGGCTGCAGACGCTCGCCTCCATGTCGGACGTGGCGATCCCCTACGAGGCGCTGCGGGACCAGATCAACAGCGCCGTGGACTGCGTCGTCCAGCTCGTCCGGCACGCCGACGGCTCGCGGCGGATCAGCGAGATCGCGCTGCTCGACAGCCACGGCCACGAGGCGTACCGCATCGCCACCGTCTGCCGCTTCGACGCCCAGCCCATGGGCCCGGACCGGGTGGTGCACGGGCGGTTCTGCTACTTCCCGCTGCCCGAGCGGGTCGCGGAACGGCTGCGGATGGCGAACGAATCGGTGCCGCCGGCCTTTGGCGTGGCCGCCTTCCCGGCGCAGCTGGCCACCCGCGCGGCCGGCCCCGACCCGTACGACCGGCCTCCGTTCGACCCGCCCCCGTACGACCGGCCTCCGTACGGCCAACCCCCGCACGACCGAACCCCGTTCGACGGACCCCCGCATGACCGACCCCCGTTCGACCCCAGGGACCGGAGGTAGCAGGGCCCATGGACCATCTCGCGACGGCCGCCCTCGGCGCGACGCTGCTGTGCGGCGCGCTGGGCGTCGTGGGCGTGCACTCCTACGTCCGCGGCAAGGAGCAGCGGCGTGCGCTGATCGACCGGCTGTCGGAGACCGGTCCGCCGCCCGGCACCGCCCGGACGCGCCGCTTCGCCGGGATCGACCGGCGGCTGCGCGCCACCTCCGCCGGCCGGAAGCTGGAGCTGCGGCTGGCGGCGACGGGCCTGGAGATCACTCCGGGGGAGTTCTTCGTCTACACGACGGGGGCGGCGGTCGGGCTGTGGCTGGTCGCGGCGTCCTTCCTGGCGGCGTTCTTCGGTCCGATAGCGGCGGTGATCGCCGTCTGGGGGGCCTTCGCCTTCCTCAGCTGGCAGCGGCAGAAGCGGATAGAGCGGTTCATCAACCAACTGCCCGAGCTGTCGCGGATCCTGGCCAACGCCACCCAGGCCGGACTGGCGCTGCGCACCGCGCTGGGCATGGCGGCGGACGAGATGGAGGCGCCGGCGGGTGAGGAGCTGGCCAAGGTCGCGGCCAAGCTGGCCGTCGGCCACTCGATCGACGACGCGCTGGAGGAGCTGGCGGAGCGGCTGCCCTCCCGGGAGCTGGTGGTGCTGGTCACCACGCTGGTGCTGTCCAACCGCGCGGGCGGGACCGTGGTCAGCTCGCTGCGCAACCTCACCCAGACGCTGGAGGAGCGCAAGGAGACCCGGCGGGAGGTGCGCACCCAGCTCTCCCAGGTGACCGTCACCGCGTATGTCGTACCGCTCCTGGGAATCGGGACGCTGCTGCTGATGAACCGGATCTCGGCGGGCTCACTGGACCGGATGACCTCGTCCTTCTGGGGGCAGGCCGCAGTGGTGGTGGCCTTCTGCCTGTACGGGATCGGCTTCTTCCTCATCCGCCGCATGTCCAAGATCGACGTCTGAGTCAGAGCGCACCAGAGCGCACCACAGCCACCACAGCGCACCACAGCTCACCACCAGCGAACGAAAGCGCACCGGAGCGAATTCAAGCGCACCGGAGCGCACCACGGCGGACCGCGGCCGACCACGGCGAAGCGGAGCGAAGGGGATACAGGGACATGGCACTGCTGCTGGCGCTGGCGGCCGGCCTCGCGGTGGCGGGCATCGCCTACGGCATCGCGCTGTACCGCAGCGAGGCCAAGCTGCCCAGCGATCTCGCGGTGGCCCTGGAGGTCGGCTCCAGCCGGACGACCGCGGTCGGCTCGGCCATCGACCGGCTGGGCATGCGCTACGCCCCCTTCGTGCTGCGGCTGATGGGCGAGAAGCGGGTGGCCAGGGTCCGCCGCCGGATCGACCTGGCGGGCAATCCGGGCGGTCTGACGGTGGACCGCTACGCGGCCCGGCGGGCGGTCTACGGGGCGCTGGGCTTCGGCGGGGCGCTGGTGATGCTGCTCAAGGGCCAGCTGCTGCTGGCGCTGCTGCTGGTGGCGTTCGGCCTGTTCTGGATCGAGGTGGGCATCTGGGCGGCGGTGCGGGAGCGCAAGGACGCGATCGAGCGGACCCTGCCGGACTTCCTGGACGTCCTGGCGGTCGTGGTGAGCGCCGGATTGAGCTTCCGTCAGGCCCTGGACCGGGTGTCGGAGAAGTACGAGGGTCCCTGGGCGGATGAACTTCGCATCACGCTTCGGCAAATGGACATGGGTGTCAGCCGCCGCCAGGCGTTCGAGGAACTACGGAAACGCAATGACTCGGAACAGGTCGCGCAGTTCGTCACCGCCCTTCAGCAGGGCGAGGAACTGGGCGCTCCGATTGTCGAAACGCTGATCGCCATTGCGAACGACATGCGCCGTACGGACGCGCAGAACGCCCGGCGGCGCGCGGCGCGGGCGGTGCCGAAGGCGACCATGGTCATCACGACCTTCATGGTGCCCGGGACGATGGTGCTGCTCGTCGCGGGGTTCTTCATCGGGTCCGGGACCGACTTCGGCTCGGTGACCGGGGACTGACGGTCTCTTTTGGGTGAAGCTGCTTCGCGTTTGCAATCGAATGTGGGACAGTCGTCGACGCAGAACTCCGCGCTGCCGGGAGGGGGTGAGACGGATGCGCGGTCGCCGCCGGCCCGTACGTCCACGGTTCGAACGTGGTGAACGGGGAAGGCAATGCTGTCTGAGGCACTGTTCCGACACGGCTGTTTCGGCGTACTTTGCTCGTGTCGCGGGCGACGCCACGGGGGTTGAGTCGCCGGACCACGAAGGCACGGCAGCCCATGGAGGGGAACACAATGGGGAAGCGCGTCACGCGGAACGATCGGGGACAGACCTCGATCGAATACCTGGGCATCATCGCCGTAGTGGTGGCCATCGTGCTCGTCCTGTCGACCACGGACTTCGGCAGCATGATCGCAAACGCCATCTCCGACAAGATCTCCCAGGTCGTCGGCATCTGATCGGTCCCGTGACAGCGCGCCGAGATCTCAGGAGCGACGCGGGGCAGGCTTTCCCGATCTACATCACGGCGGTGGCGGGCCTGCTCTTCCTCGCGCTCGCCCTCTTCGCCGTCGGCCAGGCCGGAGCCACCCGCAACGGCGGGCAGACCGCCGCCGACGCGGCGGCCCTCGCGGCCGCCCAGGACTACCGCGACCAGCTGCGGAAGGGGTTCCTGGAGGCGATCGGGAACGGCAGCGCGTGGGACGACCTGCTGGACGGACGGGGGCTGGGCGGGACCGCCGCCTGTGACGAGGCGCGGTGGTTCGCCGACCAGAACGGCGCGGACGTGACCGACTGCCGGGGGCCCGACTTCCTGCCGACGTCCTTCACCGTCACCGTCCGGACGCAGAAGCCCGTGGGCAAGACCGTCATCCCCGGCACCGAGAGCAAGCACGCGGAGGCGACGGCCAAGGCGGTCGTCACCCCGCGCTGCACGGCCGAACCGCCCGCCCCGCCGACCAAGCTGCCCGACGACGGCGGCAAGGGCGATGGCGGCGGCAAGGGCGGCGATGGCGGCAAGGACGACGGCAAGGGCGGCAAGGGCGGCGACGGCGGTAAGGACGACGGCAAGGACGACAAGCCGCCCATCGATCTGCTCTGCGACGGAGCCGACCTGACCATCGACCCGACACGGCTCGACCTCTTCCCGGACGCCAAAGACCTCTTCTCCGTGCACCTTGCCGGCTGACGAGCGAACGAAGAGCAAAGGACAGCGACCGATGAGCATTCGGCACACGACGAAGGCCCGGAGGGGGGCCGCCGCGACGGCGCTCGCCGCGGCCTTGGCCCTCGCCATGGCCGGGTGCGGCAGCGACGGCGACGACAAGCCCGACGACGGCGCGGGCCGGGCGTCGACCGCGGCCAAGGACGACGGGAAGCAGGAGCCCGCGGTGGACTCCTCCAAGACCATCGGCCAGATGAAGGGGCCCGGCGGGATCGTCGTCACCCTGCACTCCGCGGTGCGCGACGACGGCGGGTTCGTCACCGTGACCGGCACCGTCACCAACCGCGGCAGCCAGCTGTTCAACGCGATCGACTGGCGCTCGAAGGAGACCGAGGTGAAGTCCCAGTCGTCCGTCTCGGGCGCGTCCCTGATCGACGAGAAGGGCAAGAAGCGCTATCTCGTCCTCCGGGACACCGACGGCCAGTGCCTGTGCACCACCGGGCTCTCCGGGATCAAGCCCAATGAGAGCCGTCCGCTGTTCGCGCAGTTCCCGGCCCCGCCGAAGAGCGTCACGGAGGTCGACTTCCAGATCCCGACCATGCCGTCCGTCGGCATCACACTCTCCGGGTGAGGCGGCCATGACACCGACTGCTCCGGGGCATCCGACTGTCCGCCCCGCGCGCCGCGGCCCCCTCCTCGCCGTGCTGGCCGCCACCGCGCTCGTCATCGCGCTGGCCGCCCCGGCGCCGCCCGCCCACGCGGACAGCGGCCCCGGCGCGCCCGCCGACACCACCCCGCCCCTGAAGATCGACACCGAGGACGCCGATCTGCGGATGCCCGGGAGCGCCGAGCTCGCGCCCGGCCGGGTCCTGGACATCAAGTCCGTGGTCGAGACGGACGACGGCGACGAGCGGCGGGAGGACACCAACGCCAAGGTGAAGTTCGCCCTCCAGGCCGAGGTGCTCTTCGGCAAGGACAGCGCGAAGCTCGGCGGCGAGGCCAGGGCCCGGATCAAGGAGATCGCCGCCGAGGCCGAGCAGCAGAACGCGAGGAACGTCCGCGTCTTCGGCTTCACCGACAACCTGGGCTCGGCATCCCACGGGATCGTGCTGTCGAAGGAGCGGGCCAACGCGGTGCAGCAGGCGCTCGCCGAGGACCTCGACCCCTCGGTCCAGTACGAGATCCGGGGCTACGGCGAGCAGTACCCGATCGCGGACAACACCAGCGAGGAGGGCCGCAAGCGCAACCGCCGGGTGGAGGTCAGCTTCCCCAGGACCGGCTGAGCGGCCCCCTGAACCGGCTGAGCAACCCCGGGACCGGCGAACCGCCGCGGCGGGCGATGCCGCATGATGGGGATGTCCCCCGCACCCGCCATCGGAGTTCGTTCTGACTGCCGCCGTCGCCGAGACCCTTGCCGTCGTCCTGCTGCTCGGCGTACTGGCCTTCGCGGTGGTGCGCCCCCGCGGCTGGCCGGAAGCGGTCGCGGCCGTGCCCGCCGCCGGGATCGTGGTGGCCGTCGGGGCCGTCTCGCCCGACCGGGCCTGGGCGGAGATCCGGGGGCTGCTGCCCGTCGTGGGCTTCCTGGCCGCCGTGCTGCTGCTGGCCCGGATGTGTGCGGACGAGGGGCTCTTCGAGGCGGCCGGACAGGCCGTGGCGCGGGCCTGCGCGGGGCGTACCGACCGGCTCCTGGTCGGGGTGTTCGCCGTCGCGGCCGCCGTCACCGCCGTGCTGAGCCTGGACGCCACCGTCGTCCTGCTCACGCCCGTGGTGTTCGCCACGACGGCCCGGCTGGGGGCGCGGTCCCGGCCGCATGTGTACGCCTGCGCCCACCTGTCGAACTCGGCGTCCCTGCTGCTCCCGGTCTCCAACCTCACCAATCTGCTGGCCCTGGAGGCGGGCGGCGTCTCGTTCACCCGTTTCGCGGTGCTGATGGGGCCCGCCTGGCTGCTGACCATCGGCATCGAGTACCTGGTCCTCCGCCGCTTCTTCGCCGCCGATCTGGCCGCCGGGACCACCGAGCCCCCACCCACCGCATGGCCCCGGGTACCGGTCTTCGCGCTGACCGTGCTGCTGCTGACCCTCGCCGGGTTCGTCGGGACCTCGCTGGCGGGCCTGGACCCCCTGTGGGCGGCCTGGGCGGGCGCCCTCGTGCTGACCGTAAGGGCGCTGCAGCGCCGCAGGACGACGGTAAGGGGGGCCATCGGCGCGACCGGGCCGCTGTTCTGCCTGTTCGTACCGGCGCTCGGGGTGGTGGTGCAGGCCGTGCTGGCGGGCGGTCTCCAGGACGCGCTGACCCAGGTGCTGCCCGGTGGGTCGAGCCTGCCCGCGCTGCTCGGGGTCGCGGCGGTCGCGGCGGTGCTGGCCAACCTCATCAACAATCTGCCCGCCACGCTGGCCCTGCTGCCGATCGCCTCCGGGGGCGGACCCGGGCCCGTGCTCGCCGTACTGATCGGCGTGAACCTGGGGCCCAATCTGACCTATGTCGGCTCGCTGGCCACTCTGCTGTGGCGGCGCATCGTTCACCGCCACGAGCCGGACACCGGCTCCGACCTGGGGGTGTTCACCCGCCTGGGGCTGCTGACGGTACCGGCGACGGTGGTGGCCGCGACGGCGGCGATGTGGCTGATGCTGAGCATCACCGGCAGCTGAGACCACCGGATGCCGACGGCTGAGGCTGACCGGCGGCCGAGGAGCGCCGACAGCCGAGGAGCCCGGAAGCGGAGGAGCGCTGAACGCCGAGGAGCGCTGAACGCCGAGGAGCGCTGAACGCCGAGGGGCCCGCCGTCGCGACGGCGGGCCCCTCGGCGTTCAGCGCTCCTGGATCAGGATTCGATCCAGTTGTGTGCCTGGGCGAGCTCGATGACCCGCCTGCGCACCTGCTTGATCTGATCGGCGGTCAGGCTGCCGCCCGTCTCCACCAGCGCCTCGGTCAGCTCCTGCCGGAACTCGGCGACCGACAGCACATCGCACATGGTGTCGTCGCCGTCCGGCCCGGCCGAGGGCCGCACGACCGGCGCGGCGCGCTCGACGATGCGGACCTCGGAAGCCTTGGGCCCCTTGTCGCCGTATTCGGGAACGAACCGCACCTTGGACCCGGGCTGGAACAGATGCTTCTCGTCCAGCAGGTCATTGGCGTGCATGAAGACGTCTTCGCCACCGTCGTCCGGAGCGATGAAGCCGTAGCCGCGGAACTCGTCGAAACGCAGGATCTTGCCCGTGGTCGTCACCGTGCCACCCCTACCCCTGATACCTCTACCTCGATGACCTCGACCGCGATCGAGGGTGTCCCAACCATGACACTGAGAGGTCAGCGTACAGAAGGAGGGGGCGGCGCTGAAGGGCCGGGGGTGATCGCAACGCGCACACCCCGCCGCACGCCCCAGCGCTCCAACGCGCCCGCTTCCGCCTCCAGGACATGGCGGGAGCGGAGCCGGGGGCGGCCGAGCCGGCCGGGGCGCAGGGTGTGGATGTCCAGCACGGTGAGCCGCCGGTCCAGATAGGCGACGTCGATCGCGAACCGCATCCGGAAGGTGTGCACACCGCTCGCGGGGGTCAGGAGCAGCGCGCCGGTCAGGCCGTCGCGGCCGAGCAGACCGCGGGCACGGGCGCGGTAGGAGGCCGCGATGACAAGCGGAATCCCCTCCGCCCGCCCCGCCCCACCGCCCCGCACGCGGTCCCGCGCGCCCTCCTTCACGCCCTCCTCCGCGCCCCGCGCCCCGCCGAGCACCCGCAGCGTCCCCGTAC
>NZ_BBOX01000138.1 GCF_001553455.1 Streptomyces hygroscopicus subsp. hygroscopicus
GGCCCGGCCCGCCGCCGGAACCGGCCCGGCCCGCCGCCGGAACCGGCCCGGCCCTCAGCCGGAACCGGCCCGGCCCTCAGCTCCGCTGTCCGGCGACCGCCCGGACCGCCTCCACCACCGGCGTCCCGCCGTTGACCAGGTCCAGCGTGCGGTGCGCCGTGCGGGGCTCGTCCAGAAGGGCGGCCAGGACCGCCGCCACATCGTCGCGGGTGACCTCGCTCCGGCCCGTGTGCTCGGCCAGCTCCACCCGGCCCGTCCCCGGGTCGTCGGTCAGCCGCCCCGGGCGCAGCACGGTCCAGTCGAGGCCGTCCCGGGCGCGGACGTCGTTCTCGGCCGCGGTCTTGGCGCGCAGGTAGGCGGCGAAGACCGGGTCGGTGCCGGGCGGCGGCTCCTGGGAGGTGCCCATCGAGGAGACGAGCAGGAACCGCCGGACCCCCGCCTGTTCCGCCGCGTCCGCGAAGAGCACCGCGGCCCGGTGGTCCACGGTCTCCTTACGGGCGGCACCGCTGCCGGGGCCCGCCCCGGCGGCGAAGACCGCCGCGTCCGCGCCTTCCAGATGCTTGACCAGGTCCTCCGCCGCGGCCGTCTCGAGGTCGCAGACGACCGGTTCGGTGCCCGACGCCAGCAGGTCGCCCGCCTGTTCCGGCTTGCGGATGACGCCCGCCACTTCGTCTCCGCGTGCGGTGAGCAGCCGCTCCAGCCGCAACGCGATCTGTCCATGTCCACCAGCGATCACAATGCGCATGATCCCGACCGTACGCCGTGCGGCCTACTGTTGCTCGCCGCCGCTCGGCGGCCGCGCCTGCCGGGGCAGGTCGAGCGCCACCGCGGCCGCCGAGTCGCAGTACTCCCGTACCGCGCTGGTACGGGCCACCACCCGGCCCCGGTGCACCACGACTCTGCTGTACGCGAGCGAGAGCGCCCCCGCGAGACCGTCCCCGCGCACCGCGAGCAGCTCGGCGGGGAATCCGGCCTCCACCCGCACCTCGGCCAGCCCCATCGCGGCCCGCGCCCGCCCGCACACCGCCTCGTACGCCTCCTCCGGCCGCAGCCCACCCCGGGACGCCAGCAGGAAGGCGGCCTCCAGCGGGTCGCCCCGGCCGACCGGATTGACCGCGTCCCGCAGCGCCCCGCTGCCCGCGGCCACCCGGACGCCCGCCGCGCGCAGCAGCCGCACCGGCGCGCAGGCGCAGGCGCGCGCTCCGCGGACGCCCTGGTGCTCCACCGCGGCGCAGTCGCCCTGGGGGAGGCAGACGACGGTCACCCCGGCCGCCGCCAGCCGCTCGGCGATCCGCCCCGCCATGGTCCCGGGCAGCCGGGACAGCCCTCCGCAGGGGCCGATGGTGACGCCCGGACGCAGTCCGCCGGCCATCGCCGCGAACCGGGCGAGCCGGGCCGGGTCATCGCCGTCCGTGTGCAGATCGACGGCGCAGCCGTGGCGGGCGGCGAGGTCGAGGACGGCCTCGGCGTGGCCGGTCGGGTCCGGGTCGAGGTCGGGGCAGCCGCCGAGGACCGCCGCGCCCATCCCCACCGCGTCGCGCAGCATCGCCAGCCCGTCGGCCCCCGCGGTGCCGGTGAGCACCCGGGGCACCGCCACCGCGCTCACCTCCATGAGCCCGCGCAGGGTCCGGCCGGCCTCCAGGACCGCCTCCAGGGAGCGCAGTCCGTGCACCCCGCCGACGCGGACGTGGGTGCGCAGCGCCGTGGCCCCGTGGCCGAGCTGGAGCAGGGCGGCCTCGACGGTGCGGCGCTGGACGTCCCCGGGGGCGCAGGGGACCGGGCCCGCCACGTCGGCCGTAAGGGCGGTGTCGCAGTGGGCGTGGGGTTCGGCGGGGGCGGGGAGCAGCAGATAGCCGTCGAGGTCCAGCCGGGGGCCGGGGACCAGGCTGCCCGCCGTGCCCACAGCCTCGATCCGGCCGCCGCTGAGCCGGACGTCCACGGTGCGCCCGTCGGCGAGCCGGGCGCCGCCGAGCACCAGCGCGGCGGGCTCGGGGGGCGCGTCGCCGTTCCTGGGCGGCTGGTGCGGCTGCTGCTGGCTCTCGGGCATCGCACTCCTGGGATTCGCAGGGCGTACGCGGGGCGCACAGGGGCGCGCGACGGGTGCGTGACGAGGGCGCCGGCGGTGACGCCGGGGCGCCACGGGTGACGCGCCGAGCATGCGACGGGTGGCGTGCGGGGCACGTGCCGGACGCGTGCGCAGCCAAGATCACGCGGGTGCGATCCGAAGCCTAGGACGCGGTGCGGGCGGCTTCGCGGAGGACTTCACGGAGGAGCCGAATAGTCGTACCGGTGTGGTGCATGAGTCCAGGGTGACGGCGAGCCACTACGGATTTCACCTTCGGCGGCCGAGCGTGTAATGTCTTCATCGCTCGCCCCAATAGCTCAGTCGGCAGAGCGTCTCCATGGTAAGGAGAAGGTCTACGGTTCGATTCCGTATTGGGGCTCTGATGTGTGAGGTTTCCCGTTCGGCTACGCTGGTCGAGCGGGGAGTCGAATCGCATCGCAGCGGTGTAGCTCAGTCGGTAGAGCAAGCGGCTCATAATCGCTGTGTCACCGGTTCAAGTCCGGTCACCGCTACTGACAGTAGCCGATTGTGGGGTCGGTCCTTCGATCGGCTACTCTTTCTGCGTTAATCCCCTAGTCCGTTCGTCAAGGAGCACTCACGTGGCTGCCACCGACGTCCGCCCGAAGATCACGCTGGCCTGCGTGGAGTGCAAGGAGCGGAACTACATCACCAAGAAGAACCGGCGCAACGACCCGGATCGTCTTGAGATCAAGAAGCACTGCCCGCGTTGCAACGCGCACACCGCGCACCGTGAGACGCGATAGCAATAAGCTCTCGTTCGAGGCCGCCCCCACTCGCGGGGGCGGCCTCGTTTCGTTGGTCATCCAATCGCAGGAGGTGTGCGCCGATGGCGCTCGACCAGTCCTTCGTGGGACGGAGCTACCCGCCCACCGCCCCGTACGAGGTCGGCCGGGAGAAGATCCGGGAATTCGCCGAGTCCCTCGGCGACACCAATCCGGTCTACACCGACCCCGAGGCGGCCCGCGCCCTCGGCTACCCCGATGTGATCGCCCCGCCGACGTTCGTTTTCACCATCACCTTCAAGGCGGCCGGGAAACAGGTCATCGAGGACCCGCAGCTGGGACTGGACTACAGCCGGGTGGTCCACGGTGACCAGCGGTTCGAGTACACCCGCCCGGTCCGCGCGGGGGACCGGCTGACGGTCACCTCGGCCATCGACTCGATCAAGTCGCTGGCCGGCAACGACATCCTGTCCGTCCGCGGTGAGGTCCACGACGAAGCAGGTGATCATGTGGCGACGTCGTTCACGACGCTGGTGGCCCGCGCCGCCGACGCAGAGGTGGAGGAGAGCAGATGACGGCCAGGATCTCGTATGACGCCGTGGAGGTCGGCACCGAGGTGCCGGTGCGCGAGTTCCGGGTGAACCGCGCCGACCTCGTGCGGTACGCGGGCGCGTCGGGCGACTTCAACCCGATCCACTGGAACGAGACGTTCGCCAAGGAGGTCGGCCTCCCCGACGTCATCGCGCACGGCGCCTACACCATGGCCGAGGCGGCCCGGGTGGTGAGCGACTGGGCCGGCGACCCCGGCGCCCTCGTCGAGTACGGCGTCCGCTTCACCAGGCCGGTCGTCGTCCCCAACGACGACAAGGGCGCGGTCATCGAGATCGGTGCCAAGGTCGCCGCCAAGCTGGACGACGAGGCCCGTACGGTGCGCCTCGACATCACGGCGACGAGCGCCGGCCAGAAGGTGCTGGGCCGGGCCCGCGCCGTGGTGCGGCTCGCCTGAGCCCTGGAGCGCGCGGGAGCGGCCCACGGGCGGATGGCGGCACGCGGGAGCGTGTGAGGCCCGTCCGGGCCCCCTCACGGGCCTCACAGCCGCCCGGCCCCGGCCTTCCCGTACGGGAGGCGGCCACCCCCGTAGGCCCCAGGAGGCGCCCCCGTACTCTTGAGCGCGTGCAGGAACTCCACGACGCCCCCCTCGCGCCCCTCACCACCTTCCGCCTCGGCGGACCGGCCAACCGGCTGATCACGGCCACCACCGATGACGAGGTGATCGCCGCGGTCCGGGAGGCCGACGCGGCCGGGACCCCGCTGCTGGTGATCGGCGGCGGCAGCAATCTGGTCATCGCCGACAAGGGCTTCGACGGCACCGCCCTGCACATCGCGACCAGCGGCTTCACCCTCGACGGCACCCGCCTGGAGCTCGCCGCGGGCGAGAACTGGTCGGACGCCGTGGCCCGTACGGTCCGGGCGGGGCTCGCGGGCATCGAATGCCTCGCCGGAATCCCCGGTTCCGCCGGGGCGACGCCGATTCAGAACGTCGGCGCCTACGGCCAGGAGGTCGCCGCCACGATCACCGAGGTGATCGCCTACGACCGCCGCGCCGACGAGGTCGTCACCCTCCCGAACGCCGAATGCGCCTTCTCGTACCGCCACAGCCGCTTCAAGGCCGAGCCCGACCGCCATGTGGTGCTCCGGGTCCGCTTCGGGCTGGAGGACGCCGGCGGGCTGTCCGCCCCCGTCCGGTATGCCGAGACCGCGCGGGTGCTCGGCGTCGAGGTGGGGGACCGGGTGGACGCCGCCGTCGCCCGCGAGACCGTCCTGGGGCTGCGCGCGGGCAAGGGCATGGTGCTCGACCCGGAGGACCACGACACCTGGTCCGCGGGGTCGTTCTTCACCAACCCGGTGCTCACCGAGGACGCCTACGCCGCCTTCCTCGCCCGCGTCGCCGAACGCCTCGGCCCGGAGGCCGCGCCGCCCGCCTTCCCGGCGGGCGAGGGGCTGATCAAGACCTCCGCGGCCTGGCTGATCGACAAGGCGGGCTTCGGCAAGGGCTACGGCACCGGCCCCGCCCGCATCTCCACCAAGCACACGCTCGCCCTCACCAACCGGGGCGAGGCCACGACCGAGGACCTGCTGGCCCTGGCCCGCGAGGTGGTGGCCGGGGTCCGGGACGCCTTCGGGGTGACCCTGGTCAACGAGCCGGTGACGGTCGGCGTGAGCCTGTGAACCTGAGCCTGTGAACCCCCACCTCCGGAAATCCGTAGGTGGGGGTTCAGCCACCTCCGGAGATCCGTAGGTGGGGGTTCAGCCCGCCAGCCAGTCGTCGATCTCCGTCAGCAGCCGCCGCCGGACCTCCTCCGGGGCGGCCGAACCGCGCACCGACTGCCGCGCCAGCTCCGCCAGCTCGGCGTCGGTGAAGCCGTGGTGCTTGCGCGCCAGCTCGTACTGCGCCGCCAGCCGTGAGCCGAAGAGCAGCGGGTCGTCCGCGCCGAGCGCCATCGGCACCCCCGCGTCGTACAGCGTCCGCAGCGGGACGTCCTCCGGCTTCTCGTAGACCCCGAGCGCCACGTTGGACGACGGGCACACCTCGCAGGTCACCTGGCGCTCGGCGAGCCGGGCGAGCAGCCGCGGGTCCTCCGCCGCGCGCACCCCGTGGCCGACCCGGACCGCGCCGAGGTCGTCCAGGCAGTCCCGCACGCTGCTGGGGCCCGACAGCTCACCGCCGTGCGGCGCCGCCAGCAGCCCGCCGTCCCGGGCGATGGCGAAGGCCCGGTCGAAGTCGCGGGCGAAACCGCGCCGCTCGTCGTTGGAGAGGCCGAAGCCGACGACCCCGCGGTCCGCGTAGCGCACCGCGAGCCGGGCGAGGGTGCGCGCCTCCAGCGGATGCTTCATGCGGTTCGCGGCGACCAGCACCCGGATGCCGAGACCGGTGTCCGCGGAGGCGCTCTCGACCGCGTCCAGGATGATCTCCATCGCCGGGATCAGCCCGCCCAGGCGCGGGGCGTACGAGGTGGGGTCGACCTGGATCTCCAGCCACTGGGCCCCGTCCCGCACGTCCTCCTGGGCCGCTTCGCGCACCAGCCGCCGGATGTCGTCGGCCTCGCGCAGGCAGGACCGGGCGATGTCGTACAGCCGCTGGAAGCGGAACCATCCGCGCTCATCGGTGGCGCGCAGCTTCGGCGGCTCGCCGCCGCTCAGCGCCTCGGGCAGGTGGACGCCGTACTTGTCGGCGAGTTCGAGGAGGGTTCCGGGGCGCATGGAGCCGGTGAAATGGAGGTGCAGATGCGCTTTGGGGAGCAGGTGTACATCGCGTGCCATCTGCAGATACTGCCGTACGACCGGATACGCCGGTACCCGCTTTCCCCGAACGGGGGGTGTGCTGAGGCGGAACGGGCCGGATCCGCCTCCGCGGATTCCGGCCCGTTCCGCCGCGCGCCCGGGCGGACGCGACGGACGCGATCGACGCGGCTCAGGCGCGCGCCTCGCCCAGCAGCTTCTGCACCCGGGAGACGCCCTCGACGAGGTCCTCGTCGCCCAGCGCGTAGGACAGCCGCAGATAGCCCGGGGTGCCGAACGCCTCACCCGGCACCACCGCGACCTCGGCCTCCTCCAGGATCAGCTCCGCCAGCTCGACGGTGGTCCCGGGCCGCTTGCCGCGGATCTCCCTGCCGAGCAGCCCCTTGACCGAGGGGTAGGCGTAGAACGCGCCCTCCGGCTCCGGGCACTCCACGCCGTCGATCTCGTTCAGCATCCGCACGATGGTGCGGCGGCGGCGGTCGAACGCCTCGCGCATCGCGGCCACGGCGTCCAGGTCGCCCGAGACGGCGGCCAGCGCGGCGACCTGAGCGACATTGCTCACATTGGAGGTGGCGTGCGACTGGAGGTTGGTCGCGGCCTTGACGACGTCCTTGGGGCCGATGATCCAGCCGACCCGCCAGCCGGTCATCGCGTAGGTCTTGGCGACACCGTTGACCACGATGCACTTGTCGCGCAGCTCGGGCACCACGACCGGCAGCGAGTGGAACTCCGCCTCTCCGTAGACCAGGTGCTCGTAGATCTCGTCGGTCAGCACCCACAGCCCGTGCCCGGCGGCCCAGCGGCCGATCTCCTCGATCTGCTCACGGCTGTAGACGGCGCCGGTGGGGTTGGAGGGGGAGACGAAGAGCAGCACCTTGGTGTGCTCGGTGCGGGCCGCCTCCAGCTGCTCGACGGAGACGCGGTAGCCGGTCGTCTCGTCGGCGACGACCTCCACCGGGACACCGCCGGCCAGCCGGATCGACTCCGGGTAGGTGGTCCAGTAGGGCGCGGGGACGATGACCTCGTCGCCCGGGTCGAGGATCGCGGCGAACGCCTCGTAGATGGCCTGCTTGCCACCGTTGGTCACCAGGACCTGGGCCGCCTCGACCTCGTACCCGCTGTCCCGCAGCGTCTTCGCGGCGATCGCCGCCTTGAGCTCGGGCAGCCCGCCGGCCGGGGTGTAGCGGTGGTACTTCGGATCGCGGCAGGCCGCCGCCGCGGCGTCGACGATGTAGTCGGGCGTGGGGAAGTCGGGCTCGCCCGCGCCGAAACCGATCACCGGACGGCCCGCGGCCTTGAGGGCCTTGGCCTTGGCGTCGACGGCGAGGGTCGCGGACTCGGAGATCGAGCCGATCCGGGCCGATACCCGCCGTTCGGTCGGGGACTGTACTGGGGGAGTAGCAGCGGTCATGCATGCATCGTCGCAGACGGGAGAAATGGGCGGCACACGGGTTTGCGGAGACTTCGCGCGCTTCTCGTTCGACGCCCGGCCGTCAAGCACGTACACTCATCCGTCGTTGGCCGATCAACAGCCGCATCCGACCGCACACTCCGTGCAGCCGGGTGTATGCGGTAGGTTGGGAGTGCCGCAAAGGGTCGTAGCTCAATTGGTAGAGCACTGGTCTCCAAAACCAGCGGTTGGGGGTTCAAGTCCCTCCGGCCCTGCTACACGCACGTTGATCAGGGTGCGTGCATGCGTACGCAAGGACAAGCACCGCTGTGCGGCCGGGCCGGACGCGGCACGGCCACGACCCGGATTCAGGTGAGGACGAGTGACGGAAGCCCTTGGCTCCACCGCGACGCCTGAGAGCGGTCGTCCCGAGGACGAGGTGGCGACCAAGCGGGGTCGTCGTGGTGGTAAGCGTGCCAAGAAGGGGCCGTTCGGTCGGCTTGCGCTTTTCTACCGCCAGATCATCGCTGAGCTGCGGAAGGTCGTCTGGCCCACGCGCAGCCAGCTGTCGACGTACACCAGTGTGGTGATCGTTTTCGTCGTCATCATGATCGGCATCGTGACCGTGATTGACTATGGGTTCAACAACGCCATCAAGTACGTCTTTGGCTGAGACCCCCGCGAAAGGCGGCCGCCGCCCGGCGTCGCCTCTTTCGCACGTTCCACCCCTTTGAAGCCAGGAAGAAGCAGCCACCGTGTCTGACCCGAACCTGAACGACGCCGCCGAGCCCGTCGAGTCCCGTGAGGACGAGCTCGACATCGTCGAGGCGGCGGACTCCGACCAGGCTGAAGCAGCCGACGCCGCGGCGGGCGCGCCGGCCGAGGAGGAGGCGCTCCACGTCGAGGGCGAGGACGCCATCGAGGCGGAGAAGGCCGACGCGGCCGAGTCCGAAGACCTGGAGGAGGCTCCGGCCGAGGCCGCGGCCGATCCGGTCGAGGCGCTCCGCGAGGAGCTGCGCGGGCTGCCCGGTGAGTGGTACGTGATCCACACCTACGCGGGCTACGAGAAGCGCGTGAAGGCCAACCTGGAGCAGCGTGCCGTCTCGCTCAACGTCGAGGACTTCATCTACCAGGCCGAGGTCCCCGAGGAAGAGATCGTCCAGATCAAGAACGGCGAGCGCAAGAACGTCCGGCAGAACAAGCTGCCCGGCTATGTGCTCGTCCGCATGGACCTGACGAACGAGTCGTGGGGTGTCGTCCGCAACACCCCGGGCGTCACCGGCTTCGTGGGCAACGCCTACGACCCGTACCCGCTGACCCTGGACGAGATCGTCAAGATGCTCGCCCCCGAGGCCGAGGAGAAGGCCGCCAAGGCCGCCGCCGAGGAGAGCGGCCTGCCGGCGCCGAGCCGCAAGGTCGAGGTCCAGGTGCTGGACTTCGAGGTCGGCGACTCGGTCACGGTCACCGACGGCCCGTTCGCGACCCTTCAGGCGACGATCAACGAGATCAACGCCGACTCGAAGAAGGTCAAGGGTCTGGTGGAGATCTTCGGCCGCGAGACCCCGGTCGAGCTGAGCTTCGACCAGATCCAGAAGAACTAAGAGCTCATACGAGAACTTCCGAACAGGTCAGACGGGCTTTCGCGGCCGGTCTGACCTGCTCGGTTTTAAGGCGCACAGCTATACCCGTTATCGTTGTGCGGTATGCCTCCATCCGGATGATCCGGTTCGGAGGCGAACACCCTCTCACTAGGACCCGGAGAGAGCATGCCTCCCAAGAAGAAGAAGGTCACGGGGCTGATCAAGCTCCAGATCCAGGCCGGCGCCGCGAACCCGGCCCCGCCGGTCGGCCCCGCGCTGGGTCAGCACGGCGTCAACATCATGGAGTTCTGCAAGGCCTACAACGCCGCGACCGAGTCGCAGCGTGGCATGGTCGTGCCGGTGGAGATCACGGTCTACGAGGACCGCTCCTTCACCTTCGTGACCAAGACCCCGCCGGCCGCCAAGCTGATCCTCAAGGCCGCGGGCGTGGAGAAGGGCTCCGGCGAGCCGCACAAGACCAAGGTCGCCAAGATCACCCGCGACCAGGTGCGTGAGATCGCCACCACCAAGATGCCCGACCTGAATGCCAACGACCTGGACGCCGCCGAGAAGATCATCGCCGGCACCGCCCGTTCCATGGGCATCACGGTCGAGGGCTGACACCTCCGTAGCGAGGGCCGACAGCCCCCGCGGCCACGTGTGGCAGGGCCAAGCGCTGGCCCGGACCACGAACTCCACAGACATCAGGAGCAACAGTGAGCAAGCGCAGCAAGACCCTCCGCGCTGCGGACGCCAAGATCGACCGGGAGCGCACCTACGCCCCGCTCGAGGCCGTCCGTCTCGCGAAGGACACCTCCACGAGCAAGTTCGACGCGACCGTCGAGGTCGCCATGCGTCTGGGCGTCGACCCGCGCAAGGCCGACCAGATGGTGCGCGGCACCGTGAACCTGCCGCACGGCACCGGTAAGACCGCCCGGGTCCTGGTCTTCGCGACCGGTGACCGTGCTGCGGCCGCGGAGGCCGCCGGCGCCGACATCGTCGGCTCCGACGAGCTCATCGACGAGGTGTCCAAGGGCCGTCTGGACTTCGACGCCGTCGTCGCCACCCCGGACCTCATGGGCAAGGTCGGCCGTCTGGGCCGGGTGCTCGGTCCGCGTGGTCTGATGCCGAACCCGAAGACCGGCACCGTCACCCCGGACGTGGCCAAGGCGGTCACGGACATCAAGGGCGGCAAGATCGAGTTCCGCGTCGACAAGCACGCCAACCTGCACTTCATCATCGGCAAGGTGTCCTTCGACGAGGCCCAGCTGGTGGAGAACTACGCCGCGGCGCTCGAGGAGATCAACCGTCTCAAGCCGTCCGCCGCGAAGGGCCGCTACATCAAGAAGGCGACCCTGACCACCACGATGGGCCCCGGCATCCCGCTGGACGCCAACCGCACCCGCAACCTGCTGGTCGAGGAAGAGGCCGTCTGAGGCCGCCCCTGAACCGGCGCACCACGGTGTGCAACCGCCGGGCCCCCGCATCTCGTCGATGATGCGGGGGCCCGGCGCGTTCCGTTGTCGGCCCCCTCCGCTACAGTGCACTCTGCACAGACGTAAAAGAGAAATAAAAACTAGGGGGAACCGTGCGCGGTACTCATGTCGGTATGCGATGGGCCATAGCCGCCGGAAGCGTCGCTCTGATGGTTGGCCTCACCGCGTGCGGGAGCGACAAGTCCGGCGACGACAAGGCCGGCGACAAGACGGGCGAGAAGAGCGGCCAGTCCGCGATGAGCCCGCTGGCGGCGCTCAAGCTGGCCTCGCAGCAGACGGACAAGAAGCACTCGGCCAAGGTCGAGGGCACCACGAAGATGGGCGAGCAGAACTCGCAGATGTCCGGCGCGATGGACTGGTCCAACGGCATCCGGGCCAACATGTCCATCACCCAGCGCGGCGGCGCCGTCGCCTCCTCCCCGGTCGAGGGCAAGCCGATGGACGCCCGCTACACGCCGGACGCGATGTTCCTGAACATGGGTGACCAGTTCGCCGCGCAGGCCGGCGGCGGCAAGCACTGGGTGAAGTACGACTACGACGTGCTGGCCCAGAAGGCGGGCCCCTCGGGCGCCTTCCTGAAGGACCAGATGCAGAACAACAACCCCTCCCGCTCGGTGGAGCTGCTGCTGGCCACGGGCAAGGTCAAGAGCGTGGGCACCGAGGACGTGAAGGGCGTCAAGGCGACGCACTACACGGGCACGGTCAAGGTCTCCGAGATCGCCAAGATGCAGTCCAAGGAGCTGAGCCAGTCGGACCTGGACGCCCTGCAGAAGCAGCTGGAGACCTCGGGCATGGACACCGAGACCATCGACCTGTGGGTGGACGGCCAGAACCTGCTGGTGAAGAAGCGTGAGCAGGCGCAGAGCAACAACGGCGCCTATGACTCCACGGTCTTCTACACGGACTACGGCACCGCGGTGACGGTCGACGAGCCATCCTCCTCGGACACCGTGGACTTCCAGGACATGCTCCAGCAGTAGAGCCGATTTGCCTGGCCGCGGCCCGTTCGCGTAGTCTCCTACAGAAGCCAAAGACCGCTGGTTGTCGCCGTGCCCCCGGAAGGGGAAGCGGTGGCTGAAGGATCCGCTAGCTGCGGACGACCTGCGTAGGTGACTGTGGTTGCACTCCCGGAACGGGCCGCGGGTCCGTATCGGTCGAGTACGCCCCGAGCGCCTGCGCCGGGGCGTTTTCGCGTTGTCTCAGTCTCCTTCCTTCAGGCCGAAGCGGTCCTCATCACCCGGAAGGAGGCCGAGGCTCATGGCGAGTCCTGACAAGGTCGCAGCCGTCGACGAGATGCGGGAGAAGTTCCGCAGCTCCAACGCGGCTGTCGTGACCGCGTACACCGGTCTCACCGTCGCGCAGCTCAAGGAGCTGCGCCGTTCGCTCGGTGAGAACGCTCAGTACCGTGTGGTGAAGAACACGCTGACCAAGATCGCGGCCAACGAGGCCGGGATCAACCAGCTCGACGACCTGTTCTCGGGTTCGTCGGCCGTCGCCTTCGTGACCGGTGACCCGGTCGAGGCGGCGAAGGGTCTCCGTGACTTCGCCAAGGAGAACCCCGCTCTCGTCATCAAGGGCGGTGTCCTTGACGGCAAGGCGCTGTCCGCCGACGAGATCAAGAAGCTCGCGGACCTCGAGTCCCGTGAGGTGCTGCTCGCCAAGCTGGCGGGTGCGATGAAGGCCAAGCAGTCCCAGGCTGCCGCGCTCTTCCAGGCCCCGCTGTCCAAGCTCGTCCGGACCGCCGAGGCGCTCCGGCAGAAGCAGGCCGAGCAGGGCGGTGCCGAATCCCCGGCTCCCGCCGAGGCCGAGGCCGCCGAGTAGTCAAGGCCCCGGTCGCAGCGGGCCCGGAAGCCCGCCGACATGTACATCCGGCACCACCTGCCGAATTAGTGGAAGGACCGCCATCATGGCGAAGCTCAGCCAGGAAGACCTGCTCGCGCAGTTCGAGGAGATGACCCTCATCGAGCTCTCCGAGTTCGTGAAGGCCTTCGAGGAGAAGTTCGACGTCACCGCCGCCGCCCCGGCCGCCGTCGTCGCCGCCGCTCCGGGTGCCCCGGGCGCCGCTGCCCCGGCCGAGGAGGAGAAGGACGAGTTCGACGTCATCCTCACCGGCGCCGGCGACAAGAAGATCCAGGTCATCAAGGTCGTGCGGGAGCTGACCTCGCTGGGTCTGAAGGAGGCCAAGGACCTCGTCGACGGCACCCCGAAGCCGGTCCTCGAGAAGGTCAACAAGGAGCAGGCCGACAAGGCCGCCGAGTCCCTCAAGGGCGCCGGCGCCTCCGTCGAGGTCAAGTGATCTCACGGCCCGCCGCCACACGCCGGTAGCGCGGGGGCGGCGAGGTCTGATTCACGCCAGGGGCGATCACCCGTTCGGGTGGTCGCCCTTCGGCGCTTCCGTGACGGCTGCATTGCCTTACGGGCTTGTGGAGGTATGGTGATCTTCGTTGCCCGTCGCCACGCCCTGTGACGATCTCGCCGGAGTGGGGGGCCTTGACGAACGGCACGCAGCGCGCAATTCTCAGGACGCGACGTCACATCGATCCGTAAGTCCGAGGCATGGATCGTCGGCGGAGCGGGCAGTATCGATATGCGCATCGAGCGCTTGGGCTGCCAACAGGGCGTATGAAGACAACGAGGGGCGCGCCCCCTCACCGGAGGGAGAGATTGGCACTGCCGGTCTCAGAAACTCGGCGCTGGACATCAGTGTGCCAAGTGGCTACACTGACCCTTTGCGCTGCCTGTTAGCTGCTCCCTGCCCGTCACCAGGGGCATACCCACCTTCGAGCACTACCGATGGAAACACCCTGACCAGGGATTTCATCCATGAGTTCGCGGTGGGACCGGTACGCGCGTAGTGAGTCCGAGCCCTCGGAAGGACCCCCTCTTGGCCGCCTCGCGCAACGCCTCGACTGCCAATACGAACAATGGCGCCAGCACCGCCCCGCTGCGCATCTCCTTTGCGAAGATCAAGGAGCCTCTCGAGGTTCCGAACCTCCTCGCGCTGCAGACCGAGAGCTTCGATTGGCTGCTCGGCAATGCCGCGTGGAAGGCTCGCGTCGAGGCTGCGCTGGACAGCGGTCAGGACGTCCCCACCAAGTCCGGTCTGGAAGAGATCTTCGAGGAGATCTCCCCGATCGAGGACTTCTCCGGGTCGATGTCCCTGACCTTCCGTGATCACCGTTTCGAGCCGCCGAAGAACTCGATCGACGAGTGCAAGGAGCGTGACTTCACCTACGCCGCTCCGCTCTTCGTCACGGCCGAGTTCACCAACAACGAGACCGGCGAGATCAAGTCCCAGACGGTCTTCATGGGCGACTTCCCGCTCATGACCCCGAAGGGCACCTTCTGCATCAACGGCACCGAGCGTGTCGTCGTCTCGCAGCTGGTCCGTTCTCCCGGTGTCTACTTCGACTCCTCCATCGACAAGACGTCCGACAAGGACATCTTCTCGGCCAAGATCATCCCGTCCCGGGGTGCCTGGCTGGAGATGGAGATCGACAAGCGCGACATGGTCGGTGTCCGCATCGACCGCAAGCGCAAGCAGTCCGTGACCGTCCTGCTCAAGGCGCTCGGCTGGACCACCGAGCAGATCCTCGAGGAGTTCGGCGAGTACGAGTCCATGCGCGCCACCCTGGAGAAGGACCACACCCAGGGCCAGGACGACGCGCTGCTCGACATCTACCGCAAGCTGCGTCCGGGCGAGCCGCCGACCCGTGAGGCCGCGCAGACGCTGCTGGAGAACCTCTACTTCAACCCCAAGCGCTACGACCTGGCCAAGGTCGGCCGCTACAAGGTCAACAAGAAGCTCGGCGCCGACCAGCCGCTCGACGCCGGCGTGCTGACCACCGACGATGTCATCGCGACCATCAAGTACCTGGTCAAGCTGCACGCCGGGGAGACCGAGACGATCGGCGAGAACGGCCAGTCGATCGTGGTCGAGACCGATGACATCGACCACTTCGGCAACCGTCGTCTGCGCAACGTCGGCGAGCTCATCCAGAACCAGGTCCGCACCGGTCTGGCCCGTATGGAGCGCGTCGTCCGCGAGCGCATGACCACGCAGGACGTCGAGGCGATCACGCCGCAGACCCTGATCAACATCCGGCCGGTCGTCGCCTCCATCAAGGAGTTCTTCGGCACCAGCCAGCTGTCCCAGTTCATGGACCAGACCAACCCGCTGTCGGGTCTGACCCACAAGCGCCGTCTGTCGGCGCTGGGCCCGGGCGGTCTGAGCCGTGAGCGGGCGGGCTTCGAGGTCCGTGACGTGCACCCGTCCCACTACGGCCGGATGTGCCCGATCGAGACCCCGGAAGGCCCGAACATCGGTCTGATCGGTTCGCTCGCCTCCTACGGCCGGGTCAACGCGTTCGGTTTCGTGGAGACCCCGTACCGCAAGGTCGTCGACGGTGTGGTCACCGACCAGGTGGACTTCCTCACCGCCGATGAGGAGGACCGCTTCGTCATCGCCCAGGCGAACGCGCCGCTGGCCGAGGACAACACCTACGCCGAGAACCGGGTCCTGGTCCGCCGCCGTGGCGGTGAGGTCGACTACGTGCCCGGCTCCGAGGTGGACTACATGGACGTCTCGCCGCGCCAGATGGTGTCGGTCGCGACCGCCATGATCCCGTTCCTCGAGCACGACGACGCCAACCGCGCGCTCATGGGATCGAACATGATGCGCCAGGCCGTGCCGCTGATCAAGGCGGAGTCCCCGCTGGTCGGCACCGGCATGGAGTACCGCTGCGCGGTCGACGCCGGCGATGTCATCAAGGCCGAGAAGGACGGTGTCGTCCAGGAGGTCTCCGCCGACTACGTGACGGTGGCCAACGACGACGGCACCTACACCACCTACCGGGTGGCCAAGTTCTCCCGCTCCAACCAGGGCACCTCCTTCAACCAGAAGGTCGTCGTGGACGAGGGCGCCCGGGTGATCGCCGGCCAGGTGCTGGCCGACGGCCCGTCCACCGAGGACGGCGAGATGGCGCTCGGCAAGAACCTGCTCGTGGCGTTCATGCCGTGGGAGGGCCACAACTACGAGGACGCGATCATCCTCAGCCAGCGTCTGGTGCAGGACGACGTCCTCTCCTCGATCCACATCGAGGAGCACGAGGTCGACGCCCGGGACACCAAACTCGGCCCCGAGGAGATCACCCGGGACATCCCGAACGTCTCCGAGGAGGTCCTGGCCGACCTCGACGAGCGCGGCATCATCCGCATCGGCGCCGAGGTCCGCGACGGCGACATCCTCTGCGGCAAGGTCACCCCGAAGGGTGAGACCGAGCTGACGCCGGAGGAGCGCCTGCTGCGGGCGATCTTCGGTGAGAAGGCCCGTGAGGTCCGTGACACCTCGCTGAAGGTGCCGCACGGCGAGACCGGCAAGGTCATCGGCGTGCGCGTCTTCGACCGCGAGGAGGGCGACGAGCTGCCGCCGGGCGTGAACCAGCTGGTCCGCGTCTACGTGGCGCAGAAGCGCAAGATCACCGATGGTGACAAGCTGGCCGGCCGCCACGGCAACAAGGGCGTCATCTCGAAGATCCTGCCGGTCGAGGACATGCCGTTCCTGGAGGACGGCACCCCGGTCGACATCATCCTCAACCCCCTCGGCGTCCCGTCCCGGATGAACCCGGGACAGGTCCTGGAGATCCACCTCGGCTGGCTGGCCTCCCAGGGCTGGAAGGTCGAGGGCGACGAGGACTGGATGAAGCGGCTGAAGTCGATCGGCGCGGACGAGGTCCAGCCCGGCACCAACGTCGCCACCCCGGTCTTCGACGGCGCCCGTGAGGACGAGCTGGCGGGTCTGTTCGAGCACACCGTGCCGAACCGCGACGGCGAGCGCATGGTGCTGCCCTCGGGCAAGGCCCGGCTCTTCGACGGCCGCTCCGGCGAGCCGTTCCCGGACCCGATCTCCGTCGGCTACATGTACATCCTCAAGCTGCACCACCTGGTGGACGACAAGCTGCACGCCCGGTCCACCGGTCCGTACTCGATGATCACCCAGCAGCCGCTGGGTGGTAAGGCTCAGTTCGGTGGCCAGCGCTTCGGTGAGATGGAGGTGTGGGCGCTGGAGGCTTACGGCGCCGCGTACGCCCTCCAGGAGCTGCTGACCATCAAGTCCGACGATGTCACCGGCCGCGTGAAGGTCTACGAGGCCATCGTCAAGGGCGAGAACATCCCCGAGCCCGGCATCCCCGAGTCCTTCAAGGTGCTCATCAAGGAGATGCAGTCCCTGTGCCTCAACGTGGAGGTGCTGTCGTCCGACGGCATGTCCATCGAGATGCGCGACACCGACGAGGACGTCTTCCGCGCAGCGGAAGAGCTCGGTATCGACCTGTCCCGGCGCGAGCCGACCAGCGTCGAAGAGGTCTGACGGGTCTGGCCGGGGCGGTTCGTACCGCGACTGCCCCGGCCTCTCCCCGGACCCCCAGTCAGACCCGAAGACACGACCCTGAAAGAGGGATTGACGACAAGTGCTCGACGTCAACTTCTTCGACGAGCTGCGGATCGGCCTCGCCACCGCTGACGACATCCGTCAGTGGTCCCACGGTGAGGTCAAGAAGCCGGAAACCATCAACTACCGCACCCTGAAGCCCGAAAAGGACGGACTCTTCTGCGAGAAGATCTTCGGTCCGACCCGGGACTGGGAGTGCTACTGCGGGAAGTACAAGCGCGTCCGCTTCAAGGGCATCATCTGTGAGCGCTGCGGTGTCGAGGTCACCCGCGCCAAGGTCCGCCGCGAGCGGATGGGCCACATCGAGCTGGCCGCCCCCGTCACCCACATCTGGTACTTCAAGGGCGTGCCCAGCCGTCTGGGCTACCTGCTCGACCTGGCCCCGAAGGACCTCGAGAAGGTCATCTACTTCGCCGCCTACATGATCACGTGGGTGGACGAGGAGCGCCGCACGCGCGACCTGCCCTCGCTGGAGGCCCATGTCTCCGTCGAGCGCCAGCAGATCGAGCAGCGCCGCGACGCCGACCTGGAGGCCCGCGCCAAGAAGCTGGAGGCGGACCTCGCCGAGCTCGAGGCCGAGGGCGCCAAGGCCGATGTGCGCCGCAAGGTGCGCGAGGGCGCCGAGCGCGAGATGAAGCAGCTGCGCGACCGCGCCCAGCGCGAGATCGACCGTCTCGACGAGGTGTGGAACCGCTTCAAGAACCTCAAGGTCCAGGACCTCGAGGGCGACGAGCTGCTCTACCGCGAGCTGCGTGACCGCTTCGGCACGTACTTCATGGGCGGTATGGGCGCCGCTGCCCTGCAGAAGCGCCTGGAGTCCTTCGACCTCGACGAGGAGGCCGAGAAGCTCCGCGAGATCATCCGGACCGGCAAGGGCCAGAAGAAGACCCGTGCGCTCAAGCGCCTCAAGGTCGTCTCCGCCTTCCTGCAGACCCGCAACAGCCCCAACGGCATGGTGCTGGACTGCATCCCGGTGATCCCGCCGGACCTGCGTCCGATGGTGCAGCTGGACGGTGGCCGCTTCGCGACCTCCGACCTGAACGACCTGTACCGCCGTGTGATCAACCGGAACAACCGCCTCAAGCGTCTGCTCGACCTCGGTGCCCCCGAGATCATCGTGAACAACGAGAAGCGGATGCTCCAGGAGGCCGTCGACGCGCTGTTCGACAACGGCCGCCGCGGTCGCCCGGTGACCGGTCCCGGTAACCGTCCGCTGAAGTCCCTCAGCGACATGCTGAAGGGCAAGCAGGGCCGGTTCCGTCAGAACCTGCTCGGCAAGCGCGTCGACTACTCGGCCCGTTCGGTCATCGTCGTCGGCCCGCAGCTCAAGCTGCACCAGTGCGGTCTGCCCAAGGCCATGGCGCTGGAGCTGTTCAAGCCGTTCGTGATGAAGCGCCTGGTGGACCTGAACCACGCGCAGAACATCAAGTCGGCCAAGCGCATGGTCGAGCGCGGCCGCACGGTCGTGTACGACGTGCTCGAAGAGGTCATCGCCGAGCACCCGGTGCTGCTGAACCGTGCGCCGACCCTGCACCGCCTCGGCATCCAGGCCTTCGAGCCGCAGCTGGTCGAGGGCAAGGCCATTCAGATCCACCCGCTCGTCTGCACCGCGTTCAACGCGGACTTCGACGGTGACCAGATGGCCGTGCACCTGCCGCTGTCCGCGGAGGCGCAGGCCGAGGCCCGCATCCTGATGCTGTCCTCGAACAACATCCTCAAGCCGGCCGACGGCCGTCCGGTGACCATGCCCACCCAGGACATGGTGCTGGGCCTGTTCTTCCTCACCACCGACGAGGAGGAGCGCGAGGTCCGCGGGGAGGGCCGGTCCTTCGGCTCGGTCGCCGAGGCGATCATGGCGTTCGACGCCCGGGAGCTCTCGCTCCAGGCGAAGATCGACATCCGCTTCCCCGTGGGCACGGTGCCGCCCCGCAGCTGGACCCCGCCGGTGCCGGAGGAGGGCGAGCCGGCCTGGCAGCCGGGCGACAGCTTCCGGCTGCGCACCACGCTGGGCCGGGCGCTCTTCAACGAGCTGCTGCCCGAGGACTACCCGTTCGTCGACTACTCGGTGGGCAAGAAGCAGCTCTCCGAGATCGTCAACGACCTCGCCGAGCGCTACCCCAAGGTCATCGTCGCGGCGACGCTGGACAACCTGAAGGCGGCCGGTTTCCACTGGGCCACCCGCTCCGGTGTCACCGTCGCCATCTCCGACGTGGTCGTGCCCGAGGCCAAGAAGGCCATCATCGAGGGCTACGAGGCGCAGGACGAGAAGGTCCAGAAGCAGTACGAGCGCGGTCTGATCACCAAGGACGAGCGCACCCAGGAGCTGATCGCGATCTGGACCAAGGCGACCAACGAGGTCGCCGAGGCGATGAACGCGAACTTCCCGAAGACCAACCCGATCTTCATGATGGTCGACTCGGGTGCGCGCGGAAACATGATGCAGATGCGTCAGATCGCCGGTATGCGTGGTCTGGTGTCCAACGCGAAGAACGAGACCATCCCGCGGCCCATCAAGGCGTCGTTCCGTGAGGGTCTGTCCGTGCTGGAGTACTTCATCTCCACCCACGGTGCCCGTAAGGGTCTCGCCGACACCGCGCTGCGGACCGCCGACTCCGGTTACCTGACCCGTCGTCTGGTGGACGTCTCCCAGGACGTGATCATCCGCGAGGAGGACTGCGGCACCGACCGCGGCCTCAAGCTGCAGATCGCGGCCAAGGGCGCGGACGGCGTGCTGCGCAAGGCGGACGACGTCGAGACCAGCGTGTACGCGCGCTGCCTCGCCGAGGACATCGTCGTCGACGGGAAGGTCCTGGCCCCGGCCGGCACCGACCTGGGCGATGTGCTCATCGACGAGCTGGTCCGCCACGGCGTGGAGACGGTCAAGACCCGCTCGGTGCTCACCTGCGAGTCCGCCGTCGGCACCTGCGCCATGTGCTACGGCCGTTCGCTGGCGACCGGCAAGCTGGTGGACATCGGCGAGGCGGTCGGCATCATCGCCGCCCAGTCCATCGGTGAGCCCGGCACCCAGCTGACGATGCGTACCTTCCACACCGGTGGTGTGGCGGGTGAGGACATCACCCAGGGTCTGCCGCGTGTCGTCGAGCTCTTCGAGGCCCGTACGCCCAAGGGCGTCGCGCCGATCTCGGAGGCGGCCGGCCGGGTCCGGATCGAGGAGACCGAGAAGACCAAGAAGATCGTCGTCACCCCGGACGACGGCTCCGACGAGACGTCGTACGGCGTCTCCAAGCGTGCCCGTCTGCTGGTGGGCGAGGGCGACCACGTCGAGGTCGGCCAGCCGCTGACCGTGGGTGCCGTCAACCCGCACGACGTGCTGCGCATCCTCGGCCAGCGCGCCGTCCAGGTGCACCTGGTGGGCGAGGTCCAGAAGGTCTACAACTCGCAGGGTGTGTCGATCCACGACAAGCACATCGAGATCATCATCCGGCAGATGCTGCGCCGTGTGACGATCATCGAGTCCGGCGACGCCGAGCTGCTGCCGGGCGAGCTGGTGGAGCGCTCGCGCTTCGAGTCCGAGAACCGCCGTGTGGTCCAGGAGGGCGGCCACCCCGCCTCCGGCCGTCCGCAGCTGATGGGTATCACCAAGGCTTCGCTGGCGACCGAGTCCTGGCTGTCGGCGGCGTCCTTCCAGGAGACGACCCGGGTGCTCACCGACGCGGCGATCAACGCCAAGTCGGACTCCCTGATCGGCCTCAAGGAGAACGTGATCATCGGTAAGCTCATCCCGGCCGGTACGGGCCTGTCCCGCTACCGCAACATCCGGGTCGAGCCGACCGAGGAGGCGAAGGCCGCGATGTACTCGGCCGTCGGCTACGACGACATCGACTACTCGCCCTTCGGCACGGGCTCCGGCCAGGCCGTTCCGCTGGAGGACTACGACTACGGTCCGTACAACCAGTAAGGCCGGTATCGACCAGGCACCGCTCACCGGGCGGTCACCCCTCGCGGGGTGGCCGCCCGGCGGCGTGTGCGGGGGTGTCGGGGGTGTCGGGGCCGGCGGGGGTGTCGCCGGCCAGCAGCACCCGGCCCCGCAGGTAGTGCTCGGCCTGGTAGGCGGAGTCGCTCAGCCTGCGTTGTTCGCGGTGGGGGCGGCGTTGTTCCGGTTGGTGGAGTCGTGGGGTGTGGTGCCGGATGTGGTGTTGGGTCATTCGGTGGGTGAGCTGGCGGCGGCGCATGTGGCGGGGGTGTTGTCGCTGGGGGATGGGTGTCGGTAGGTGGAGGCGCCGCTTCCCGCAGCACCGGCACCGTCCAGGGCGCGTCGGTCTGGTCGCAGGTGATCAGGTGGGCGGCGACGGTCGTCGCCTGGGCGCCCTCCTGGTACAGCAGCCCGGCGGCCCGGCGGTGCAGCCGGGTGCGGTCCTTCCCGGCGATGTTGTCGAGCACGGCGGCGCGGGCGGCCGGATGCCGGAAGTGGCCGTCCGCCAGCAGCCCGGCCATGGTCAGCACCTCCACGACGTGGTCGGCCTGGGGCGGTTCGATGTCCAGGAGGCGGGCCAGCAGCGCGGGGGTTCCGGCGTCGCCGAGTACCGTGAGCCCCTGGGCGCCTTCCAGCACATCGGGTCCGCAGCGGTGGACGCAGACCAGCACGGCCTCGCGGAAGGCGTCGGCGACGACGGGCCCGGCCGGGGCCTTGGCGGAGATCCGCCCGGCGACCCTCGCATGGTCCTCCAGCAGCGCCCGGATCAGCAGCGGATTGCCCCCGCTGATCGCCGCGCAGGCGGTATGCGGCGGGCTGGACGGCCAGGTGTCCGCGTGGTCCGCGAGCAGTTCGGCGACACCGGCGGGGGACAGCGGGCCCAGCCGGATGCGGCGGCAGTGCGAGTGGCTGAGCAGTTCGGCGCGGAAGGAGTCGAGCGCGGGCTCCAGCACCGCCCACTCGTTGAGCACGAGGAGGATCGGCTTCGCCGCGAGGCGTCTGGTCAGGGAGGAGAGGAATTGCAGGGACAGTCGGTCGGCGTACTGGACGTCGTCGATCCCCACGACGAGGGGGCCCTGGGCGGCCAGGTCCAGGAGCAGGGTGCAGAACTCGTGAATGACGCGGGCGTGCTGCTGCTCAAGGGTTTCCGTTCCTTGACCGGGCCGTTCCGTCACACATCCCGGGCGAAGACGTTCATCAGGCTGGTCTTTCCACAGGCCACTGCCCCCGTCACCAGGGCGACCCCTCCTTCGCCTGCCAGGCAGGTCGACAGCATGGATCGCAGCTGAGTGAGTTCGCCCATCCGTTCGGCCAGCTCCACAAATCCCCCTTTGCGAGTCACGGTCGTCGCGGTGAATGGCATGCGCGATTGCACTGCGTGCATCACAGTCGATGGTGTGGCCTGGTCGCAGAACGGTCGAGCTCAAAAAGAGCGCCTTACTGATCCATTACTAATTCCGATGCCACTGTGTGCCGCCATCTCACCATTTATGTCGGGGCGGCGTGGACATGTCGTGCGGAAAACATGACGTTCCTCGCACTGGCGTCCTGAAGTGGGCATTGGAGCTGGGCCGGGTTCGCTGGGGAGTCCAGGTTGACCTGCGGCGACGCCATCAGGTTGGGGCCCGGGGCGGTCGCTGTCAACACCGGACGGCCCATCGACTGGAGTCCCAGGGGTTGGTCTAGGGGTTTACCGGGCGAATTACATCCGTAGGATGGGCAAATGCCTGGTGGCGCGCGCCTCGGGAATTACGCAGGGGGCGCTTTTCGAACCCTGGAGCGGGAGAGTCGATGCTGTTCTACACCGGTCATTTCGGTTCGTTCGACGGGAACGGTCGGCAGGATATTCTCGTCCGGCATGGGGGCGAATTATTCGTCTACCCGGGATCCGGTGCGCTGAATGGTTTGAAAACGTACGGTGAATTCGTGAAGATCGGCACCGACATTCAGCCCGACCACTATCTCTGGGTGGGTGCCGGTGACCTCACTGGACACCCTGGCGGAACCGGTCCACATCGGCGGGAAGCTGCCGGAGGTCGCCTACGACACGATCGCCCTCGCCGATATGAACCCCGACGGAAAAACCGACATCAACGGCGACGGCCGGCCGGACCTGCTCGGACTGCGGCAGGACGGCACCCTGGTGGCCCACGCCCACAGCGGCGCCTTCGACCCGGAGAACCCCACCGCCGTCCTCCGGGAGCCGGTGGTGGTGGCGAAGGGCCGGCACGGCGAAGGGCCGGCACGACGTGACCGCCATCAGCTGACCCCGCCATCAGCCGACCCCGCGATCAGCTCAGGGGAGACGACACCGCCCGGTGTCGTCTCCCCTTCTGTGTCCCCGTACGCGTCCCTTCTTCGTCCGTGTGGGCCCCATAGCATTTGTTTTGACCGGAGTCCATGCGGTAGGTAAGCTCACACCTCGTGCCTGGGGTGTGCCCGGGTCCTGGTGTATGCGCTCTCCGGACGGCTTCGGCCGGGGGTGCCACAGCTCGGGATGCCGAGGCGAGACGCCGACTCATACGCACTTTCCGTCTCGCGGAGGTTGTATGGGGTCTGCGACACACCCGACCGCGTGGGTCGGAGAAATCCCAGGTTAGCTTTACCGAGACTGGCACACAGAAACCGGAGAAACGGTGCCTACGATCCAGCAGCTGGTCCGCAAGGGCCGCCAGGACAAGGTCGAGAAGAACAAGACCCCCGCCCTCGCGGGGTCGCCGCAGCGCCGTGGCACATGCACCCGCGTGTTCACCACGACGCCGAAGAAGCCGAACTCGGCGCTCCGCAAGGTCGCGCGTGTCCGGCTGAGCAGTGGGATCGAGGTCACCGCCTACGTCCCGGGTGAGGGGCACAACCTGCAGGAGCACTCCATCGTGCTCGTGCGTGGCGGTCGTGTGAAGGACCTGCCGGGTGTTCGCTACAAGATCATCCGCGGCTCCCTCGACACGCAGGGCGTCAAGAACCGCAAGCAGGCTCGCAGCCGCTACGGCGCCAAGAAGGAGAAGTAAGAATGCCTCGTAAGGGCCCCGCCCCGAAGCGCCCGGTCATCATCGACCCGGTCTACAACTCTCCTCTGGTGACCTCCCTCATCAACAAGGTGCTGCTGAACGGCAAGCGCTCCACCGCCGAGCGCATCGTGTACGGCGCCATGGAGGGCCTGCGGGAGAAGACCGGCAACGACCCGGTCATCACCCTCAAGCGCGCGCTGGAGAACGTGAAGCCGACCCTCGAGGTCCGCTCCCGCCGTGTCGGTGGCGCCACCTACCAGGTGCCGGTCGAGGTCCGCCCCGGCCGTTCCTCCACCCTCGCCCTGCGCTGGCTCGTGGGCTACTCGCGCGCCCGTCGTGAGAAGACCATGACCGAGCGGCTCATGAACGAGCTGCTGGACGCCAGCAATGGTCTGGGCGCCTCCGTCAAGCGGCGTGAGGACACCCACAAGATGGCCGAGTCCAACAAGGCCTTCGCGCACTACCGCTGGTAGTCGCTACCCCATCGAGAACCGAGAGAAGACTGAGCCATATGGCCACCACTTCGCTTGACCTGGCCAAGGTCCGCAACATTGGGATCATGGCCCACATCGACGCGGGCAAGACGACCACCACCGAGCGGATCCTGTTCTACACCGGTGTGAGCTACAAGATCGGTGAAGTCCACGACGGCGCTGCCACCATGGACTGGATGGAGCAGGAGCAGGAGCGCGGCATCACGATCACGTCGGCCGCGACGACCTGTCACTGGCCGCTTGAGAACGTCGATCACACCATCAACATCATCGACACCCCGGGCCACGTCGACTTCACGGTCGAGGTGGAGCGTTCGCTGCGCGTCCTCGACGGTGCCGTCACGGTGTTCGATGGCGTCGCCGGTGTGGAGCCGCAGTCCGAGACGGTGTGGCGTCAGGCGGACCGCTACGGCGTTCCGCGTATCTGCTTCGTGAACAAGCTCGACCGCACCGGTGCGGAGTTCCACCGCTGCGTCGACATGATCGTGGACCGCCTGGGCGCGACTCCGCTGGTCATGCAGCTGCCGATCGGTACCGAGGCCGACTTCAAGGGCGTGGTCGACCTCGTCCGGATGAAGGCGCTGGTCTGGTCCGCCGAGGCGACCAAGGGTGAGATGTACGACACCGTCGACATCCCGGACACCCACAAGGAAGCCGCCGACGAGTGGCGCGGCAAGCTGCTCGAGGCCGTCGCCGAGAACGACGAAGAGATGATGGAGCTGTACCTCGAGGGCGAGGAGCCCTCCGAGGAGCAGCTGTACGCGGCGATCCGCCGGATCACCATCGCCTCCGGCAAGGGCGGCGGCACCACCGTCACCCCCGTGTTCTGCGGCACCGCGTTCAAGAACAAGGGCGTTCAGCCCCTGCTCGACGCGGTCGTCCGGTACCTGCCGTCGCCGATCGACATCGAGGCGATCGAGGGCCACGCGGTCAGCGACCCCGACGAGGTCGTGAAGCGCAAGCCGTCCGAGGACGAGCCGCTGTCGGTGCTGGCGTTCAAGATCGCGAGCGACCCGCACCTCGGCAAGCTGACCTTCATCCGGGTGTACTCGGGCCGCCTCGAGGCCGGCTCGCAGGTGCTGAACTCGGTGAAGGGCAAGAAGGAGCGCATCGGCAAGATCTACCGGATGCACGCCAACAAGCGTGAGGAGATCGACTCGGTGGGTGCCGGCGACATCGTCGCCGTCATGGGTCTGAAGCAGACCACCACCGGTGAGACCCTCTGCGACGCGGCGCACCCGGTGATCCTTGAGTCGATGGACTTCCCGGCCCCGGTCATCGAGGTGGCCATCGAGCCCAAGTCCAAGGGCGACCAGGAGAAGCTGGCCGTCGCGATCCAGCGGCTTGCCGAGGAGGACCCGTCCTTCCGCGTCAAGACCGACGAGGAGACCGGCCAGACCATCATCTCCGGCATGGGTGAGCTCCACCTCGACGTGCTGGTCGACCGCATGAAGCGCGAGTTCAAGGTCGAGGCCAACGTCGGCAAGCCGCAGGTGGCCTACCGTGAGACGCTGCGCAAGCCGGTCGAGCGGTACGACTACACGCACAAGAAGCAGACTGGTGGTTCCGGCCAGTTCGCGAAGGTGCAGATCGCGCTGGAGCCGCTCGAGGGCGACGGCTACGAGTTCGAGAACAAGGTCACCGGTGGCCGCATCCCGCGGGAGTACATCCCGTCCGTGGACGCGGGCTGCCAGGAGGCCATGGAGTTCGGCGTGCTCGCGGGCTACCCGCTGACCGGTGTGAAGGTCACCCTGCTCGACGGTGGCTACCACGAGGTCGACTCGTCCGAGATGGCGTTCAAGATCGCCGGTTCGATGGCCTTCAAGGAGGCCGCCCGCAAGGCCAGCCCGGCCCTGCTCGAGCCGATGATGAAGGTCGAGGTCACCACGCCCGAGGACTACATGGGCGATGTGATCGGCGACATCAACTCCCGTCGCGGGCAGATCCAGTCCATGGAGGACCGGAGCGGCGCCAAGCTGGTCACCGGCCTGGTTCCGCTGTCGGAGATGTTCGGCTACGTGGGCGACCTGCGCAGCAAGACGTCCGGCCGCGCCAGCTACTCCATGCAGTTCGACTCCTACGCCGAGGTTCCGCGGAACGTCGCCGAGGAGATCATCGCGAAGGCCAAGGGCGAGTAAGGCGGGTTCATCCGCATTCCTCACCCTTTAGGCTGGAAGCACAAGGCATCGGGGCTCTCATCGTGGAGCGCGGTCACCGCGTTCCACGACGGCCCCGGGCGCCGGCCCCCCATACGAATACGGCGAAGGGCATCCCCCTCGGGGTCCTGGCCGGTTCGGTAAGACCACCTGAACCCATCCGCAAAGCGTGGATGCGTACAGAACCACTCCACAGGAGGACCCCAGTGGCGAAGGCGAAGTTCGAGCGGACTAAGCCGCACGTCAACATCGGCACCATCGGTCACATCGACCACGGTAAGACCACGCTTACCGCTGCGATCACCAAGGTGCTGCACGACGCGTACCCGGACCTGAACGAGGCCTCGGCCTTCGACCAGATCGACAAGGCTCCTGAGGAGCGCCAGCGCGGTATCACCATCTCCATCGCGCACGTCGAGTACCAGACCGAGTCGCGTCACTACGCGCACGTCGACTGCCCCGGTCACGCGGACTACATCAAGAACATGATCACCGGTGCCGCGCAGATGGACGGCGCCATCCTGGTGGTCGCCGCCACCGACGGCCCGATGCCGCAGACCAAGGAGCACGTGCTTCTCGCTCGCCAGGTCGGCGTGCCGTACATCGTTGTCGCCCTGAACAAGGCCGACATGGTGGACGACGAGGAGATCCTGGAGCTCGTCGAGCTCGAGGTCCGTGAGCTGCTCTCCGAGTACGAGTTCCCGGGCGACGAGGTTCCGGTCGTCAAGGTCTCGGCGCTCAAGGCGCTCGAGGGCGACGCCGAGTGGGGCAAGTCCGTCCTCGACCTGATGAAGGCCGTCGACGAGTCGATCCCGCAGCCGGAGCGCGACGTCGACAAGCCGTTCCTGATGCCGATCGAGGACGTCTTCACCATCACCGGTCGCGGTACGGTCGTCACCGGCCGTATCGAGCGCGGTGTGCTGAAGGTCAACGAGAACGTCGACATCATCGGCATCAAGCAGGAGAAGACCTCGACCACCGTCACCGGTATCGAGATGTTCCGCAAGCTGCTCGACGAGGGCCAGGCCGGTGAGAACGTCGGTCTGCTGCTCCGCGGCATCAAGCGCGAGGACGTCGAGCGCGGCCAGGTCATCATCAAGCCGGGCTCGGTCACCCCGCACACCGAGTTCGAGGCCCAGGCGTACATCCTGTCCAAGGACGAGGGTGGCCGCCACACGCCGTTCTTCAACAACTACCGTCCGCAGTTCTACTTCCGTACCACGGACGTGACGGGCGTTGTGACCCTCCCCGAGGGCACCGAGATGGTCATGCCGGGCGACAACACCGAGATGTCCGTCCAGCTGATCCAGCCGGTCGCCATGGAGGAGGGCCTGAAGTTCGCCATCCGTGAGGGTGGCCGGACCGTCGGCGCCGGCCAGGTCACCAAGATCGTCAAGTGACCTGACGCTCCCCGGAGCTCGTAAAGAGCCCCATTCGCCTCTGGCGAGTGGGGCTCTTTCGTATGTGGGTACCCGGCCGTCCACATCGAAGCCGCGTTCGACTTCGGGAGCGAACAGATGATGACCAATGGCAAGATCGCGGTCGCGATCACGGGAGGCTATCTCCTTGGACGCACGAAGAAGGCCAAACTCGCCGTGGGGCTGGGCATGTTGCTGGCCGGGAAGAAGATCGCGCTGGATCCGCAGCAGCTGAAGAAGGCCCTCGCCGAGACGCCGCTGCTGAGCGGCCTCAACGGACAGGTGCGCAAGGAGCTCGCCGACGCCACGCGGCAGGCCGCGACGAAGGCCGTGTCCGACCGGGTGAACGGCCTCGCCGATGCGCTGCACGAGCGCACGGCGGCGCTGCGCGGCGGAGGCGCGGAGGAGCGGGGCGAGGACGAGGAGCCCGCCGAGGAGGAGGGCGCCGAGGGGACGGAGGGTGGTCCCAAGGAGGAGGGACCCGAGGACGAGCGGGGTGCTGAGGACGAGCGGGGTGCCGAGGGGGCGGAAGCCGACGCGGAATCCGAACCCGAGCCGAAACCCAAGCCGCCGAAGCCTCCCCGCAAGGCGGCGGCCAAGGCCCCGGCCCGTCCGGCGAAGAAGACCGCCGCGTCCGGTGCGAGCAGGGCGAAGAAGACCGCGAAGACCGCGAAGACCGCCAAGAGAGCGAAGAGCGCGAAGACAGCGAAGACGGCCAAGGCCGCGAAGACCGCCGGGGGCCGCAATGGCTGACACCCTGGGCAAGCTCAAGGACGACCTCGTCAAGAACCCGGCCACCGACCGTCTCAAGGACGAGCTGCGCGACTACGTCCAAGCGCGGGCGACGCAGGCGATCTCCGGTCTCGGCACCGGCCTCGCCAAGGGCGCGCAGTCCCTCGCCGAGGGCAAGCCCCCGGGGCAGGCCCTGGTGAAGACCGGCTCGTCCCACCTGAAGGAGTCGCTGAAGGAGTCCCTGAAGGGTTCGCTGAAGGAGAAGGTCAAAGGGGTGTTCGGCAAGGGCCGGAACAGGAGCGGAGGCGGCAAGTCCAAGAGCGTGACGATCGTCGAGGACATCGACGTCGGGGTGCCGGTCCGCGAGGCGTACGACCAGTGGACCCAGTTCCAGGAGTTCAGCACCTTCGCCAAGGGCGTCGTCAGCGTCGAGAAGGCCGACGACACCAGCAGCAACTGGAAGGTGAAGGTCGCCAAGTCCACCCGCAGCTGGCACGCGAACGTCACCGAGCAGGTGCCCGACCAGCGCATCAGCTGGACCACGGAAGGCGCGAAGGGCACCGTCAAAGGCGTCGTCACCTTTCACCCGCTCGGCGACAACCTCACCCGGGTGCTGCTGGTCCTGGAGTACTTCCCCAAGGGCCTCTTCGAGAAGACCGGCAACATCTGGCGCGCCCAGGGCCGCCGCGCACGGCTCGACCTGAAGCTCTACCGGAAGTTCATCATGATGCGCGGTGAGGCCACCGACGGCTGGCGCGGCGAGATCCAGGACGGCGAGGTCGTGGTGGACCACGAGACGGCCGTGGAGGAGGAAGAGCGCGACAAGGCCGAGGGAGACGCCGAGGGTGACGGCGCGCCGGAGGCGGAGTACGAGGAGGAGCCCGAAGACGCTGGTCCCGAGCCGGACGAGGAGGCGGGGGCCGAGGAGGACGGGGAGCCGGAGGCGGCCCGGGAGCCCGACGAGGAGGCCGAGGAGCCCGAGGCATACGAGGAGGAGCCCGAGGCGTACGCGTACGACGAGGATGAGGACGAGGGCGAGGACGAGGAGTTCGAGGAGGAGCCCGACGAGTCCGGGGAACCCCGCCCCCGGCAGCGCGCCGCCGCGGCCCGCGGCTGACCACCCACCGGCCCGCCCCCGACCGAGGCCGGAACATCCTGGGCCCCACCCGTACGAGAGACGGCGGGTGGGGCCCGGCCGCGTCGGGAGCGCAGACCGGACGCGCGCCGGATGAGCACCGGGGGCGGCGGAGCGGGGACGCGGGCCGGTGCCGGGCCGGGATGCCGCGGCACCGAAGGGCGCTCGAACCACGCTGGGAAGGGCCCTTCCCGGAGGTGGCCCGGGTCCCTGCCGGGCGGCGTCGGCGCGTGGACCGGGGAGCGGGCCGGGGGCGGAGCGGAGGCGGCACCGAGGTGCGCCTGAACCACGCCGGAAACGGCATCCCCCGGCGAGGCCCGGGTCCCCGCCGGGGACGGTCCCCGGCACCCGGGCCGGACGCGAATGCCGGGGACGACCCGAAGGCCGTGCCCCATGGCGCGGGCCAGGAGCCGTGCCCCATGGCGCGGGCCGGACGCGAATGCCGAGGACGCGATGCCGGGGACGCGGCCCGGGGGCCGTGCCCCCTTGGCGCGGGCCGGGAGCCGTGCCCCATGGCGCGGGTCGGACGCGAATGCCGGGGACGCGACCCGGGGGCCGTGCCCCATGGCGCGGGGCGGGAAGGCCGGGGTGTTACGCGCGTGACGTGGGACGGGGGCGCCAGATCCAGGGGGAGGCGTCCGGCGCGATGCCGACCACGTGGACGCGCTCGCGGCCGTCCGCCAGCAGTGCCGGGGCGCCGACCGGGATCAGGTGGCCGGGGGAGCGCAGCGGCCTGGCGCTCGGGCCGGTGCCGTACTGGACCTGCACCTCTCCGCCCAGGTCCCGGCCGAGCAGCAGCAGCGTCTTCGCCTCGGGGCGGCCGGACGGCTGGGCGACGGTGTGTGCGGCGATCGACCCGTAGCCCTCGAAATGCCGCACCGTGCGGGCGGTGTCGCCGTGGACGGTGGGCACCGTGGCCGCGGGGGTGCGGTAGACCAGCGCGAGCCCCCCGGCGGGGTCCACCGCGGCGCCCAGCGGATCGCCGCCGGGGCCCGGCAGACCGGCCGGTGGGAGCAGTGCGACCGGGCCGCCGGTCCGTTCCTGGGCCCAGTGGTGGACGGTGTCGCGGCCGGAGGCGAAAACATGGACCCGCCCCTCGGCGTCGAGCAGCGCGGTCAGCCCGTCCTGGATCTCGGCGCCGCCGAGCCGCTGCCAGGGACCCCAGCGGCCGTCGGCGTCCCGGACCCGGGTGGCGAGACCCTTGTCCGCGGTCCGTACGAACAGGTGGACCCGGCCGTCAGAGGTGGCCACCGCCGCCGGGCAGCCGACCCGGCGGCCGTGCTCGGTGCTGGTCTCGGGGGTGCCGAGTCCGGTCCAGGCGCGGAACGGGCCGTCCGGGCCGCGTTGTTCCAGCACCACGATCTCGCGCTGGTCGGCCAGGCCCTGCCCGGCCAGCGCCGCGAACCGCAGGGCGATCAGCACCTGCCGTCCCGCGCTGTCCCGCACCGCGGTGAGCGCCGGGGCGAGCGGTCCGCCGCCGAGCCCCAGCGGCGCCCCGAACCGTCCGCTGCCGGGCGCCGTCTCGCGCCACCGCACGGCCTGGGTGCCGAGCACCCCGTACGCCACGAGCCGGCCCTGGGCGTCGGTGGTGGGGGCGAGCGGGGTGGTGGGGTAGCGGTAGTGGGTGGAACGGATCCAGCCCTTGCGGTTCTGCAGCGGGCGCAGACCCCCCTGGCTGTAGTCGCCGCAGCCGGCCGGGTCGCCGCAGTCCCAGTCCGGGGCCCCGCCGTAGGACTTGATCGCCCGCGCCTTCTGGGCGAGCACGGCGGGCGGCAGATTGTGCGGCCAGCGCTGGTTGTAGTACCCGCGGAACGCGGTGGTGGTGAAGCGCGGGGCGCGCTTGTCCCGCCCGGTGGAGGCGGCCACCCACTGGGCGATCGCCTTCCAGGTGAACAGCGCGACCGGGGTGTGGTCGCGGTGGTCGGAACAGCCCGGCTGATCGTTGTCCTTGGGGTGCAGGGCGTCGTGCACCTGGAAGTCGGGGTCCGGGTCCAGGGTGTGGATCAGCGTGGGCCGGTAGCGGTCCATGATCTCGGCGAGCACGTCGACCAGCGTCTGATGGCCGTACGAACTCGGGTGCGCCACGGGGGAGCCGGTGGCCGGCAGGGTGCGCATCACCGTGCCCGGGGTGCTCCACAGCGCGGGGATCCGTACGCCGCCCTCCGACAGCATCGCGATGTTGAGGAAGATCAGCCGGACCCGGCGGGCGTTGCCCACCAGGGTGTTGGTCTCCGCCGTGACCCCGCCGGGCAGCCGCAGCACCGACCGCTGCCAGGGTGTGAACTGGTCCAGCCCCATCATCCGCGCGTACGCCTGCCGCAGCCCCTGATGGCGGGAGGCGGAGTACGCGGCCTTGTTCGGCCGTGGGATCGGCGTCCCCGGCGCGTGGTTGATCCCCACCGCCTCACCGGCCGTGACGTACACGCTCACCACCGGCACGCCGGAGCGCAGCACGTGCTCGGCGTCCGGGTTCATGAAGTACAGATCGTCGTCGGGGTGCGCCATGACCTGCAGCAGCAGCGCGTCCTTGGCGCCTACCGCCGAGGTGAAGGGCTCCGCCGCCCCGGGCGCGGTGGCCTGGGCGGGCGCGGCGGGCGCGGAGGCCGTGGTACGCGAGCGGCCGGCGCTGCACCCGGCGATCCCGGCGGCTCCCGCGGCGGTGAGTGCCGCCAGCGCGGCGAGCGTCTGCCGGCGGGTGGTCCGCCTTTCCGGCAGTGTCCATCGACTGTTCAATTCGGCGACCCTGTCACTTCGGCAGCGCGTAGTTTCCGGCTGCTCCATGTGAGAGGACGATCGGTGATCTTGACAGGTTGTCCCCTGGCCAGGAGGTCTCGGTCACAGATTGGGCACACCGCCGCCACGGGGCCACCGCATACCGCCGAGTGCCGGCCCTCGGCCCTCGGCCCTTCGGCCACGTCAGAGCGCTTTTCGGCGCGCCGACCTCCCCGGGCGCGCGGTCCGCCGCACCAGCACGCGCGCCGGCTACCGGTAGCGCGGCAGGTTCTCCGTCGAGATGGTCCACTCGCCGATCGTGACGTCCTCCCCGTAGACGAAGTCCTTCCGGGTCGCGTAGCGGGGGCCGTGCGGGGTGGAGTGGATGTCGGACAGTACGGCGCCCTCACCCGTACGGGGGTCGAAGATTGGTTCGGGCCGTGGCCGAACGGAACGGCGCCGCGGCCGGGGTGGGGCGCCGGGGCCGGGGCTGGTTGCCGGGCGCGGGTTTCGTTTCGCGCCTTCGGCGCAATTGAGCAGCGGGGCAGGGGCGGGGGCGCGGGCCGTGCCGCCGGCCGCCGGGTCGGTGGGAGCGGGCGCCGGCGGCGGCATCCGTGTTCGGGAGCCGGGCCGTCGCCGGGCCGCCGGACCCATTCCACCGGACCCATTCCAGGGGGGGTGGGAGTACCCCCCTGAATATTGATTGACCAATTAGTTGCGTTAGGTCAAGCGTTTTTTAGAGGGGTACCCGGAGGGGCCGCCCCTCGGACCCACCGGCCCGTACTCCGGATCGGACCGTATGTTCCCCCGTCGCCGAGCCGCCACGGCCTCAACACCCAACCGGCCCGGCAGCCGGCGGGTCCGCCCCGCCCCCATCCCCCCGACCCATGCTCAATTGCGCCGAAGGCGCGAGACGGCGCCGCGCCTCGGACTCAGCACAAAGGCCACCGTGGGCGATCTGCTGCTGGAGCTCTCCAGTCGCTTCGCCGCCCCGACGACGCCCCTCACGCCGACCTGACGCCCTGTCAGGCAGCGGTCGGCGCGAGGGCCCCTCCGGGTTCTCGGCAGTCCCGGCAGCGGCCGGGCTTCGGGGCACGGAAGGCCCGGTCACAGCCGTCACAGTTCTGGAGGGGGACGACCGCCGGGCGCGAGGTGGGCTGGGCGGCTGGGAGAGGCGGCGGCAGCAGCGCCGTGAGGCGGTGGGCGAGCAGGGCGGCCGGGTGACGCAGGTCGGGCGGGAGGCCCGCACTCAGTGCACGGCGTACGGCCTCGGGGGCGGCGCCGCGCTCCAGCCAGGTGGTGACGGCGGGGGCGAGACGGCGCACATCCCGCTCGGGCAGGAGTAAGCGGTCGTCGTCGCGGCGCAGCTCCGCGAGGAGCGATGTTGCGGCGCGGGCGGGGGTCGTCCCGGTGGGCACGGCGTCGACCTGGGTGGTCCGCGGGCGCGGCGGCACGGGAGGCGCCACCGGAACACGTGGCGGGGGCGGGACGGGCGGGGCGGGCGGTACGGGGGCGGAGCCGGTCCGGGACGGTGATGCCTGGCCGGGAGAGGTCCGGGGCGTGCGGCCGGAATCCGCCCGGGAGGGTGGTGCCTGGCCGGGATCGGCCACGGGCGGCGGTGCGGGCGGCCCGGCCGCCTCGCGCAGCCGGGGCTCCCCGGCGCGGCGGCGGGCGCGGGTGGCCCCGGGGTCGTTGTACGAGAACGTCCGGGTGACGATCCGTCCCTCGGGCGTACGCTCCCGGACCCGCTCGAGGTACCCGCACAGCTCCAGCTCCCGCAGCGCGGCGGCGATCCGGTCCCGCCCCTCCGGGAACCTTCCGGCCAGCGTCCTGATGTCCACCTGGGCGCCGTCGGGCAGCGACTGGATGTGCGCACCGAGCCCGATCGCGGTCAGGGAGAGCTCGCGGTGCTGGGTGAGGTGGTTGCCGATGATCGTGTACCGGGTGGGTTGGTGCTCACTCACATGAGTGAGTCCGCCGGCGGATCGGCGAACCAGGGAAAGAGCGCGCGGGGGCGCGCTAGGCTGCTGTTCAGCCATCGGGAAGCGCCTACTTCCTCGTTGGTCAGGCCCTCGAACGGGAAGCCACTCCCGGCCGAGGGCCGTCGCATGTCTGGGGTTGTCGAGCCCGAGCCTGCCCTGCCGAACGGCCTGTGCGCCAGCGGGAGCGGACGGGATCACCCGTGCGGGTGACCAGGGTGAGGTTTGGATGGGTTGGGTGGGTTCTTTCCGGCGGTTCTTGGTCTTTGATCTCCCGTAGCCCCGGGATATCGGCTACCGGCGCCAGGGATGCCGGACGCCGGTGCGGGTGCGGGCGGACGAGGGCCCCCGGCTCGCGTTCACGCCGGACGCGTTGGACCCGCTTCGTGACCTACGCGTCCGCGCGCTGATCCGCTGATCCGCTGATGCGGAGCTCCCGGTGCCGTTCGGGCCGGGAGCTCTCGTGTGCCTCTCACGCAACGGTGTGGTGGTGCGATGTCCGGCCGTCGTCCTAGCGAGCCTCTATGGTGGCGCTGCCCTCTACTGCGCGCTTCCCCGCGCCGAGTTCACGGGGATGCCGATTCTGCTGACGGACGAAGAGGACGCCTATCCGCCCGGGGTGCTCACCGTCGACATCGAGTCGCCCGGCATGCTGGGCTCTCACTGAGCCTGCCTGCTACCTGCTGCCTGCCCTGCGCGTGAGCGCGGCGGCCAGCGGGCCGGTCGGCCGTCAACCTCGCGCCGTTCGGTTCCTCCCTATGTGCGGCATTGCCGCACATAGGGACGCTACCGTGGATGCAAGGGTCGAAGATCTCGTCCATGGGAGGAATCATGACCGCCGAACCGCAGCGCACCACCTGGCCCGTGCCGCCGCCGGACGGCTACACCGTGGACGATCTCTACAATCTGCCCGACCTCCCGCCGCACACTGAGTTGATCGACGGGAGTTTGGTCTTCGTGAGCCCGCAGCGGGTTTTTCATACGCTGGCGATGTATCTGCTGGACACCGGACTGCATCAGACCGTGCCGGACGAGTTCCGGGTGCGCCGGGAGATGACCGTCGTGCTGGGCCCTCGCAACGCCCCCGAGCCCGATCTTCTGGTGGTGCGCGCGGAAGCGGAACAGAACGATGAGCAGACCCGGTACGAAGCAGCCGACGTGCTGCTCGCCGTGGAGGTCGTCTCGCCGGACTCCGAGGACCGGGACCGCGAGGCCAAGCCCCTCAAGTACGCCGCTGCGGGCATTCCCCACTTCTGGCTGGTCGAGAAGGCGGGCCGGGGTCGACGGCCGACGGTCCACACCTATGAGCTGGACCCGGTCACCAAGTCCTACACGAACACCGGCATCTACCACGAGCGGCTGAAGCTGACCGTCCCGTTCACGATCGACATCGACCTCACCGCGATCGATCACCTGTAGAGCGGACGAGCGCCGAGTTTGAACCGCCCCCCGCAGGGGGTACGCTTCCGGGCTCCCTGATTGGCATCCGGAGAGCCCCGTATGGCACACTAACCAGGTTGCTCGGTTGAGTGCCGATGCTGCGCGCCTCCCGCCGGGAGGACCGGAAGCGAGTCCCACAGTACTCGTCGCCCCTGATCAGGGGCGGAAGTACGGGAATCTTCCGGGAAGTGTCAGCGGGGCCCCAGCCAGGCGCCCGGTGGGTGACTTTCTCCCCCAGCAACCCCCTTCACCAGGGATCTCCGTTGCGGAGATTTATGAGAAGGGCTGCGACACGCCCGACCGCGTGGGTCGGAAGTGAGGGGAGCGGGACGCGAAGGCCACCGGGTCCCAGAGCGTTACGAGAGACAGGACTACGAAGTAGCCATGGCGGGACAGAAGATCCGCATCCGGCTCAAGGCCTACGACCACGAGGTCATCGACTCCTCGGCGAAGAAGATCGTCGAGACGGTGACCCGCACTGGTGCGTCGGTCGCGGGCCCGGTGCCGCTGCCCACAGAGAAGAACGTGTACTGCGTCATCAAGTCGCCGCACAAGTACAAGGACTCGCGCGAGCACTTCGAGATGCGTACGCACAAGCGCCTCATCGACATCCTCGACCCCACGCCGAAGACGGTCGACTCGCTCATGCGTCTCGACCTGCCGGCCGGCGTCGACATCGAGATCAAGCTCTGAGGTGACGCGCGAGATGGCTAAGCAGATCAAGGGCGTCCTGGGCGAGAAGCTCGGCATGACGCAGGTGTGGGACGAGAACAACCGCGTCGTCCCGGTCACTGTCGTCAAGGCCGGTCCCTGCGTCGTGACCCAGGTCCGTACCGCTGACGCGGACGGCTACAGCGCCGTCCAGATCGCCTTCGGCGAGATCGACCCGCGCAAGGTGAACAAGCCCCTCAAGGGCCACTTCGCCAAGGCCGATGTGACCCCGCGCCGCCACCTGGTGGAGCTGCGTACCGCCGACGCCGGTGAGTACACGCTCGGCCAGGAGGTCACCGCCGAGGTGTTCGAGTCCGGTGTCAAGGTCGACGTGACCGGCACCAGCAAGGGCAAGGGCACCGCCGGTGTCATGAAGCGCCACGGCTTCGGCGGCCTCGGCGCCGGCCACGGCACCCAGCGCAAGCACCGCTCGCCGGGCTCCATCGGTGGCTGCGCCACCCCGGGCCGCGTGTTCAAGGGCCTGCGCATGGCCGGCCGCATGGGCAATGAGCGGGTCACCACCCAGAACCTGACCGTCCACGCCGTTGACGCGGAGAAGGGTCTGCTCCTGATCAAGGGAGCGGTTCCTGGTCCGAACGGCGGCCTCGTCCTGGTCCGTACCGCGGCCAAGGGGGCCTGAGGTAACCGATGAGCACCATTGACATCCTTTCGCCGGCAGGCGACAAGGCCGGGACCGTCGAGCTCCCCGCGGAGATCTTCGACGCGCAGGTCAGCGTCCCGCTGATCCACCAGGTCGTCGTCGCCCAGCTGGCCGCTGCCCGCCAGGGCACGCACAAGACCAAGACCCGTGGCGAGGTCCGCGGCGGTGGCAAGAAGCCGTACCGCCAGAAGGGCACCGGCCGCGCGCGCCAGGGCTCGACCCGCGCGCCGCAGTTCGCCGGCGGTGGCGTCGTGCACGGTCCCGTGCCGCGCGACTACAGCCAGCGCACCCCGAAGAAGATGAAGGCCGCCGCGCTCCGCGGTGCCCTCTCCGACCGGGCGCGCCACGACCGGATTCACGTCGTGACCGGCGTGGTCGACGGCGGGATCTCCACCAAGGCCGCCAAGGCCCTGCTGGGCAAGATCAGCGAGCGCAAGAACGTGCTGCTGGTCGCCGAGCGGAGCGACGAGGCCGCGTGGCTGTCCGCCCGCAACCTGCCCCAGGTGCACATCCTGGAGCCGGGCCAGCTGAACACGTACGACGTGCTCGTCTCCGACGACGTGGTCTTCACCAAGGCCGCCTTCGAGTCCTTCGTGGCTGGTCCCAAGGCCGCTGAGAAGACTGAAGGGAGCGCCGCCTGATGAGTGAGGCGACCGCTGTCACCAGCAAGACCTTCACCGACCCCCGCGACGTTCTCGTCAAGCCGGTGGTCTCGGAGAAGAGCTACGCGCTGCTGGACGAGAACAAGTACACGTTCATCGTCGACCCGCGCGCGAACAAGACCCAGATCAAGCAGGCCGTCGAGGCGGTCTTCTCGGTCAAGGTCACCGGGGTCAACACGATCAACCGCCAGGGCAAGCGCAAGCGCACCCGCACCGGTTTCGGCAAGCGCAAGGACACCAAGCGCGCCATCGTGACCCTCGCCGAGGGCGACCGCATCGACATCTTCGGCGGCCCGGTCTCCTAACCGGAGATCGGAACGTCCAGAAGTCCGGAATCTTCCGAGGACTGAGAAATGGGTATCCGCAAGTACAAGCCGACGACCCCGGGCCGTCGTGGCTCCAGCGTCGCCGACTTCGTCGAGATCACGCGGTCCACGCCGGAGAAGTCGCTGGTCCGCCCGCTGCACAGCAAGGGTGGTCGTAACAACGCCGGCCGCATCACGGTCCGCCACCAGGGTGGCGGTCACAAGCGTGCGTACCGCGTGATCGACTTCCGCCGTCACGACAAGGACGGCGTCCCGGCGAAGGTCGCGCACATCGAATACGACCCCAACCGCACCGCGCGCATCGCGCTGCTGCACTACGCCGACGGCGAGAAGCGCTACATCCTCGCCCCGCGTGGCCTGAAGCAGAACGACCGTATTGAGAACGGCCCCGGCGCCGACATCAAGCCCGGTAACAACCTCGCGCTGCGCAACATCCCGGTTGGTACCACGCTCCACGCCATCGAGCTGCGGCCCGGCGGCGGCGCGAAGTTCGCCCGTTCCGCGGGTGCCTCCGTGCAGCTGCTGGCGAAGGAGGGCTCCATGGCCCACCTGCGCATGCCGTCCGGTGAGATCCGCCTGGTCGACGTCCGCTGCCGCGCCACCGTCGGCGAGGTCGGCAACGCCGAGCAGTCGAACATCAACTGGGGCAAGGCCGGCCGCATGCGCTGGAAGGGCGTCCGCCCGACCGTTCGTGGTGTGGTCATGAACCCCGTCGACCACCCGCACGGTGGTGGTGAGGGCAAGACCTCCGGTGGTCGCCACCCGGTCTCGCCGTGGGGTCAGAAGGAGGGCCGTACGCGCTCGCCGAAGAAGGCCAGCAACAAGTACATCGTCCGCCGCCGCAAGACGAACAAGAAGCGCTAGGAGCGGGTTCAGATGCCGCGCAGTCTCAAGAAGGGGCCCTTCGTCGACGACCACCTGATCAAGAAGGTGGACACGCAGAACGAAGCAGGCACCAAGAACGTCATCAAGACCTGGTCCCGCCGCTCGATGATCGTCCCGGCCATGCTCGGCCACACGATCGCGGTGCACGACGGCCGCAAGCACGTCCCGGTGTTCGTCACCGAGTCGATGGTCGGCCACAAGCTCGGCGAGTTCGCGCCGACCCGCACCTTCCGCGGCCATGAGAAGGACGACCGCAAGTCGCGTCGTCGCTGATCAGCGGAAAAGACTCATGACAGACACCGAAGGGACAACCATGGAAGCCAGGGCCCAGGCGCGGTACATCCGCGTCACGCCCATGAAGGCCCGCCGCGTGGTGGACCTCATCCGTGGCATGAGCGCCACGGAGGCCCAGGCGGTCCTGCGTTTCGCCCCGCAGGCCGCGAGCGTGCCGGTCGGCAAGGTGCTGGACAGCGCCATCGCCAACGCCGCGCACAACTACGACCACACCGACGCCGACAGCCTCTACATCTCCGAGGCGTACGTCGACGAGGGCCCGACCCTGAAGCGGTTCCGCCCGCGTGCCCAGGGGCGTGCCTACCGGATCCGCAAGCGGACCAGCCACATCACCGTGGTCGTCAGCAGCAAGGAAGGAACCCGGTAATGGGCCAGAAGGTAAACCCGCACGGGTTCCGGCTCGGCATCACCACCGACTTCAAGTCGCGCTGGTACGCCGACAAGCTGTACAAGGACTACGTCAAGGAAGACGTCGCCATCCGCCGGATGATGACGAAGGGCATGGAGCGCGCGGGTATCTCCAAGGTGGAGATCGAGCGCACCCGTGACCGCGTCCGCGTCGACATCCACACCGCCCGGCCGGGCATCGTCATCGGCCGCCGCGGCGCGGAGGCCGACCGTATCCGCGGCGAGCTGGAGAAGCTCACCGGCAAGCAGGTGCAGCTCAACATCCTCGAGGTGAAGAACCCCGAGATCGACGCTCAGCTGGTGGCCCAGGCCGTCGCCGAGCAGCTCTCCTCCCGCGTCTCCTTCCGCCGTGCCATGCGCAAGTCGATGCAGAGCTCGATGAAGGCCGGCGCCAAGGGCATCAAGATCCAGTGTGGTGGCCGTCTCGGCGGCGCCGAGATGTCCCGCTCGGAGTTCTACCGCGAGGGCCGGGTGCCGCTGCACACGCTCCGCGCGAACGTCGACTACGGCTTCTTCGAGGCCAAGACCACCTTCGGCCGCATCGGCGTCAAGGTGTGGATCTACAAGGGCGACGTGAAGAACATCGCCGAGGTCCGCGCCGAGAACGCCGCCGCCCGCGCCGGCAACCGTCCGTCGCGTGGCAGCGACCGCCCGCAGCGCCGTGGTGGCGAGCGCGGTGGCCGCGGCCGTAAGCCGCAGCAGTCGGCCGCGCCCGCCGAGGCCGCCAAGGCCGAGGCGCCCGCCGCGGCGGCGGCCGAGCCCAGCGCAGCCGGAAAGGAGAGCTGACCCCATGCTGATCCCTCGCAGGGTCAAGCACCGCAAGCAGCACCACCCCAAGCGGTCCGGCATGGCCAAGGGCGGTACGGAGCTGGCGTTCGGCGAGTACGGCATCCAGGCCGTCACCCCGGCGTACGTCACCAACCGTCAGATCGAGGCCGCTCGTATCGCGATGACCCGCCACATCAAGCGTGGCGGCAAGGTCTGGATCAACATCTACCCGGACCGTCCGCTGACGAAGAAGCCCGCTGAGACCCGTATGGGTTCCGGTAAGGGTTCGCCGGAGTGGTGGGTCGCGAACGTCAAGCCCGGTCGGGTGATGTTCGAGCTGTCCTACCCGAACGAGAAGACTGCGCGTGAGGCGCTCACCCGCGCTGCTCACAAGCTCCCGATGAAGTGCCGGATCGTGCGGCGCGAGGCAGGTGAGTCGTGATGGCGGCCGGTACCAAGGCGTCCGAGCTGCGTGAGCTGAACAACGAGGACCTCGTTGGCAAGCTCCGTGAGGCCAAGGAAGAGCTGTTCAACCTCCGCTTCCAGGCGGCGACCGGACAGCTCGAGAACCACGGCCGGCTGAAGGCCGTCCGCAAGGACATCGCCCGGATCTACACCCTGATGCGGGAGCGCGAGCTCGGCATCGAGACGGTGGAGAGCGCCTGATGAGCGAGACGAATGTGACTGAGAACGCAACGCAGAACCGCGGCTTCCGCAAGACCCGTGAGGGTCTGGTCGTCAGCGACAAGATGGACAAGACCGTCGTCGTCGCCGTCGAGGACCGCGTCAAGCACGCGCTGTACGGCAAGGTCATCCGCCGTACCAACAAGCTCAAGGCGCACGACGAGCAGAACGCCGCGGGTGTCGGCGACCGCGTCCTCCTGATGGAGACCCGGCCGCTGTCCGCGACCAAGCGCTGGCGCGTCGTCGAGATCCTCGAGAAGGCCAAGTAGGTAATTCCCGCAAGGGAATTCCAAGAACCGCAGCCTGCGGGGATTCCCCCGCAGGACAGTTCCGCCAGGCTCGGCGGGGGCTCCTTCCCGGAGCCCCCGCCGGGAACCGGCAGACGATCAGGAGATAGACGTGATCCAGCAGGAGTCGCGACTGCGTGTCGCCGACAACACGGGCGCGAAGGAGATCCTTTGCATCCGTGTTCTCGGTGGCTCCGGTCGCCGCTACGCGGGCATCGGTGACGTCATCGTCGCCACCGTCAAGGACGCGATCCCCGGTGGCAACGTGAAGAAGGGTGACGTCGTCAAGGCGGTCATCGTGCGCACCGTCAAGGAGCGCCGCCGCCCGGACGGTTCGTACATCCGCTTCGACGAGAACGCGGCCGTCATCCTCAAGAACGATGGCGACCCCCGCGGCACCCGTATCTTCGGCCCGGTGGGCCGTGAGCTGCGCGAGAAGAAGTTCATGAAGATCATCTCGCTCGCGCCGGAGGTGCTGTAACCGATGAAGATCAAGAAGGGCGACCTGGTCCAGGTCATCACCGGTAAGGACAAGGGCAAGCAGGGCAAGGTCATCGCGGCCTTCCCGCGCGAGGACCGCGTCCTGGTCGAGGGTGTCAACCGGGTCAAGAAGCACACCAAGGCCGGACAGACCGCTCGTGGTTCGAAGACCGGCGGCATCGTGACGACCGAGGCCCCGATCCACGTGAGCAATGTTCAGCTCGTGGTGGAGAAGGACGGCAAGAAGGTCGTCACCCGCGTCGGATACCGCTTCGACGACGAGGGCAACAAGATCCGCGTTGCCAAGCGGACCGGTGAGGACATCTGATGACTGCCACCACCACTGCACCGCGTCTCAAGACGCGCTACCGCGAAGAGATCCAGGCCAAGCTGCAGGAGCAGTTCTCCTACGGGAACGTCATGCAGATCCCGGGTCTGACCAAGGTCGTGGTCAACATGGGTGTGGGCGACGCCGCCCGCGACTCCAAGCTGATCGAGGGCGCCATCCGCGACCTCGCCACGATCACCGGCCAGAAGCCCGCCGTGACCAAGGCTCGCAAGTCCATCGCGCAGTTCAAGCTGCGTGAGGGCCAGCCGATCGGCGCCCACGTCACCCTCCGTGGTGACCGCATGTGGGAGTTCCTGGACCGTCTGGTGTCGCTCGCGCTGCCGCGCATCCGCGACTTCCGCGGTCTGTCGCCGAAGCAGTTCGACGGCCGGGGCAACTACACCTTCGGTCTCACGGAGCAGGTCATGTTCCACGAGATCGACCAGGACAAGATCGACCGCGTCCGGGGTATGGACATCACCGTGGTGACCACGGCGACCAACGACGAAGAGGGCCGCGCCCTGCTGCGTCACCTCGGCTTCCCGTTCAAGGAGGCGTGAGCCGTGGCGAAGAAGGCTCTCATTGCCAAGGCCGCCCGCAAGCCCAAGTTCGGCGTGCGTGCGTACACGCGCTGCCAGCGCTGCGGACGTCCGCACTCCGTCTACCGCAAGTTCGGCCTGTGCCGCGTGTGCCTTCGTGAGATGGCTCACCGCGGCGAGCTGCCGGGCGTGACCAAGAGCTCCTGGTAATCCGTCCATACGGACGGATACCGGGCTCTCGGTAAGCAAATGGATGACGAGGCCCGCCCGCCCGCTCCCGTAGAGTGGAAGGGTTGGGCGCTCGTCGCCCAGAATCCTTACTACGCCGTAGGTCCCCGCGCCGCACCCGTGCCCACCCTGTGTGGGTGAGAGGGATGGCGCAGATAGGAAACCCCGGCGAGAGAGGCCGAAGGCCATCATGACCATGACCGATCCGATCGCAGACATGCTGACGCGTCTGCGAAACGCGAACTCGGCGTACCACGACTCCGTCGTGATGCCCCACAGCAAGATCAAGTCGCATATCGCGGAGATCCTCCAGCAGGAGGGCTACATCACCGGCTGGAAGGTCGAGGACGCCGAGGTCGGCAAGAACCTCGTCCTCGAGTTGAAGTTCGGTCCGAACCGCGAGCGCTCGATCGCCGGCATCAAGCGGATCTCGAAGCCGGGCCTGCGGGTCTACGCAAAGTCCACCAACCTGCCGAAGGTGCTCGGCGGCCTGGGCGTGGCGATCATCTCCACGTCGCACGGGCTCCTCACCGACAAGCAGGCCGGCAAGAAGGGCGTGGGTGGGGAAGTCCTCGCCTACGTCTGGTAACCAGGGAACGGAGGAAGCACATGTCGCGCATTGGCAAGCTGCCCATCCAGGTTCCCGCTGGTGTGGACGTCACCATCGATGGCCGCACGGTCGCCGTGAAGGGTCCCAAGGGCTCTCTCTCGCACACCGTCGCCGCGCCGATCGAGGTCGCCAAGGGTGAGGACAACACGCTCGTTGTCTCCCGCCCCAACGATGAGCGTCAGAACAAGGCCCTGCACGGCCTGTCCCGCACGCTGGTGGCGAACATGATCACCGGCGTGACCCAGGGCTACAGCAAGGCGCTCGAGATCAGCGGTGTCGGCTACCGCGTCCAGGCGAAGGGCTCCAACCTGGAGTTCTCCCTGGGCTACAGCCACCCGATCCTGGTCGAGGCCCCCGAGGGCATCACCTTCAAGGTGGAGTCCCCGACCAAGCTGAGCGTCGAGGGCATCGACAAGCAGAAGGTCGGCGAGGTCGCCGCGAACATCCGCAAGCTGCGCAAGCCCGACCCGTACAAGGCCAAGGGCGTGAAGTACGCGGGCGAGGTCATCCGCCGCAAGGTCGGAAAGGCTGGTAAGTAAGCCATGGCATACGGTGTGAAGATCGCCAAGGGCAACGCCCGCAAGGCTGCCGCCGTCAAGCGCCGTCACATCCGCGTCCGCAAGCGGGTCTCCGGTACGCCGGCCCGTCCCCGCCTGGTCGTGACGCGGTCCAACCGTCACATGGTGGCGCAGGTCATCGACGACATCGCGGGCCACACCCTGGCCTCGGCGTCGACGCTGGACAGCTCCATCCGTGCGGCCGAGGGCGACAAGAGCGCCCAGGCGCAGCGGGTCGGCGCCCTGGTGGCCGAGCGGGCGAAGGCCGCGGGCATCGAGGCCGTCGTGTTCGACCGCGGTGGCAACCAGTACGCCGGGCGGATCGCCGCTCTGGCGGACGCCGCCCGCGAGGCCGGGCTGAAGTTCTGAGCCCCGGTTCCAACGCAAAGCGGAAACGAGAGAGGTAAATCCAATGGCTGGACCCCAGCGCCGCGGTGGCGGCGCCGGTGGCGGCGAGCGGCGGGACCGGAAGGACCGGCGGGACGGCGGCGCTGCCGCCGAGAAGACCGCTTACGTCGAGCGTGTTGTCGCGATCAACCGCGTCGCCAAGGTTGTGAAGGGTGGTCGTCGCTTCAGCTTCACCGCGCTGGTCGTGGTGGGCGACGGTGACGGCACCGTGGGTGTCGGTTACGGCAAGGCCAAGGAGGTGCCGGCCGCGATCGCCAAGGGCGTGGAGGAGGCCAAGAAGCACTTCTTCAAGGTCCCCCGGATCGCCGGCACCATCCCGCACCCGATCCAGGGTGAGGAGGCCGCGGGTGTCGTGCTGCTGAAGCCGGCGTCCCCCGGTACCGGTGTGATCGCCGGTGGCCCGGTGCGCGCCGTGCTGGAGTGCGCGGGCATCCACGACGTGCTGAGCAAGTCGCTCGGTTCGTCGAACCCGATCAACATCGTGCACGCCACGGTGGCCGCTCTGCAGGGCCTGCAGCGCCCCGAGGAGATCGCCGCCCGCCGTGGCCTGCCGCTCGAGGACGTCGCCCCCGCCGCTCTGCTGCGGGCGCGTGCCGGGGTGGGTGTGTGAGCATGGCCCGCCTGAAGATCACGCAGACGAAGTCCTACATCGGCAGCAAGCAGAACCACCGCGACACGCTGCGGACGCTCGGGCTCAAGAAGCTCGGCGACGTGGTCGTCAAGGAGGACCGCCCCGAGTTCCGCGGCATGGCCCAGGCCGTGCGGCACCTCGTGACGGTCGAGGAGGTCGACTGAGATGGCGGAGAGCAACCCGCTGAAGGTCCACAACCTCCGGCCCGCCCCGGGCGCCAAGACCGCCAAGACCCGTGTCGGTCGTGGTGAGGCGTCCAAGGGTAAGACCGCTGGTCGTGGCACCAAGGGCACCAAGGCCCGCTACCAGGTTCCGGAGCGCTTCGAGGGTGGGCAGATGCCCCTCCACATGCGGCTCCCGAAGCTCAAGGGCTTCAAGAACCCCTTCCGTACCGAGTACCAGGTCGTGAACCTGGACAAGCTGGCCGCGCTCTACCCCGAGGGCGGCGAGGTCACCAAGGACGACCTGGTCGCCAAGGGTGCGGTGCGGAAGAACCAGCTCGTCAAGGTGCTGGGCAACGGTGAGGTCTCCGTGGCGCTCCAGGTGACGGTCGACGCCGTCTCCGGCTCCGCCAAGGAGAAGATCACCGCCGCCGGCGGCACCGTCACCGAACTCGGCTGAGCACGGTGCACACCCAACCGGGGATGCCCCAGATATGGGGCATCCCCGGTTGGTCGTTCCAAGGGGGGCCAGGTCGCCGGTAAGGTGGCGTGCGTTGTTACCTTCCGCGCGGTACGTCTCCGTGCGGGACCTGGCTGATAAGTATTCGTCGATCCTCAAGACCGTCACCTCTCGCGCAAGCACGCGGGGGGCGCAGGAGGCAATGTGCTCACCGCGTTCGCCCGGGCGTTCAAGACGCCCGACCTGCGCAAGAAGCTGCTGTTCACGCTGGGCATCATCGTGCTCTTCCGGCTCGGGCAACACATCCCGATCCCGGGCATCGACTACAAGAACGTCCAGACGTGCATGGACCTCGCCAAGGGCCAGCAGGGGCTGTTCGGCCTGGTCAACATGTTCAGTGGTGGCGCACTGCTCCAGATCACCATCTTCGCGCTCGGGATCATGCCGTACATCACGGCGAGCATCATCCTGCAGCTGCTCACCGTGGTGATCCCGCGTCTCGAGGCCCTCAAGAAAGAGGGCCAGACCGGGCAGGCGAAGATCACGCAGTACACCCGTTATCTGACCATCGCGCTCGCGATCCTCCAGGGCACCGGGCTGGTGGCCACCGCCCGCAGCGGCTCGCTCTTCCAGAGCTGCCCGGTCGGCGGCCAGATCGTCCGCGATGACTCGATCTTCACCACCGCCGTGATGGTCATCACGATGACCGCGGGCACCGCGCTGATCATGTGGCTGGGCGAGCTGGTGACCGACCGCGGCATCGGCAACGGCATGTCGATCCTGATGTTCGTCTCGATCGCCGCCGGTTTCCCCAGCGCGATGTGGAGCATCAAGCAGCAGGGCAAGATCATGGGGGGCTGGCTCGAGTTCAGCCTGGTCATCCTCTGCGGTCTGGCCATGGTCGCCCTGGTGGTCTTCGTCGAGCAGGCGCAGCGCCGGATCCCCGTGCAGTACGCCAAACGCATGATCGGCCGTCGCTCCTACGGCGGTACCTCCACCTACATCCCGATGAAGGTGAACCAGGCGGGTGTGATCCCCGTGATCTTCGCCTCGTCCCTGCTGTACATCCCGGCACTGATCGTCCAGTTCTCCAACTCGAAGGCCGGCTGGGCGACCTGGATCTCGCAGAACTTCGTCAAGGGCGATCATCCGATCTATATCGCCACGTACTTCCTGCTGATCGTCTTCTTCGCGTTCTTCTATGTCGCCATCAGCTTCAACCCCGAAGAAGTTGCCGACAACATGAAGAAGTATGGTGGGTTCATCCCGGGTATCCGGGCTGGTCGTCCCACCGCGGAGTATCTGAGCTACGTGCTGAACCGCATCACGTGGCCCGGTGCGCTCTATCTGGGCTTGATCGCCCTGGTGCCCACGGTGGCGCTGGTGACGCTCAACGCCAATCAGAACTTCCCGTTCGGCGGCACGAGCATCCTCATCATCGTGGGTGTCGGCCTGGAGACTGTGAAGCAGATCGAGAGCCAGCTTCAGCAGCGACACTACGAAGGGTTCCTCCGCTGATGCGAATCGTCCTCGTCGGGCCTCCGGGAGCCGGCAAGGGTACGCAGGCCGCGTACCTTGCCGAGAAGCTGTCGATCCCGCATATCTCCACCGGCGACCTGTTCCGCGCGAACATCAGCCAGGGCACCTCCCTCGGCAAGCAGGCGCAGGAGTACATGAGGGCCGGGCAGCTGGTACCGGACGAGGTCACCGTCGCCATGGCGGAGGACCGCCTGAATCAGCCGGACGCGCAGCGGGGCTTCCTGCTGGACGGGTTCCCGCGGAACCAGTTCCAGGCCGAGGCGCTGGACAGCTATCTGACGGACCGCGCCCAGTCGCTGGACGCGGTGCTGGACCTCGAGGTCCCCGAGTCCGAGGTGATCAAGCGCATCGCGGGCCGCCGCACCTGCCGTAACGACAGCTCGCACACCTTCCACGTGGAGTACAAGCCGCCGAAGGCGGAGGGCGTCTGCGACAGCTGTGGCGGCGAGCTGTACCAGCGCGAGGACGACAGTGAGGAAACGGTCCGCAAGCGCCTTGAGGTCTACCACCGGGAGACCGAGCCGATCATCGACTACTACAAGGCCAAGGGCCTGGTCGTGACGATCTCGGCGCTCGGCAAGGTGGCCGAGGTCACCCAGCGGGCGATGGACGCCCTGGGGGCGAAGGCGGCCTAGGGGCGAAGGCGGCCTAGGGGCCGCGCCTGACACCGGCCGCGGTGCCCCGTACGGGGCACCGCGGCCCCCTTGCGCGGCTGAGCCGCCGCCGCTCCCGCGGAGGTGTCGCCCGCCGCGGGGGTGCTCAACTGATGGTTGCTGTCGGGTACGGCCGCGGGCCTTTGGGGTCTCGCGGCCGTACTGTTGAGCGATAGCAGGAATGACGACTGAACGCGGAAGGCCCCTATGGTGGAGATCAAGACTGCCGAGCAGATCGCCAAGATGCGCGAGGCGGGCCTGGTCGTCGCGGCCATCCACGAGGCGACCCGGGCGGCGGCCGTGCCCGGCGCCAGCACCAAGGACCTGGACGACGTCGCCCGCAAGGTGATCGCCGACCACGGCGCCAAGTCGAATTTCCTCGGCTACGGTGGCTTCCCCGCCACCATCTGCACCTCGGTCAACGATGTCGTGGTGCACGGCATCCCGGACCGGGAGACCGTCCTTCGGGACGGCGACATCATCTCCATCGACGCGGGCGCGATCGTGGACGGCTGGCACGGCGACGCCGCCTTCACCGTCTTCGTGGGCACCGGTCACGCCCCGGAGCTGCACGAGCTGAGCCGGGTCACCGAGGAGTCGATGTGGGCCGGGATCGCCGCGGTCCGCAAGGGCAACCGACTGGTCGACATCTCCAAGGCGATCGAGGGCTACATCCGCCGCCAGCCCCGCCCGGCCTACGGCAAGTACGGGATCATCGAGGACTACGGCGGCCATGGCATCGGCAGCCAGATGCACATGGACCCGCATCTGCTGAACTACGTCTCCAAGAAGCGCGGCAAGGGCCCCCGGCTGGTCCCCGGCTTCTGCATCGCGATCGAGCCCATGGTGAGCCTGGGCACCGCGAAGACGCACGTCCTGGCCGACGAGTGGACGGTCAAGACGGACGACGGGACCTGGTCCAGCCACTGGGAGCACTCGGTCGCGCTGACCGAGGAGGGCCCGCTGGTGCTGACCGCCGTGGACGGCGGCAGGGCCAAGCTGGCCGAGCTGGGCGTGCAGGCCGCGCCCGACCCGCTGGGCTGACGCCCGCGTGGTCGAACGCGAGGTGTGACGGCAGAGCGTCCAGGCCGCGCCCGACCCGCTGGGCTGACGCCCCCGAGGGCATAAAGATCTCAAAATCGGGGCATGATGCCTCGGATTCGTGTTTCGGGAAGCGCTGACGTAGACTGACACGTCGGCTCACGCATGCCCTCCCGCATGCCGCGAGCCGATCAAGGTAGCCGATCCCGAAAGCAGGACATGGCCAAGAAGCAAGGCGCCATCGAAATCGAGGGCACCGTGATCGAGTCTCTGCCGAACGCGATGTTCAAGGTGGAGCTCCAGAACGGTCACAAGGTCCTCGCGCACATCAGTGGCAAGATGCGTATGCACTACATCCGCATCCTGCCCGATGACCGGGTGGTCGTGGAGCTGTCTCCGTACGACCTCACGCGCGGACGGATCGTCTACCGCTACAAGTAGATCTCACGACCCGGAGAACCTCACACCCATGAAGGTCAAGCCGAGCGTCAAGAAGATCTGCGACAAGTGCAAGGTGATCCGCCGCCACGGCCGGGTCATGGTCATCTGCGACAACCTGCGCCACAAGCAGCGCCAGGGCTGACGTACACCGACCGGTAGACCTGCATCACTCGCAGCATCTTCGCGCGACGTCACAACGCTTCGTACATACGCAGTCACCCGTTCCCGCCCCGCGGGGACGACACCCCCGGTCGGAGGCCGGGGACCCGTCAGCCGTGTCGAACGGCGGCCGGGAGTGGTGCTGCGGAAGACCTCCGACAACCATCTGGAGCCAGATTCATGGCACGCCTCGCAGGCGTTGACCTCCCGCGCGACAAGCGCGTCGAGGTCGCCCTCACCTACGTCTTCGGCATCGGTCGCACCCTTGCCCAGCAGACGCTCGCCAACACCGGTGTGAACCCGGACACCCGCGTTCGCGACCTGGCCGAAGAGGACCTGGTCAAGATCCGCGAGTACGTGGACAACAACATCAAGACCGAGGGTGACCTCCGTCGTGAGATCCAGGCCGACATCCGCCGCAAGGTCGAGATCGGCTGCTACCAGGGTCTTCGTCACCGCCGCGGCCTTCCGGTCCACGGCCAGCGCACCAGCACCAACGCCCGCACCCGCAAGGGCCCGCGTCGCGCCATCGCCGGCAAGAAGAAGCCGGGCAAGAAGTAGTCCACACCGGACGCTGACAAGCGGTCCGAGCTGTAGGACCGACCACCTCCACGGGAGAATTCCAGAATGCCTCCGAAGAGCAGGACGGCCGGCGCCAAGAAGGTGCGCCGCAAGGAAAAGAAGAACGTCGCCCACGGGCACGCTCACATCAAGAGCACGTTCAACAACACCATCGTCTCGATCACGGACCCGACCGGGAACGTGATCTCCTGGGCCTCGGCCGGCCACGTCGGCTTCAAGGGCTCGCGCAAGTCCACTCCGTTCGCCGCGCAGATGGCCGCCGAGTCGGCCGCCCGCCGCGCGCAGGAGCACGGCATGCGCAAGGTCGACGTGTTCGTCAAGGGTCCGGGCTCCGGCCGCGAGACCGCGATCCGCTCGCTCCAGGCCACCGGCCTGGAGGTGGGCTCGATCCAGGACGTCACTCCGACTCCGCACAATGGATGCCGCCCGCCCAAGCGTCGGCGCGTCTGACCGGCTGAAGTAGGAGACAACAGAAACAATGGCGCGTTACACCGGGGCCGACTGCAAGCGTTGCCGTCGGGAGAAGCAGAAGCTCTTCCTCAAGGGGAGCAAGTGCGAGAGCGCGAAGTGCCCGATCGAGATCCGTCCTTACCCCCCGGGTGAGCACGGTCGCGGGCGCACCAAGGACAGCGAGTACCTGCTGCAGCTCCGTGAGAAGCAGAAGGCGACCCGCATCTACGGTGTCCTTGAGAAGCAGTTCCGTGGTTACTACGCGGAGGCGAACCGGAAGACCGGCAAGACCGGCGAGAACCTGCTTCGCATCCTCGAGACCCGACTCGACAACGTGATCTACCGGGCCGGCTTCGCCAAGTCCCGCGACCACGCCCGTCAGCTGGTCCGCCACGGCCACATCAATGTGAACGGCCGCAAGACCGACATCCCGTCGGCCCGCGTCACCGTGAACGACATCATCGAGGTCCGTCCGAAGTCCCGGACCCTGACCCCCTTCCAGGTGGCTCAGGCCGAGGCGGGCGAGCGCACCGTGCCGGCGTGGCTGGAGGCCATTCCGTCGCAGCTGCGGATCCTCGTGCACGCGCTGCCCGAGCGCCAGGTGATCGACACCCAGGTGCAGGAGCAGCTGATCGTCGAGCTCTACTCGAAGTAGCAGCCGGCGCCCGCCGGCCTGGCCGGCGGGTGTGAGGGGCGGGCGGTACGACGCCGTGTGGCGCGTACCGCCCGTACCATAGAAGGGTTCGGCGTCAAATAGCGGGCGCCGAAGACTGGAGGCAAAACCCATGCTGATCGCTCAGCGTCCCTCGCTGACCGAAGAGGTCGTCGACGAGTTCCGCTCCCGGTTCGTGATCGAGCCGCTGGAGCCGGGCTTCGGCTACACCCTCGGAAACTCCCTGCGTCGTACGCTCCTCTCCTCGATCCCCGGTGCGGCCGTCACCAGCATCCGGATCGACGGGGTCCTGCACGAGTTCACCACCGTGCCGGGCGTCAAGGAGGACGTCACCGACCTGATCCTCAACATCAAGCAGCTGGTCGTCTCGAGCGAGCACGACGAGCCGGTCGTGATGTACCTGCGCAAGCAGGGCCCGGGTCTGGTCACCGCCGCCGACATCGCGCCGCCGGCCGGTGTCGAGGTGCACAACCCCGACCTGGTCCTGGCCACGCTGAACGGCAAGGGCAAGCTGGAGATGGAGCTGACCGTCGAGCGCGGTCGCGGCTATGTCTCCGCCGTGCAGAACAAGCAGGTCGGCCAGGAGATCGGCCGTATCCCGGTCGACTCCATCTACTCGCCGGTGCTCAAGGTCACCTACAAGGTCGAGGCGACCCGTGTCGAGCAGCGCACCGACTTCGACAAGCTGATCGTCGACGTCGAGACCAAGCAGGCCATGCGGCCGCGGGACGCCATGGCGTCGGCCGGCAAGACCCTGGTCGAGCTGTTCGGCCTGGCCCGCGAGCTGAACGTGGACGCCGAGGGCATCGACATGGGTCCGTCCCCGACGGACGCCGCGCTCGCCGCCGACCTGGCGCTGCCGATCGAGGAGCTCGAGCTCACCGTCCGTTCGTACAACTGCCTCAAGCGCGAGGGCATCCACTCCGTGGGTGAGCTGGTGGCCCGGTCCGAGGCGGACCTGCTCGACATCCGGAACTTCGGCGCCAAGTCGATCGACGAGGTCAAGGCGAAGCTGGCCGGTATGGGCCTGGCGCTCAAGGACAGCCCGCCCGGATTCGACCCGACCGCCGCGGCGGACGCCTTCGGCGCCGACGACGACGCGGACGCCGGTTTCGTGGAGACCGAGCAGTACTAGAACCCGCTGGTCCGCTGTGGCTGAGGTCGCGTCCTCAGCCGCCGGACGGGCTGGATTCCGTTCACTGACACCGGTACCTGATACGGCCGGTGCAGACATCTAGGAGAGACACATGCCGAGGCCCACCAAGGGCGCCCGCCTGGGCGGCAGCGCTGCGCACGAGCGGCTCCTGCTGGCGAACCTCGCCACCGCGCTGTTCGAGCACGGCCGGATCACCACCACCGAGGCGAAGGCCCGCCGCCTGCGCCCGGTCGCGGAGAAGCTGGTCACCAAGGCGAAGAAGGGCGACCTTCACAACCGCCGTCTGGTGCTCCAGACCATCCGCGACAAGAGCGTCGTGCACACCCTCTTCACCGAGATCGCGCCGCGCTACGAGAACCGGCCGGGTGGCTACACCCGCATCACCAAGATCGGTAACCGCCGTGGCGACAACGCCCCGATGGCGGTCATCGAGCTGGTCGAGGCGCTGACCGTGCAGCAGGAGGCCGTGGGCGAGGCCGAGGCCGCCACCAAGCGCTCCGCCAAGGACGCCGCCGGTGACCAGGCCGCCGCGAACCTGAAGAAGGACGAGGCCGCCGAGGCCCCGGCCACCGAGGCTCCGGCCGCCGAGGCCGAGGCCACCGAGGCTCCGGCCGAGGAGAGCAAGGACGCCTGAGCGTTTCGCAGGCCGTACGGACGGGCCCGCCCCCGCGACACCGGGGGGCGGGCCCGTCCCGCATGGAGAGGAACCATTGGTGACTGACGAGGCGGCGCCCGGCTTCGTACGGGTCCGGCTGGACCTCGCCTACGACGGCGCGGACTTCTCGGGCTGGGCCAAGCAGCGCGAACGGCGCACCGTGCAGGGCGAGTTGGAGAGCGCGCTGCGGACGGTGACGCGCTCCTCCGAGACCTATGAACTGACCGTCGCGGGCCGCACCGACGCGGGGGTGCACGCCCGCGGCCAGGTCGCGCACGTGGATCTGCCCGAGACCCTGTGGGCCGAGCACCGGGACAGGCTGCCGCGCCGGCTGGCCGGCCGGCTGCCCCACGACATACGGGTCTGGCGGGTCACCGAGGCTCCGCCCGGGTTCAACGCCCGCTTCTCCGCGATCTGGCGGCGCTACGCCTACCGGGTCACCGACCACCCCGGCGGGGTCGATCCGCTGCTGCGCGGCCATGTGCTGTGGCACGACTGGCCGCTGGACGTGGACGCCATGAACGCGGCCTCCGAGCGGCTCCTGGGCGAGCACGACTTCGCCGCGTACTGCAAGCGGCGTGACGGCGCCACCACCATCCGCACCCTCCAGCGGCTGGACTGGACGCGCGGAGCGGACGGCATCGTCACGGCGACGGTGCGGGCGGACGCCTTCTGCCACAACATGGTGCGCTCGCTGGTGGGCGCCCTGCTCTTCGTCGGCGACGGGCACCGGCCCCCGGAGTGGCCGGCCCAGGTGCTCGCCGCAGGCGTGCGCGACTCGGCCGTCCACGTCGTCCGCCCCCACGGCCTGACCCTCGAAGAGGTCGGCTATCCGGCCGATGACCAACTCGCGGCCCGCAACCGGGAGTCCCGCAACAAGCGCTCCCTGACGGGCGCGACGGCGCTCGGTTCCGGCTGCTGCTGAACCGGCAGGTGTCGGCGCGGGAGCAGTGGGTACTCGCCCCGCGCATCGTGTCGGCTGGACCGGGGCGGCTGTCAAGGCGCCGCGCGGTACGGCATGATGCGGCTTCCGGGGCCCTCGGAAGATCGATAAAATTTGGCAGCCGACAACGGTCGCCGACCGCGAAAGGGATCCGCGTGACTACCAGCGAGGCCGCTGTACGGGAGCGCCTGACCAGGGCGCTCCAGGAGCGTGACGAGGAGATCGCCGATCGCTGGGTCGAGCTGCAGATGGAGCAGGCCCTGCTCGACACCGACATCGGCGAGGCCGAGCTCCGCGAGGAGGCCGACGCGTTGATCAAGGCGCTGGTCCCGGGGCTGCAGAGCGGCGTGCCGGTGGACCGGGTGGTGACCTCCACTCCGGTCCTGTACGAGGCCGTGGTCGGGCTGTCCTTGCGGCGGGCGCGGGCCGGGGCCACGCCGACGGCCACCTCGCTCGCGGTGCTCGCGCTCAAGGAGGCCCTGTTGCGGGCGGTGCAGCGGGACACCCGTGACGCCGAGGAGCTGTTCGCCTCGGCGGTCTTCATGAACCGGCTGCTCGACGTGGCCGGGGCGCTGTCCTTCGAGACGTATGTGGAGGGCCGGGAGGAGATCATCCGCCGGCAGAGCCAGCAGCTGATGGAGCTGTCGACGCCGGTGGTGCGGCTGTGGCGCCAAGTGCTGGCCGTTCCGCTGATCGGCACCCTGGACACGGCCCGGACCCAGGTGGTCATGGAGAACCTCCTCCAGGCCATCCAGGACCATGAGGCGCTGGTCGCGATCGTCGACATCACGGGTGTGCCGACGGTGGACACCGCCGTCGCCCAGCACCTGATGCAGACCGTCAACGCGGTCCGGCTGATGGGCGCGGACTGTGTCATCAGCGGGGTCCGGCCCTCGATCGCCCAGACCATCGCCCAGCTCGGCATCGATCTGTCCACCATTTTGACCCGCGCGACCCTGGCGGACGCGCTGGCCGCCGCGATCAAACTGATCGACGGGCCCGGCCCCGACGGTGACGAAGGAGACGGCCGGTGACCGGTCAGCCCCAGCCCGGAGTTCCGATTCTGCGACTGGGCGATGTCCTGGTCACCGGCCTGCTCAATGAGCTCGACGACCGGACCGCCGTCGCCTTCACCGAGGAGCTGACCGAGCGGATCTCGGCCGAGGGCGCCCGCGGTGTGCTCATCGACATCTCCCGGCTGGAGATCATCGACTCCTTCGTGGCCCGGACGCTGATGGAACTGACCACGGTCGCCCGGCTGCTCGGGGCCCGGGTGATCGTGGCCGGGATGCGACCGCCAGTGGCGATCACCCTGGTCGAGCTGGGGATCGAACTGGTCGGTGTGGAGACCGCACTCAATCCGGAGCAGGGCTTGGCCGCGCTGGGGTGGCGGCAGGCCCCGCAGCCTCCGGAAGGGGCCCGACGTGGCACTGCCAGGTGAATCCATTCTCGCTTCCCGCGGCACCAAGGTGTCCGCGCGGGCACAGAGCCGGCGCCCGCCCGCGCCGGCCACGTATCCGGTGCGCACGGAGGAGGACCTGCTGACGGTCCGCCACGCGGTGCGCGCGGCCACCGTCGAGGTGGGCTTCGGCCTGGTGGACCAGACCCGCGTGGTCACGGCCGCCAGCGAGCTGGCCCGGAACGCGTACGTCCACGGCGGCGGTGGCACGGTCACCCTGGAGTATCCGCACGAGCCCTCCGGACGGCGGGGGCTGCGGCTGATCGTCAAGGACGACGGCCCGGGCATCGCGGACCTCGACGCGGCGCTGACCGACGGCTTCACCACCGGCACGGGCCTGGGCCACGGTCTGGGCGGCGCCCGGCGGCTGATGGACGAGTTCACGGTGCGCACCGGCCGCGGCGAGGGCACCGTGGTGGTCGCCACGCGCTGGACGGTGCGGTGAGCCACCCGTTCACGGCGCCCACCGCCCAGGTGCGCGTCGACCACCACAGCGCCGTGCACCTGGCCGCCGAGACGGCGCGCGAGGTGGCCCGGGGCTGCGAACTGCCCGGTGCGCTGCCCGACCAGGCGGCGGTGATCGCCTCCGAGCTGGCGACCAATCTGAACAAGCACGCCAGCGACGGCACGCTGTACGTCCAGCCGCTGCCGCTGGGCCACGGGGTGGAGATCCTCGCCGCCGACCGCGGCCCCGGGATGCAGGACCCCGAGCGCTGTCTGGCCGACGGCTACACCACCACCGGAACGCTGGGGGTGGGGCTCGGCGCCGTCAGCAGGATGGCGACCCACTTCACCCTCCGCAGCGCCGACGGCCCCGAGCCGGGCACCTGGGTGTGCGCCCGGCTCGCCCCGCCGGGTGAGCGGCGGCCCGAGTGGCAGGGGGTGGGCTCGGTGTGCCTGCCCGCCGAGGGGGAGGAGGAGTGCGGTGACGCCCGCGCGATCGTCGACACGGACTCCGGCCGTACCGCGGTCGTCCTCGACGGCCTCGGCCACGGCCGGCTCGCCGCCGAGGCGGCCCAGGCGGCCCTGCGGACCTTCCACGCCGAACCGGACCGGCCGCTGCCGGAGGTGCTCGCCCGGATGAACCGGGCGCTGCGGCACACCCGCGGGGCCGCCGTGGGGCTGCTGCGGCTGCACCCGGACCGCGCCGACTACTGCGGTATCGGCAACATCCGCGCCCTGGCCCTGAGCCCCGGGGGCGTGTCGCACCGGCTGACCGGGCAGCCCGGGGTCGTCGGCTGGGGCATGCCCACCCCGCGCGTGCACGGCTTTCCGCTGCCCCAGGGGGCCACGGCGGTGCTGCACAGCGACGGTGTCGACGCACGCTGGGCGCTCGACCCGCCCCCCTTCGTGCTCCGTCTGCCGCCGCCCCTGCTGTCCGCCGCACTCGCCCATGGCCATCGCCGCGTCCGCGACGACGCCACGGTTCTCGCGGCCAGGTCACCCTTAAGGCTTCCATGACGACCAGGACCCTCACCTGCGCCACGACGGCCGGGCTCACCCGGGCCGTCCGGGCGCTGGCCCGGGAGCACGCCCTGGACCCGGCGGTCCGGGGACGCCTCGTGCTGTCCGCCGCCGAGGCCGCCGGGGCGGCGCTGCGCGCCGGGCGGGAAACCGCCCTGGAGTGGACGTACGACCCGGATGAGGGTGTGCTCACGGTGGTGCTGCGGACGCCGCCCGGCGTGACGGGCCCGGTGGCCGCGGCGGACCTTCCGATGGCCGCCGACGCGGTGACCGGGGAGGAGGTGGTGTGGCGCCTCCCGGCGTCCCCACCGCCCCCCGGCTCCGCCGCGCCCGGGGCGGACGCCGGGGAGAACGCCGGGCAGGACGCGGGGCAGGACGCCGGGCAGGACTTCGACGAGGCCGCCCTCGCCGCGGAGGAGCTGCGGGCCGTGGTGGCCGCCGCCGACGCGCTCACCGCCGAGCACCGCCGTCTGAAGGACGAACTCGCCGAGACCAACAGCGGAGTGCTCGCGCTCTACGTCCAACTGGACGAGCGGGACGAGCAGTTGCGCACCGCGTACGGCCAGACCCTGCGGGAGCTGGAGGACGCGCTGCGCCCGCCGCCCATCAAGGCCGACGGGCTCGAACTCGCCGTGCACTACGAGCCGGCCGGCACCGACGCGCCCACCGGCGGGGACCTCTACGACTGGTTCGTGCTGCCCGACGGCACCGTCCACATCACCATCGTGGACGCGCTGGGCCATGGGGTGACCAGTACGCGCAGCGCGCTCAACGTCACCCACGCGGTGCGCACCCTGGCCCTGGAGGGGCACCGTCTCCAGTCGATCGTGGGCCGCACCGACGAGATCCTGCGCCCCTTCGACCGGTCCGTGATGGCCACCGTGCTGCTCGCCCGGATCGATCCGGCCACCGGTGAGCTGTGGCTGGCCAATGGGAGCCATCCGCCCGCGCTGCTGCTGCGCCGGGACGGGACGGCCCGGTATCTGGAGGCCCGGGGGCGGGGTATCGGCTTCCCGCTGCCCGGGAGCGAGACGCCGCTGACCGAGCGGCTGGCCCCCGGGGACCTCCTCCTGCTCTACACCGACGGTCTCACCGAGAGCCGCCGGGACCCGATCGAGGGGGAGAAGCGCCTGATCGAGGCCGCGCACAAACATCTGCAGAGCCCGACGGAGGAGGTCCCCGGCGCCATCGCGGAGGACATGCACACGGTGATCCTGCATCCGGATGACACCCTCGCGCTGGCGGTGCGGTTCACCGGCCAGTGAGGCGGGCCGGTGCCCGGGGACGGCGGCGGTCCCGATGGCCCCGGCCGATGGTCCGGGCCGGGACCACCGGTCCCATCGGAGCCCGGACCACCGAGCGGGGTCAGGGACCCGGTCAGTGGCCCGGGGCAGCGGTCTGATCAGTGATCGGCGGCCGGGCCGAGGCGCTGCCGCGGGATACGGCCCTGCTGACCCTCCCGCCGCGGCGGGACCAGGCGCGGGAGCGGGCGCTGGTCATGCGGCTGCGCCCGGACCAGCTGCTCGAACAGCGGCCGCGCCGCGACCAGCGCCTCCCGCATCCGCTCGGTGTCGGTCCCGCCCTGGTCGACCCGCGCCGCCATGGCGTGCAGCCGGCGGTAGCCGTCGGTCTCGTCGGGATGACGGACGGACAGCGCGTCCATCCGTTTCTCGTCGGACTCGGCCGGATAGCCGCGGTCGACGGCCAACGCGCCCAGCAGCCGGTCGGCTTCGCGCAGCGCCCATCCGGGGGAGTCCACGAACCGCTCCTGCAGGCCCGCCCACCGTGCCGCGTACTGCTCCCTGGCTTCGGGAGGCAGGCTCCGGACCGGCAGATCGCCGCGGCGGCCCTGCCGCACGGAGGGGGCGATCACAAGGCCCGCCATGGCGGCCAGGGCCGCCAGCAGGATGATGAGCGTGACTGTTGACATCGTGGTGCCTTCCGCAGAGATTTCCCTCGCTCGAGGCTGATATCACCGAGTGTTACCGGTGAACTCCGCGGCAAACACCGCACGGATCGACCAAGGCCCTCAATTCCCCGTGGTGGAGGAGGTGATGATGAGGTCACCGGTGCGGGTGAGGTGAGGGCGGACACCGTGGGTGACCGGGAACAGATCGGTTTTGTCGCGGTCCACGATGTCGCCGACCACGCGGCCGATCCGGATCGGGCTGTCGGTCGCGGCCGACTTATGGAGCGTCAGGGTCCAGCCCGCGGTGCCCTCGTCGTCCGTACGGGCCTCCTGGATCCGCTGGTACGGGACGGTGAAGCGGAACCGGCCGCCGTCCAGCGCCGTGACCCCGGTGAGGAAGGTGCCGGCCGGGCCCCGGGACGGGGTGGCCACCGCGACCGGGGCGGCGCCGGGCCCGAAGCGCGCCCCGTGCAGGGTGCCCTCGACGACGATCCCCTCCGCGTCGGGGCGGATCACCCGGGCATCGGCGTGGGCCGGACGCCGCCAGGTGCGCAGCGCGAGATAGCCGTCGACGGTGCGGTAGGGGATCCACCAGGTGAACGGGGAGCCGGGCAGCGGCTCCAGGCCGAGCAGCCCGCGCCCCTCGGCGTAGCGGCACACCACCCGGCGGCGGGCGCCGTCGGCGGGGCGGACCACATGCAGATCCCAGCGGCCCTCGGCGAGGTCGAGCGCCGTGCGGTCCAGGGTGCCCGTCCAGGGCGCGGACGGATCGGCGCCGGCCGGGGGCAGCAGCGGAACGCGGAAGGGGGCCTCGTCGCTCTTCCGGCGGGTGACGGTCAGCTCCAGCTCGCCGCCCTGCACCTCGGAGGGTTCCACCAGCACCGACAGATCGCCCCCGGCGGTGACCCGGCAGGACGCCACGGGCCGCAGCGGCTTGCGGACCAGCTGTTTGACCGCGCCCTTGAGGGTGGACGTCAGCGGTGTCCCGGCCGCCCGGCCCCGCATCGCCGGCACCACCCGGCGCCGGTGGGCCGGGGCGGCGGTGCCGCGGGCGGTGCGGAGTTCCTCGATGAGCCGCTCGTACGCGGCCGCCACCCGCTCCGGTGCGTACCGCCGCGCCGCGCCGCGGGCCGCCTCGCCCATCGACCGGCGCAGTTCCTCGTCCTCGATCAGGGTCAGCAGCCCCTTGGCGATGCCGTCGGCGTCGCCGACCGGCACCAGCAGGCCGTCCCGCCCATCGGTGATGATCTCGCCGGGCCCGTGCGGGCAGTCGGTGGCGACCACGGGCACCCCGCAGTGCATCGCCTCGACGATCGTCATACCGAAGGACTCCTCGCGGGAGGTGACGGCGGCGATCGAGCCCTTGGCCCACTCGGTCTCGATGGGGGAGTAGGCGCCCATGAGGGTGATGGCGTCGGCCAGTCCGAGCTCGTCGATCTGGCGGCGCAGCGCCGGGAGCTGGGGGCCGCGGCCGTAGATGCGCAGGTGCCAGTCGGGGTGTTTGGCGGCGACCGTCGCCCAGGCGGCCACCAGCAGGTCGTACCGCTTGACGGGGATGAGCCGGCCCGCGGCCACGACGAGTTTGGTGCGGCCGTCGGAGGGCTCGATCCCGGTGGCGGGCACCGCGTTGGGCAGGGCGGTCAGCCGGGTGGTGACGCCGGGCAGGTGGGCCCGGTGGGTGGCCGCGTCGGCCTCGGAGACGGAGGTGTACGCGTCGAGGTGGGGTATGGCGGCGTCGCAGGCGGCGCGGATCTCGGCGCGGTGGGTTCCGTGGAGGCGGTGCTCCTGGCCGATCAGCAGATAGCGGTCGGCCCGGCCGAGCGCGGCGAGGTAGACGACCAGCCCGGGGCGGGTGGCGATGACGACATCGGCGTCGGTGTGCCGGAGGTGGTCGGCGACGCGTTCGTCGGTGAGGGCGTTGAAGTTGGTGGTGCCCCTGGCCTCGGCGGCGGGGACATGGGCGCTGGGCCGGGTCAGCAGCGGATGGCCGAGGTCGCCGCCCCGGGCGCGGGTGGCGTCGGCGGTGCCCTCGTGCGGGCGCAGGTCGATCAGGGGCCTGAGCCGCACGGCGGGGTGGAGGGGGAGGTTGGGGGTGTCGATGGTGCGGATCAGGGAGACGATCTCCACGGTGTGGCGGGCGGCGAGCGCCCCGGCCACGTTGAAGGTCGACCGGATCGTGCCACCGATGCCATAGGCGTTGTGGAGCAGGAAAGAAATCTTCACGGTGATGTACGCGCAGCGGGCCTGAGCTGCCGCGCGTGCCCTCCCCTCCGAGGCCGCGCTGTGTTTCTGGTTCCGAACCAGGCTGCATTGGGCCGGTATGGGGCCGGTGTGATGCCGGTGTGGAGCCAGTAAGGACCGATCGGTCGGTAAGACAGGCTGGAGCCGCGAAGGTTGCTTATGCGCGTGGTGATATGGCATCAACCACATTCGCGTAATGGAACACAACCTTCCCGGGGTTCTGGGAGTCGGCGGGGTGTCCGTGCGGTAGCTGTACGGGATCGATATTGATCGGGGGTGGACGGACCGATGAACGAGTCCGGTGCGAAGCGGACCGTGGGCGCGGCCGTCGCCGTGGTGACGGCGCTGGGGCTGATGACCGGCTGCGGCACTACGGTCCGGGCGGCGCCGGGCGCACGCTGAAGGACCTGCGCGAGGCCGTGACCGCCTGCCGTGACCGCCTGCCGTGACCGTTTGCCGTGACGGCTTCCCGGCCGACGACGGGGAGGGCGGGAAGGCGGACGTCGAGGAGGCGGCGGCGCTCGGCGCCCCGGAGGCCGGGGACGAGGCGATGGCCTTCGGCATTGCACGGCGCGGGCGGGGAGGCGGCCGTCATCAGCTGCGCGGCGGTGCGGTCGGGGCCGCGGCCGTCGGTGTTCTCCGGGTTCTCCGGGGCGGACATCTCCGGCCCGCGATGTCCGGGATCCCGGAAGGGCTGGTGAACGCCCAGGTGGCCGCGCGGGCCACCGCCCCGCAGCGGATCCGCCCGGTGCGGCCGTCCGCCGGCCGGTCAGTCGGTGGCGGCCCGCCGGTCGGTCAGTCGGTGGCGGCCGCCTCCGCCGACGCCTGGGCGTTTCCGCGGGCCAGGATGCGGTTGAAGGTGTAGTCGGCCACGTCACGGCCCGCCTGGAGGGTCACGGTGTCCGACGCGGTGACCGCCTTCCCCGACGTGTAGCCGGAGATCGTGAAGTAGGCGTACCGCCCGATGGCGTTCGCCGAGGTCTGGCAGGCGGTGCGGCGGCAGAAGACCGGCACGCCCCCGCCCGCGAGCGAGGCGACATTGGGCTTGTACTGGTCCTTGGCCCGCTCGGCGGCCGCCTTGCCGTCGAAGACGGCGACACCGACCGTCACCGCGACGCCGTCCCGGGAGAAGGTGGCCCGCAGCAGCTCACGGCAGCCGTTGTTCACCAGGACCGAGCCGAGCTGCCCCTGGGTGGCGGTGGCGCAGCTGGTCGTGGCGGCGGTGGACGCCTTGGCGTACGAGCGGTTGTCCTTCGCGGCGCTCTTCTCCGGGAAGAGGGTGGCCGGGCTCAGCGGCGCCTTGTCCCGCCGGGCGCTGGAGATGATGTCCAGCGGCTTCGGCGGCGCCGGCGGGGCGACGTCGGAGAAGGAGGGCTCGGCCGTGGCCGACTCGCTGGGCAGGTCCTGGGGGGAGGGCAGGCCGCCGGCCGCGTCCCCGCCGCCCTTGCCCTTGTGGCCGCTGCTGGCCACGGCGGTGGCGACGATTGCGGCGACGGCGGCGGTCGCCAGCACCCCGCCACCGATGAGGAACAGCTTGCGGCGGCGGTCGCGGGCGGCGGACTGGTCGGCGAGCGCCGCCCAGTCCGGCGTCGACTGCTGAGGCGGTTGAGATCCCCCGGGCCCGTAAGGCCCCCCTTGCCCAAAGCTCATGGCGCGCATCTTAAACCGGCCGGGTGACGCGGGGGACCCGTCGGCGAGGGCGCTCTGCGGCGCGCGCACCGGGCGCGAGGCGGGCGTACGGCGGTGGGGGGCGGGCGCGAGGCGGCTCCACGGCGGCGGGGGCGGGTGCGCGGACCAGCGGACCAGGCGCGGGGGCGTTTTGACCCGCGTAGGGGCGGGCCGGTATTCTGCCAGTTCGTTATGCGTATTGGCTTGCTCGTTCTCACGTGAGAGGCCGTTACGCCGGTCCACCGGGCCGATGACCAGCGGCAGGCACGCGGATGCGTCACCGATGTGCGGCCAAGGCTGTCGTGATCGTCCGGGTGGCCTTGTCCGGACCCGTCCCTCCGGTCCTCGCGGATCCGGGGAGACCCACTCACTGAAGAAGCGAAGGCTACGACCGTGCGTACGTACAGCCCCAAGCCCGGCGACGTCCAGCGTCAGTGGCACGTCATCGACGCCACCGACGTGGTTCTGGGCCGTCTGGCCTCCCAGGCCGCCACCCTTTTGCGGGGCAAGCACAAGCCGGTGTACGCACCGCATGTCGACGCTGGTGACTTCGTCATCATCATCAACGCCGACAAGGTGCACCTCTCCGGCAACAAGCGGACCCAGAAGATGGCGTACCGCCACTCCGGCTACCCGGGTGGTCTGCGCTCCATCCGCTACGACGAGCTGCTGGAGAAGAACCCGGAGAAGGCCGTCGAGAAGGCCATCAAGGGCATGCTCCCCAAGAACACCCTGGGCCGTCAGATGCTCTCGAAGCTGAAGGTGTACTCGGGCGACCAGCACCCGCACGCCGCTCAGCAGCCCGTCCCGTTCGAGATCACTCAGGTCGCGCAGTAGTCCCGGCCACCCCTTACGACGAAGAGAATCTGAGGAGCATCGTGGCCGAGACCACCGCCGAGACCCCCCTCGATGTCGAGGAGTACACCACCGAGAGCGTCGAGACGATCGAGTCGGAGTACACCTCCGAGTCGCTCGCCTCCCGCTTCGGCGACCCGCAGCCGGCCGCCGGCACCGGACGTCGCAAGAACGCCGTGGCGCGCGTCCGCATCGTGCCGGGCAGCGGGCAGTGGAAGATCAACGGGCGTACCCTTGAGGAGTACTTCCCCAACAAGGTCCACCAGCAGGAAGTCAACGAGCCCTTCAAGGTGCTCGAGCTGGACGACCGCTACGACGTGATCGCCCGCATCTCGGGCGGCGGCGTCTCCGGCCAGGCCGGAGCGCTGCGTCTGGGCATCGCCCGCGCGCTGAACGAGGCGGACGTGGACAACAACCGCGGCCCCCTCAAGAAGGCCGGCTTCCTGACCCGTGACGACCGCGCCACCGAGCGTAAGAAGGCCGGTCTGAAGAAGGCCCGCAAGGCGCCGCAGTACAGCAAGCGCTGACGTCCAACGCGGCACCGCTGCTTCACCCGAACGCCCCGGCGGCACCACCTGTGCCTCCGGGGCGTTCGGCTATCGCCACCGGGGGGCGTATACCTACAGGCAAGCTCCAGCCCCCCAGCTCGTAACTTCGGAGGACACCAGTGGGACGACTCTTCGGTACGGATGGTGTGCGCGGCGTCGCGAACGCCGATCTGACGGCTGAGATGGCGCTCGGCCTGTCGGTAGCCGCGGCGCATGTGCTCGCTGAGGCGGGGACCTTCGAAGGCCATCGACCGGTGGCGGTGGTCGGGCGGGACCCGCGAGCGTCCGGGGAGTTCCTGGAGGCGGCCGTGGTGGCGGGGCTGGCCAGCGCCGGGGTGGACGTCCTGCGGGTCGGCGTGCTGCCCACGCCGGCCGTCGCGTATCTGACCGGGGCGCTGGACGCGGACCTCGGGGTGATGCTCTCCGCGAGCCACAACCCGATGCCCGACAACGGCATCAAATTCTTCGCCCGCGGCGGCCACAAGCTCGCCGACGAGCTGGAGGACCGTATCGAGACCACCTACCGCGCCCATGCCTCCGGTGAGCCGTGGGACCGGCCGACCGGCGCCGGGGTGGGCCGGGTCCGGGCCTACGACGAGGGCTTCGACGCCTATGTGGCCCATCTGGTCGGCGTCCTCCCCAACCGGCTCGACGGGCTCAAGGTCGTCATCGACGGGGCGCACGGCGCCGCCGCCCGGGTCTCCCCGGAGGCGTTCGCGCGAGCCGGGGCCGAGGTCGTGACGATCGGCACCGACCCGGACGGGCTCAACATCAACGACGGCTACGGCTCCACCCACCTCGCCCGGCTCCAGGCCGCCGTCGTGGAGCACCGGGCACACCTCGGCATCGCCCACGACGGGGACGCCGACCGCTGCCTCGCGGTGGACGCGGCGGGCCGGGAGGTCGACGGCGACCAGATCCTCGCCGTCCTGGCGCTGGCCATGCGCGAGGCGGGCGAGCTGCGCAAGAACACCGTGGTCGGCACCGTGATGTCCAACCTCGGCTTCAAGCTCGCCATGCGGCGGGAGGGCGTCGAACTGGTCCAGACGGCGGTCGGGGACCGCTATGTGCTGGAGGAGATGAAGACCCGCGGCTACGCGCTGGGCGGCGAGCAGTCCGGGCACGTCATCGTCCTGGACCACGCCACCACCGGTGACGGCACGCTCACCGGTCTGCTGCTGGCGGCCCGCGTCGCCGCGACCGGCCGCTCCCTGGCCGATCTCGCGGGCGTCATGGAGCGTCTTCCGCAGGTGCTGATCAACGTCCCCGACGTGGACAAGTCCCGGGTCTCCTCCAGCGCCGACCTGGCCGCGGCCGTCGCCGAGGCGGAGCGCGAGCTGGGCGAGACCGGCCGGGTGCTGCTCCGCCCGTCGGGCACCGAGCCGCTGGTACGGGTCATGGTCGAGGCGGCCGACATCGACCAGGCCCGCTCGGTCGCCGGGCGGCTGGCGGACGCCGTGAAGTCGGCCCTGGGCTAGAGCGAGGCTTCCGGCGGTCCGGGGGCCGGGGCCGGGGGCCTGGCAGGGGACCAGAGGTACGGCAGGGCCAGGGGCCCCGGCCGGGGCCCAGGGTCCAGGGCCCCGGCTCCCTGGTCCTTTGGTCCTCTGGTCTTCCGGGCCTCGGGTGGTCTCCCGGGCCCGGTTTTCCGGGGCTGATTTTCCGGGGCCCGGCTGGTCTTCCGGGCTGCCGCTCGGACCTTCCGGTCCGTTCCGCCCGGCTGCTGGCCCCCTGAACCCGTGGGCCGTCGCTCTGGTCCCTGGGCCTCCGCCCGGCCCCTGGGCCTCCGCCCGGCCCCGGGGCCTCGGCCTTCCGGGCCACGCGTCCGGGCGCCCCGGCCACACGTCCGGGCCGTGCGTCCGGGCCGTCCGGGCCGTGCGTCCGGTCCAACCGCCCGGTCTCCGGCCCTCGGCCTCGGACCATGTGCCCCGGCCGCCGGTCCGGCTCGCCGGTTCGGCCCGTCGGGCCGGTTCGCGGTCAGCCGCGCGGTAGCGCCCGCCGCCGCTGCCGTTCCCACAGCACCTTCTGGAGCACCAGCGTCAGCGTCCCGGCCAGCACGATCCCCACCAGGTTCAGCAGCAGTTGCTCGGTCGAGCCCCACATCTGGTGGATCTCGCCGTAGCCGAGCGCCACCGCCGCGTTGGCCGCCGCCGGGACCGTGGTCACCGAGATCGCCACGCCCACCAGCGCACCGGACTTCGCCGAGGTCAGCGAGAGCGTTCCGGCGATCCCCGCGAGCACGGCCACCACGAACGAGAACATGTCCGGCTTCCAGATGAAGTCCGTGTTCGGCCGGGCGCCCTCCAGCATGTCCGCGCTGAACAGCCCCACGGCGTCCATCAGCATGCCGAAACCGGTCGTCAGCGCCATCGCCGCGGCGAATCCCACCAGCAGCGCGATCGCCGAGCGGGCGGCCAGCCGCGGTGCGCGCCGCACCAGCGCGGTGCACAGCCCCGCCAGCGGCCCGAACTCCGGGCCGACCGCCATCGCGCCGACGATCAGGATCGCGTTGTCCAGCACCACACCGCATGCCGCGATCATCGTCGCGAGGGTGAGGAAGGCGAGATAGGTGACCGAGAGCGTGGACTCCTCGTGGGTGGCGTCCGCCAGCTGCTCCCACAGGACGGCGTCCGCTCCCTCACCGGGTGCCTCCTCCTCCGCCTCGTCGGCACGCCGGGACAGCGACAGGTCGATGTTCTCCACGGCGATCGAGCCGGTCTCGTCCAGCCCCAGCTCACGCAGGTCGCCCAGCAGGGAGTCGCCCGCCTCGCGCGCCACGTCGCACATCACGACGTCCCCCATGGGGTTGCGCGCGGCGCCCGGCAGCACCACCAGATGGGTGGTGCCGACCGTCTTCTCGACGGTGCGCACCACCTCCTCGGTGCGGTCGGCGGGGACGATCAACCGCAGATGCAGCACGGCACGCGCTCCTCAGAGTTTGCGCAGGGACAGCCGCTGGACCTTGTGGTCCGGTCCCTTGCGCAGCACCAGCGTCGCCCGGCCCCGGGTGGGCTGGACGTTCTGCTGGAGGTTGGGCCTGTTGATGGTCCGCCAGATCATCCGGCCGTAGTCCAGCGCCTCCTCCTCGGAGACCTGGGTGTACTTGCGGAAGTACGAGGACGGGTCCTGGAAGGCCGTCTCCCGCAGCTTCTTGAAGCGGCCCAGGTACCAGCGCTCGATGTCCTCCGTCCGGGCGTCCACGTACACGCTGAAGTCGAAGAAGTCCGCGAGCCCCACCCGGGTCAGCCCGTCCTTGCCCGGCAGCGCGGGCTGCAGCACGTTGAGCCCCTCGACGATCAGGATGTCGGGGCGGTGCACGGTCAGCAGCTCGCCCGGCACGATGTCGTAGATCAGATGCGAGTAGACCGGCGCCGACACCTCCGCCCGGCCCGCCTTCACATCCGCGACGAAGCGGGTCAGCGCCCTGCGGTCGTAGGACTCGGGGAACCCCTTGCGGGCCATCAGGCCGCGCCGCTGGAGTTCGGCGTTGGGGTAGAGGAAGCCGTCGGTGGTGACCAGCTCCACCCGGGGGTGCTCCGGCCAGCGGGCCAGCAGCGCCTGGAGCAGCCGGGCGGTGGTCGACTTGCCGACCGCGACACTGCCCGCCACGCCGATGACGAACGGCGTACCGGGCTGGGCGCCGGTGCCCCGCTTGGTGTCGCCGAGGAAGGTGTTGAGCGCGCCGCGCAGATTGCCGGTGGCGGCCACGTAGAGGTTGAGCAGCCGGGACAGCGGCAGATAGACGTCACGTACCTCCTCGAGGTCGATGACGTCGCCGAGCCCGCGCAGCCGCTCGACCTCCTCGGCGGTCAGCGGCAGCGGGGTCTTGTCCCGCAGCGCGCTCCACTCGGCGCGGGACAGGTCCACATACGGGGTCGCCTCGCCGGTCCGCCGCTGCGGGCCGCGCACGGTGCGCGCTTCGTCGGTTGACGTGATCACCTTGTCATTGTGGTGGCTGGACCCGGCCGGGTGACCGGCCCGGCGGCGTGGGGTCGGTCACCCCGCTGCTCCTCCGCCGGTCACCCCGTCGGCCCCCGCTGGTCATGCTGCTGGTCATCCCGGCAGGGCCCCGCTCACCGACATCACGGGCACCGTCAGGGAGTCGTCCGGCGCGACGGCCTTCACCGGCTGCCCGAAGGAGGACAGCGTCATCGTCACCTCGGCGGAGTCCGTCTGGAAGCGGTGGGTGAGCCTGACTCGGACGATCCGCCCCGCACGGTCCACCCAGGCGTCCGTGAACACCGGGAGGTCGGTTCGGATCATCTCGTGCAGCTTGGCGAGGCTGCGGCGGGCCTTCGCGGTGAGCCCCAGCGACAGGGTGGCGGTGTCGAGCGAGCCCCGGTACCGGGTGGCTGCGCGGCCGCCGACAGTCCCCGTGCCAAAGCGCGTCACCTTGCGCATCGCGGCGATCTGGCGCAGCACATGCTCGGGGTCGTTGGCCGGTGCGCGCAGTAGCGAGTGGGCTTCGACCTTGTCCCGGGCGATGGACGCCCAGGCGCCCTTCGGGATGGCGGGTTGCATCGGAGTGAGATAGATCCGGCCGCGACTGAAGATCTCGTCGATGTGGTCGACGGCCCCGCCCGGGAAGTCGACGGACAGTGTGCCCTTGTCCCGGGCCATGTCGAAGGGGCCCGCGATGGACAGCGTGTAGGTGCGCGTTCCGTCGCTGAGCACGATCTTCTCGTCGATACGGGCGCTGGTGGCGCGGGCCTTCGCCACTGCGGCGCGGACGATGTCGACGGGTCTGCCGTCCGTGCCCTTCGTGGCGGACGCCTTCGCTCCGGCCCTTCCGCCCGGCTTCTCGGTGACGCGACCCTTCTCGCTAGAACCCGATTCGCTCGAACCCGATGAGCAGCCGGTGCCGAGCGCGAGAAGCAGCACGGCGGCTAAGGACATGGTGATACGGCGCACGATCCCCCCAGGAAAGTGAAAGGCGGCCCCCCGGCCGCTCGTGCGCATTATGCACGGCACGGCGACGCGCGGGGGTGTGCCAAGTCTGCGGGGCAGCGGGCCGTACGCTGCAGTCCATGTGCGGAATCGTTGGTTATGTGGGAGGGCAGTCCGCCCTCGATGTCGTCCTCGCCGGGCTCAAGCGGCTCGAGTACCGCGGCTATGACTCGGCGGGTGTCGCCGTGCTGGCCGACGGCGGGCTGGCGGCCGCCAAGAAGGCGGGCAAGCTGGCCAACCTGGAGAAGGAGCTGGCCGACCGCCCGCTGCCCACCGGCGGCACCGGCATCGGCCACACCCGATGGGCCACCCACGGCGGCCCGACCGACGCCAACGCCCATCCGCACCTGGACAACGCGGGCCGGGTCTCCGTCGTCCACAACGGCATCATCGAGAACTTCGCCGCGCTCCGCGCCGAACTGGCCGAGCGCGGCCACGGCCTGGCCTCCGAGACCGACACCGAGGTCGTGGCGCATCTGCTGGCCGAGTCGTTCTCGTCCTGCGGTGACCTCGCCGAGGCGATGCGCCAGGTCTGCCGCCGGCTGGAGGGCGCCTTCACCCTGGTCGCGGTGCACGCCGACGCGCCCGATGTGGTGGTCGGGGCGCGCCGCAACTCGCCGCTGGTCGTCGGCGTCGGCGAGGACGAGGCGTTCCTCGCCTCCGACGTGGCCGCCTTCATCGCCCACACCCGCGAGGCCATCGAGCTGGGCCAGGACCAGGTCGTGGAGGTCCGCCGGGACGGGGTGACCGTCACCGACTTCGAGGGGGCGCCGGCCGAGGTCCGCCCGTACCACGTGGACTGGGACGCCTCCGCCGCCGAGAAGGGCGGCTACGACTACTTCATGCTCAAGGAGATCGCCGAGCAGCCGAAGGCCGTCGCGGACACCCTGCTCGGCCGGATCGACCTGGCCGGCAACCTCTGCCTGGACGAGGTGCGCATCCCGGCCTCGGTGCTGCGCGAGGTCACCAAGGTCGTGATCGTGGCCTGCGGCACCGCCTACCACGCCGGCATGATCGCCAAGTACGCCATCGAGCACTGGACCCGGATCCCCTGCGAGACCGAGCTGGCCAGCGAGTTCCGCTACCGGGACCCGATCCTGGACCAGCGCACGCTGGTGATCGCCATCTCCCAGTCCGGCGAGACCATGGACACCCTGATGGCGCTGCGGCACGCGCGGGAGCAGGGCGCGAAGGTGCTGGCCATCTGCAACACGAACGGCTCCACCATCCCGCGCGAGTCGGACGCGGTGCTCTACACCCACGCCGGGCCCGAGGTCGCCGTCGCCTCCACCAAGGCGTTCCTCACCCAGCTGGTCGCCTGCTACCTGGTGGCGCTCTACCTGGGCCAGGTGCGCGGCACCAAGTGGGGCGACGAGATCCTCTCCGTGATCCGCGAGCTGTCGGAGATCGCGACCCAGGTGGACGAGGTCCTGGAGACCATGGAGCCGGTGCGGGAGCTGGCCCGGACGCTGGCCGACAAGAACACCGTGCTCTTCCTGGGCCGGCACGTCGGCTTCCCGGTGGCCCTGGAGGGCGCGCTCAAGCTCAAGGAACTCGCCTATATGCACGCCGAGGGGTTCGCGGCGGGCGAGCTGAAGCACGGGCCGATCGCGCTCATCGAGCAGGATGTGCCGGTCGTGGTGGTCGTGCCGTCGCCGCGCGGGCGGTCGGTGCTGCATGACAAGATCGTCTCCAACATCCAGGAGATCCGGGCGCGCGGCGCCCGCACGATCGTCATCGCCGAGCGCGGGGACGCGTCCGTCGCCCCGTACGCCGACCACCTGATCGAGATCCCGGTCACCCCGACCCTGCTCCAGCCGCTGGTGGCCACGGTGCCGCTGCAGGTCTTCGCGTGCGAGCTGGCGACGGCGCGGGGGAACGAGGTCGACCAGCCGAGGAACCTGGCGAAGTCGGTGACGGTGGAGTGAGAGTGACCGGGTGATCATCGGCGTCGGCATCGACGTGGCCGGGATCGACCGCTTCGACGACGCGTTGCGGCGCACCCCGGGGATGGCGGACCGGCTGTTCGTCGAGCGCGAGCTGTGGCTGCCGAGCGGGGAGCGCCGTGGCATGGCCTCGCTGGCGGCCCGGTTCGCCGCCAAGGAGGCGCTCGCCAAGTCCCTGGGCGCCCCCGGCGGCCTGCGCTGGACGGACGCGGAGATCCTGACCGAACCCAGCGGCCGGCCCCGCCTCTCGGTACGCGGCACGGTCGCGGCGTGCGCGGAGCGGCTGGGGGTGCGGGGGCTGCACGTCTCGCTGAGCCATGACGCGGGGGTGGCGTCGGCGGTGGTGATCGCGGAGGGGTGAGGGGCGGCCCGGCTGGTCGCGGGTGGGGTCGCGGTTCGCGGTTTACGGTTCGCGGTTTACGGTCCGTTGTCCGTGGTCCGTGTTCGTTCCGTTGTCCGTGGGTGGCGGGTGCGGGTGGTGGGTGCGGGTGTGTGGTGGTTGCTGGGGTGGGCCTGCTGTTTCGTGGTGGGTGCCGGGGGCGGGGTGCGGGGGCGCGGCAGGTCCGTGGGTGGGTGCCGGGGGCGGGGCCTCCGGTGCGGCGCCCT